>JAPDJO010000050.1 GCA_029259115.1 Thermoplasmatota archaeon | reverse complement strand
CTGAGGGTTCATCTAGGAGATAGAGGTCTGCATCTTTAGATAAGCATATGGCTATTGCCAATCTTTGAAGCTCTCCTCCAGATAGAGAGGATAGGGGCTTTTCCATGAGATTTCTTATATCTAGAGCATCGAATATCTCTACCTTGTGGAATGTAGATGTAAACAACTTCTCTGCAGACTTAAAAAGAATATCTCTGACAAGATCGTCAGACTCAGCTGATAGATATTGGGGCTTGTAACTAACCTTCACCTCTCTGTCTACCTTACCCTCGTCTGGCTTTATCACTCCAGCAAGCATCTTAACAAAAGTTGTTTTTCCTATAGCGTTTGGACCTACTACACCTATAACTTCGCCAGATCTTATGGCCCCGGTTTCTACTCTCAGCTCGAAGTCACTAAATCTCTTTACAAGCTTTTCAAACGTTATAAGCAAGGGAAGATCTAGTCTCTCTTTTGGAGGGTGTTCGTGAAATTCTATTGGCTCGGAAAATCTAATATTCTCTTCTTTAAGATATCCTGAGATGTACGAATTTATCGCGTACCTAACGGGCTTTGCATGGGTAACTATACCATAAGCTCCTTCCTCTCCATATAGTATATGAACAGAGTCACACATGAAATCTAAGATAGCAAGATCATGTTCAACCACTATGACTTTTTTCTCCTTGGAAAGCTCCATTATGACTCTAGCAACCTTTAATCTTTGATGAATATCAAGGTAGGATGATGGCTCATCAAAGAAGTATATATCTGCATCTTTTATCATAGCAGCAGAAATAGCTAGTACCTGCAGCTCTCCACCGGAGAGATTTTTTACATCCTTACCTAGCATGTTCTCCATGTCCAGTTTTTTGACAACTAAATCAAATCTATCAGAATTATTCAAGTTTCTAAGAACATCTTTCACTTTACCCTTAAGGATCTTTGGGATTCCATCGATGTATTGGGGCTTTACTACGGATCTAACATTTCCATCTACGACATCTTTTAGATGATTGTAGATCTCTGTTCCTCTGAATCTGTCAAGAACTCTATCCCAAGAGGTTTCTTCTTCAATGTTACCCAGATTCGGTATAAGATTTCCTGATAGTATGTTTATAGCTGTTGTTTTCCCTATAGCGTTTGGACCAAGTATGCCTACACAACTACCTTCTTTTGGAACAGGCAATCTGAATAATCTGAAACCATTCTTGCCATACTGATGAACCAAATCTGTTTCCAATTCTTCTGGTAAGCCAACTATCTTTATTGCATCAAAAGGGCATTTATTTACGCATATTCCACATCCTACACATAGCTCCTCAGAGATTATCGGTTTTCCATCTTCTCCAATCACTATTGTTTCATCGCCCGTTCTTACTCTAGGGCAATACTTTATGCATTCCATTGAGCATTTTTTTGGCTGACACCTATCTTTAAGAACTACAGCTATTCTCATGATGTGGGTAGAAAAGGAAAATCAGTTTTTAAAACTCTTCCTTGATTATGGGTATGTGAATCCGAAAATCAAAACGCTATTTGTCAGTATCATATAATACCCCTTTTCTAATATTTTATCCAAGAAACCGATACAATTTTATTCCTCCACTAGATACTGGCGAGTGGGATTGCCATGAGCAAGATTGATCCCAAAGATGTGCATAAGATTCTATCAAAATATATGCTCGTGGATGGTTTTGATCTCGTTCTAGATCTGAGAAAAAGTAAAGGTTGTAAGATATATGACTCAAGGAGGGATAGATGGTTCATCGATTTTTTCTCATTTTTCGCATCATCTCCTCTAGGCTGTAATCACCCTGCACTTCTCGAGCCTGATTTCCTCAAGAAACTCGCCGAAGTAGCTGTAAACAAACCAACAAACTCAGACGTCTATACCATAGAAATGGCAGAGTTTGTAGAGACTTTTGCAAGAATAGCGATGCCAGATCACTTTAAACATCTTTTCTTCATAGAAGGCGGCGCTCTTGCTGTAGAAAATGCGTTGAAGACTGCTTTTGACTGGAAGATAAGAAAAAACATAGCTGAAGGTAAAGGCGAAAAAGGAGAGCAAGTCATACACTTTCAAGAGGCTTTTCATGGCAGATCAGGATATACTCTTTCTCTGACCAACACATTTGATCCTCGAAAGACCATGTACTTCCCCAAATTTAAATGGCCAAGAATAATAAATCCAAAACTGAAATTTCCGCTAACGGATGAAAACCTCAAAGAGACTATAGAGAAAGAAAATCTTGCCATTCAGCAGATTTACGATGCTATAGAAAAGAATCCAGACGATATAGCTGCTCTCATAATTGAGCCCATACAGGGAGAGGGTGGAGACAATCACTTCAGAGGAGAATTCTTGAGAGAGCTTCGAAAGATATGTGATGAGAACGATATAATGTATATTCTAGACGAGGTTCAAACTGGAGTGGGCCTAACTGGAAAAATGTGGGCATATCAACATTTCGATTTTAACCCAGACATAGTCTGCTTTGGAAAGAAAACCCAAGTATGCGGAATCATGGTCAGCAACAGAGTTGATGAGGTCAAGGATAATGTTTTCACCGTATCAAGTAGGATAAACTCAACATTTGGAGGAAATCTCATAGATATGGTTAGGTGTCAAAAGTACCTAGAGGTTATAGAGGAAGAAAAACTTGTGGACAATGCAAGGAAGCAGGGCGAGATTCTATTGAAGGGTTTGAGAGAGATAGAGGAGAAGTATCCAGACAAGGTATCCAACTCCAGGGGTAGAGGTTTGATGTGTGCCTTCGATCTTCCTTCTCCAGAAATAAGAGATAGGGTAAAGAAAATGCTTTATGACAATGGTTTGCTAATTCTTCCTTGTGGTCCTAGAGGGATAAGATTCAGGCCTCCTCTGACTATAAGCTCTGAGGAGATAAACGAAGGTCTATCAGTAATTGATAGAACCATCAATAGCCTTTGATTCTTCTTCCTTGAAAAAATCAACCACTTTTTTAATCTCTATTCTTATCTGCTCTGTTGTATCTCTGTATCTTATAGTTACAGAATCATCTTCTAATGTATCGAAGTCAACAGTTATGCAGAAGGGTGTTCCTATCTCATCCATCCTTGCATATCTTCTTCCTATAGACCCTGACTCATCATAATAGCTCTCTATACCATTTTTCATTAGCATATCATGTATATCTCTAGCTATCCTACACAGTCTCTCGTCAGATACTAGAGGAAAAACTCCAGCTTTTATTGGAGCTATGAGATAAGGCAACTTCAGCAGTCTGTATTCCTCTCCACTCTTCGTGGTTTCAAGGTAGCTATGCTCTAGTATGTGGAAGAAAATCCTATCAATACCGTAAGATGGTTCTATCACGTGAGGAATAAATCTCTCTACAGATATTTTCTCCTTGGCCTTTTTTATCCTGTAGCAATCTCTTGGTATCTTGATTTTTTCTCCTTCCACTTCTATCTCTATATCCTGATCCAGATTAGACAGATCCAGACTTTCGAGTTTCTCCTTGATAATCTTTGCTTTCTCTTTGAACATTGGACCAAGTTTCCCCATATCCACTTCTATCCTTTCTATTTCCACTTCCCTAGGGGAATCCAATCTCCTTATAGCGTAAAGATCTGCCCCGCTATGTTTTATATGGCTTTCTAAATCATAAGCTGTCCTATCAGCTATCCCAACACACTCGATCCAACCAAATCTCTCAGAATATAATTCAGCGTCCCAGCACTCTCTTGCATAGTGAGCAAGCTCGTCTTTCTCGTGTTTTCTGAATCTAATCTTATCTTTATCAATTCCGCAAGCAATAAGAAATCTATAAGTGAGAAGCATGTAGTAAGCTAGAGCTTCATTACCTACTATCTTATTTTTAACAGCATTATCAATGCTTACTCTCTTGACTTTATCTCCAATAAGTAGAGGGATTTTCTCATCCTTCACCTCATCAAATCTATCATGCTTTTTGTTATCTGGATCGAAAAATATCTCAGCCTCTGCCATGGAAAATTCTCTTAGTCTTATCACTCCCTGTCTCGGAGCTATCTCGTTTCTATATCCTCTCCCTACCTGTATAACTCCAAACGGTAACTTCTCTCTTACAAATCTGTAGAGATTATGAAACTCTGTAAATATTCCCTGCGCAGTCTCTGGTCTGAGAAATGCTTTCCTCTCATCTCCAATCCCTATCTTTGTCTCGAACATCAAGTTTGTGTATCTCAGGTTTTTGATCTCTTTGTTACAAACAGGACATATGTATTTTCCATCTCTCTCTATATCTTCCGCTTTAAAGTATCTTCCACAGGAATCACATATAGCTGTAAGATCAGTAAACTCGTCAACATGCCCAGATGCCTTGAGAACTTCAAAGGGTGTAACTGTTGGAGTATCTATCTCTATAAAACCTTCTCTGAATAGGTAGAATCTCCTCCATAGATTCTCTATATTTCTCTTCATCACAGAACCAAGGGGACCATAGCTATAAAACCCGGCTACGCCTCCATATATTTCAAAAGACGGATTGAGAAATCCTCTCCTTTTAGCTAGAGAAATAATCTTGTCATACTTGTCTCTACTCATATTATCTCAATCTTCATAGATGGCTTTCATCAGATCTATATCTGTTATCATTCCTATCAATCTGTCATCCGATCCTATAACCGGAAGTTGACTTATTCTCTTCTTAAGCATAACCTTAGCAACCTCAGATATAGGCGTTTTCCTGGATGCTTTTTCAACCTCTCTAACCATTACCTCCTTAACAGGAACAGGCGGAAGATCTATCTTTGATGTTGAGTAGTATAGCCTCAAAACATCTCTTATTCCTTCCCATGTCCATGCATCCTCATCATCGCCCAAGCCAAATTCAGATTTAGATATGCTATCCTTAATGTGACTCAGCTTAAAGAGATCCCCATCAGTGACGATCCCAACCAACTTACCCTCTTCATCTAATACCGGAAGGGCACTTTCATTTGTTATAGTTATTATCTCCATAAGGGCAGGTAGAGGAGTTTCTTGATAGACAGGGACACATGATGTCGTATAATAATTCTCAACATACCTGTTATCCTTTTCCTCTATCATCTTTAGCAAATCAGTTGGACTTATAATGCCTACAAGATTTCTTTTTTTATCCAATACAGGCAAGCCATGAATCCTATTCTCATAAAAGAGCTTAGCAGCATCTTCTATATCATCATCCTCTCCTATAGTATAAGGATTTGGATTCATCACCATAGCTAACTGTTCCTCGTCGGGATTTCTGAAGATATCGCTCCTTGTGACAACGCCGGCCAGCTGGCGTGTTCCCTTTTTAAGTACAGGCATTCCAGATACATCGTGCTTTGCCAAGATCTTCAGAGCCTCCCTTACTGTACTTGGAACATATGCAACTATAAGCTCTTTTGACATCAGATCCTTTACCTTCATATTAACTAACCTCGCTTCCTGAAATAAATATCGGTTTTAAAGATTTTGTATCCAATACTACAAATTCTGCTTTTTTCTCCTCTTCAAAGTTAGGTAGTGGTAAATTTAGCATTTCTCTGGGATTGTATGTTATCATTCTAAGAATATCTTCTAGA
Organism: Thermoplasmatota archaeon; assembly: GCA_029259115.1. GTDB lineage: Archaea > Thermoplasmatota > E2 > DHVEG-1 > B18-G2 > B18-G2. The sequence continues at coordinate 40,493 of JAPDJO010000050.1, read as the reverse complement.
GATATCTCCTCGCAGTTTTTCATAACCCATCTAGCCTCTTCGAAAATATCAGGACTGGATATCATGGCATTATCTGTTCCTAAGGATAACTTTATGCCAACTCTTTTCATTAGCTCGATTTTCGGTTTCAATCCAAAAAAGATATTGGACCTTGGACACACCACAACAGGTATTTCTTCTTCAGCTACTCTCTCTAGATCATTCTTACTTGCTTTGTTCATGTGTATCAAAAAATCTGGTTTCAAGTCCAATATCTTGTCTATATCCTCTCTCACTCTCTCACTTGCATGCAGAGAAAATATCTTCCCTTTTCCTTTAACGATCTTGGATATGTTTTCTAGGTACTCATAATTCCAATCACTTATGCTGCTTACCCCTATACCATCAGAAATCCTGAGAAGTTTCTCAATCTCATCTCTATCAAAACTCATTCCTTTAGGTCTTGACAGAATGACAGACCTAATAGAATAGTCTTCCATGGCTTTTTTTAAAAGATTGACCCCTTTTATACCAGATTCGCGGAAATCACAGAATGCATATGTGCCTAAACTTACCATCTCACCTATAGATTCTTCCATTCCTTGTAAGATTTCTTTATCACTAACTCTCTCTAGCATCCTATGTTTTAACCCTTTAGGCGGAGCAACAAGCTTTTCGATGTCTCTCGGAAGATCCTTTATCTTTTTTCTTACGAACGTATCCCCTATGTGGGTATGAGCATTTACCGGTTTAGGAATGATGTATCCTTTTATCCTTGGCTTTATAGGCGGTATCTTGCCAACCTCTTTTACCGTATTATTTTCTAGTATGATATAACCCTCTTCGAAGGATTCGTATGTTAATATTCTTCCTAAGATGCAAAGCATCTAAGAAAAACATAGGGAAAAGGTTTTAAAAGCCTCTTGTTATGTTATGGAATGATGAAGAGGAGAGGCAGTATATTGATTTGTGTTCTGATGCTAGTGGTATCATCGTATATGAGCATTGCTTCAACCGCTGTGCCGTTTGGGGATAAATTTGGAAAGGATCTAGAGGAAATTATCCCTGAAGAACAAACAAACATATCATGGACGATACCTTTTGAAAACCTGACAAAGTTCAAGAACAGATGGTGGGAGAGATTTGCTAGTAGGTTTGGAATGAATGAAAGCGAATTAGAACAAGAATGGAACGAGTGGCAACGTAAATGGCAGGAGAGATTTAATGAGACCAGTGAGAGCTTCAAGAAGGCTTGGAAGAATGCAACCAAAAACTTTCAAAAGATGAAACAAAACCATAGCTTTATAGGAAGATTGAACTACGAAAACGGATACTGTGTTGGTAATTTCATAAAGTTCCTATTTGATGAAGGAGATATAGTGGACTACACCTTAATTAGAGACGAAAATGTAACAGTTTTTGATTTTGTCCATATCTCTGGCTTCGCTCCAGGAGAACCCGAGACACATGGATCTGTGTGGAAAGTAAAAGATAGTGATACAACCGTAGAGATACACGACAATCCTATAGCTCTTCTGAAGATAAAAGCTGTATCTTCCATAACCATAGATCTAAATCTAGCAGATAACATCTTTGCTAGCTCTTACAAAAACAGCTCAAATATAATCAAAATATATGGAGAAATAGAGGGTAAGATAATTCTAGCAGGAAATGGAAACTTTACCGAGATATCAAACGACACAGTATCGATATCTGTAGATAATGAGGGAATGTTACTGTTTATGGCTTCGCCGCTGCCTGATGTATCTATAAACGTGAATCATCAAGAGGAATATGAAGAGAAATTAGCCGAGGCTATAAAGAACGGGAAAGTATGTGCAAGATTGATGGTTCAGCCAAACAACGAAACTGATAACATGATTTTCTCTGATGCCAACATAAGTTGCAATACTTTCAAAAACAAAATAAGAGTAATCCTAAATTCAAGTGGCGAAGGTAAAGTCGTAGTGATAGATGTACATGAGGATGTTCTCAATCTAAGTAAAGATATAGTGGTTACACTTGATAACCTTACAATTCCGATGGCAAAAGATTACGATGACATCTTGAATATCGAAGAGAACGAAACAGCAGAGTATCTTGTACTGTCTGGTGCTAATGGTATACAGGTGTTGGTAGCAATACCAAGTTTTTCGACACACACCATAGAAATATATGCATCTCAATCTCCTGCTGCACCAGAGACAGGTGAGGAAATAAAGGAAACACCCGGATTCGAGATAGCTATGGTCTTGATTTCTCTTGTCGCAGCTATTATACTGGTACTCAGCATCTCAAAGAGAAGGTACTAGAATATTACGCTACCCTTACCATCTCTTCAAGTAATTCTTTGTATTTCTCTACAAGTCTCTCCGCTTTATCTCTATCTCTTGACTCTGCAAATATCCTGAATATTGGCTCTGTTCCTGATGGTCTGACAAGGACCCATCCCTCTTCGGTGTAAATCTTTATACCATCCGTTTCGTCTACCTTCTTAACCTCGGATTCTTTCTTGACCCTTTCCTTTATCATAGATAAAACCTTATCCTTTTTATCATTGGGGCAATGCAACTTTATTTTGATGAGCTCATATCTTGGAAGTTCGCTGATCATCTCTGATAAAGGTCTCTTTTCCTTAGCTAATAATTCCAACATCTTTGCTATGGTCATCGCGGAGTCCCTACAATATTGATGTTCTGGAAATATCAATCCACCATTCTCCTCTCCACCAAAAACAGCATTAACCTTTTTCATTACCCTCGCAACTATTGGGGAACCAACTCTTGTATAGATAACATCTCCTCCCTCTGACTTGACAACTTCTTCTAGAGCGCTCGATGTAGATACTGGGGTTACCACGATACCTTTCTTCTCCCTAACTATATATTTGGCAAGAAGGGTAAAACTTTGATCTCCAAACACATAATTACCTTTCTCATCCACGAATATAGCTCTATCTGCATCTCCATCCTGGGCTACTCCAAGATCTGCACCAACCTCTTTCACTTTCTTCATCAATTCTTCTAGATTTTCTGGTATTGGCTCAGAAGGTCTTCCTCTAAATAAGCCATCAAGTTCACAATTAATCATTGTTAATTTACAACCTAATCTTCTTAAAAGTTCTGGCGCAACAACAGCACCTGCGCCGTTGCCGCAATCTAGAACAACATGGAGGTTTGCTCTTTTTATAGAATCAACATCAACTTTTGATAAAATGGCATCTATGTAGAGATCTATAGCTCCATCCCATCTCGATAAACTTCCAACTTTATCCCAAGCAACTTTTCTGTAGCTTTCAGAAAAGTATATTTTCTCTATCTCTTCCTCCTGCTCCTTTGCAAGTTCTGTGCCATCTAAATCTATGACCTTTATCCCATTGAACTGTGGAGGATTATGAGAAGCTGTAATTATGACCCCAGCATCGTAGTCCTTCTCTTTTACTGCATATTGTAAGGTTGGGGTTGGCAATATACCAAGATCAACGACATCACAACCCACAGATAACAATCCAGATATGCATGCAGATTTTAACATGCTGTTGGATATTCTTGCATCCGTACCTATTGCTATTTTAGGTCTATCTTTAGATTTGGAGTAGTAACTGCCTATAGCTTTACCAAGTTTTAAAGCAAGCTCAGAAGTCATATCTTCATTGACGACGCCCCTCACTCCGTTTGTACCAAATAACCTTGTCATGTTTTTGGCTAATAAATCAAAAGTATTTCTATTTATCGAGTTTCTAATGAAAAATGTTGTATATCTGTTCAGCCTTCTTACTTCCGATTCCATCTACCATCATGAGCTGATCTATGCTAGCATTAGCTATTTTATCTATACTACCAAAGTGTCTGAGCAGATTTCTTGCAAGCTCGTTCCCTATTCCTGGTATCGAGGATAGGAAATATATCTTTTCATCTTTTTCCGGAATCTCGCTTAGTCTTCTTCTAAACCATCTCTCTTTTGGCAGAGACTCGTTTGCCTTTCTGATTTCTCTGTCTATGAGTATCCTGATAAAAGTGATTACAGCTTGAACATCTTCTACGAAGAAGATAGGTATCCCATAAACATAAACAATTTCCATAAAAGCTCCTGATAAGCTTGCCCATAACTTCTCATCAAACTCGTGGAATGTTAACTCTTTAATACTACCATGAAGGAGTAAGATCTTCCTTTTGACAGTTTTATCAAAAATCTCTTCCGTTTTCACTATCTTGATAAGTTGTTCCCACAGTCTGTTTGACCTAACGGATTCGATGAAATCGTAGGCGCTTTTCCTCTCCAAAATCACAGCATGGTTATCAAAAGTCAAAATAATGTCTCCAACTCTCAGGTTAGTCTCTTCAATCTTTCCGAGTTTCTCTCTCAGCAGATCTATCAGTTCCTTTTCCCTGTAATCTACGTATATCTTCATACTTTGATTACATTTCCTATCTGCTTATCAGGGTATCCCTTCGGTATGGGCTTTGTCCAGATTCTTTCATCTTTTACTATCTTGTCTTCCTCTATCTCTTCCTCATCTCCAATTACACTGTTTATTATTTTAGCCCTATCTCCTATAACGCAACCCTCACCAATAACAGAATTTTCTATCTGGACATCCTTGCCTATCTTCGCATTGTCTAGAATGACAGATGAGCTTACCTTAGATTCTTCCCCTATCTCAACATTGTTCCCTACGCTTGAATTCTCTAGGTCTCCTCTTATTTCACAGTTACTCCCTATGAGAAATCTCTTACCCTGCCTTCTTAGCAGGATTTTATTCACTTCGATATAGCTATTTATCCTACCAACATCTATCCAGAATCCCTCTATCTTGTATCCGTAGAACCTCTTTCCATCTTCTATGATTCTCGGAAAGACCTCTTGCTCCATAGATATCAATCTGTCAGCGCTCTCTATGTAATCTAAAGCCTCTTTTTCCATGCAGTAGGCACCAGCATTAATGAGGTTGGAGGGCGCATCTTCTGGTTTTGGCTTTTCAACGAATTGGGTTATCCTACCATCATCCTCTATCCTGACCACACCAAATTCGGATACGTTTTCCACGGGCCAAAGAGATATTGTAACGAATGCCTCTCTGTTCACATGAAATCTTATCATATCTTTCATGTCAAGAGAAGAGATAATATCGCTGTTCAGCACCAGAAATCTATCTTCTATGTATTTCTCCGCAAACTTCACTGCTCCTCCAGTACCAAGAGGTTTTGGTTCTTCGTTTATTATGATCTCCTTACCAAAATCATTTCTATCAAAGAATTCCTCCAGTTGCTCCTTCTTGTAGTTCGCCGCTATTATGACTCTTTCTACATTCTCAGGTAAACTTTCGATTATATATGCTATCATGGGTTTGTTCAGTATAGGAAGAAGAACCTTTGATCTCGTATATGTTAATGGCCTCAATCTTGTTCCAAAACCTCCAGCAAGGATAACGGCTTGCATTCTTATTCTCTCCCTATCAATTTCTTGAATTCTTCTTCGTTTATAATCTTTAGTCCCAGTTTCTTTGCTTTATCATACTTTGAACCGGGATTTTCTCCCACAACAACATAGTCAACATTTCTACTCACGCTTGATGCTGCCCTTCCTCCAAGTTCTTCTACTATCCTCTTCGCCTCGTCTCTTGTGAATGATTTGAGAGCTCCAGTGAACACGAAGACTTTGCCTTTCAGTATACCTTCTTTCTTTTCCATTCTCTCTATCGTAGCCTTTACTCCCAGCTCTTTCAATCTCTGTATCTCCTCCCTGTTCTTTTCCTCTCTGAAGAAGTCTACAACGCTCTTCGCTGTTTCTGGTCCGACCTCAGGAACAGCAAGAAGCTCGATCTCTCTTGCGTTCATTAGATTATCTAAGGTTTTAAATCTCTCAGCAAGAACTTTCGCCATGTGCTCTCCGACGTTTGGTATGCCGAGAGCATATATGAATCTATCAAGGCTTCTCTCTTTGCTTTTCTCTATGCTCTCTATGAGATTTTTGGCAGATTTCAGAGCAAAGCCAGGCAATCTTAATAGATCCGGGATCTTCAACTTGTAGAGATCGCTTATTCTTTTCACCAAACCGCTCTCAACCAAGAGATCTACTATCTTTGGTCCCAATCCCTCTATATCCATCGCTCCTTTTGATGCATAATGAGCTATTGATCTCTTGAGCTGGGCAGGACATGATAAACCGCCTGTGCATCTGTAGTATGCTCCCTCTCTAACAACATGACTTCCGCAAACAGGACATTTGTCTGGCATCTTGAAAGGTCTCTCTTTCCCTGTTCTTTTCTCTTTGATAACCTCTAAAACCTCAGGGATCACATCTCCTGCTCTCGCTATCTTAACCCAATCCCCTATTCTCACATCCTTCTCCCTTATGTAATCTTCGTTGTGCAGAGTAGCTCTTGACACAGTAACTCCTGAGACATCAACGGGTTTTAGTAAAGCCACAGGAGTCAATGTTCCTGTTCTACCAACTTGAACAATGATATCCATGACCTGGGTTATCTTCTCTCTAGGTGGGAATTTGTAAGCGATTGCCCATCTTGGAGATCTAGCTTTTGTTCCTAACCTTTCCTGATCCTTAAGATCATCAACCTTTACCACAATTCCATCTATCTCATAAGATAATTCTTCCCTCTTTTCTTTCATCTCATTGTAGTAACTTATAACCTCATCTATGTTTTCGCATCTCTTAGTCAAAGGATTCGTTTTCAAACCCCACTCTCTCAAATGCTCCAAAGCCTCCCATTGGGTCTTCACTTCAAGACCCTCAACGACCATTATCTCATAGAAAAAGATATCAAGAGGTCTCTCAGCAGTTTCTTTAGGATCTAATCTTCTAAGGGATCCTGCGGCTGCATTTCTTGGATTAGCCAAAGGTTCTTCCCCTCTTTCTATAAGTTTCTTGTTCAACTCCTCAAAATCTTGGATATGCATTATGACCTCTCCTCTCACTGCAAGTAATCGAGGAATTCCATACTTTCCTTCTCTCAGTCTAAGAGGTACGGATCTTATAGTCTTCAGATTCTCTGTTACATCTTCTCCATTGTATCCATCTCCTCTTGTTGATCCTCTAGTGAAAACGCCATTCTCATAAACTAGTTCTACAGATAAACCATCCAGCTTTGGCTCAACAGTATAGGCTATACTCTCTTTACCCAGTTCCTTTTTTATCCTCTCATCGAACTTTCTCATCTCTTCTTCATTGAAAGCATTATCTAAGCTCAGCATAGGTTTCAGATGGGCTACAGTCTTGAATTCCTCTGCAGGCGGCGCACCTACACGCTGAGTAGGAGAATCTGGTGTTATGAACTCGGGATACATCTCTTCCAACTGTTTTAATTCTTGCATTAACTTATCGTACTCTGCATCGGAGATCTCTGGTTTGTTGAGAACATAATAAAGGTAATCATGATGTCTTATTATCTTTCTTAACTCCTCAATCCTCTTTTTAGCCTCCTCTTTAGATATCATCAACCTCACCTCCCAAAGATCTTCTCAATCTCTCTTAAATCATAAGTGTTTAAAATATCTTTTTTCTCCAACCACCCTCTCCTTGCCATAGCTGTACCAAACTTTAGGAATCTCATGTGATCCAGAGAGTGAGAATCTGTCCCTATTGCCAATTTAACGCCTCTCTCTTTTGCCATCTTTGCATGAACATCATTGAGATCCAATCTGTCTGGAAATGCATTTATTTCCATAAAGGTATTCGTTTCTCTTGCTACCTCAAAAATCCTTTCTAAATCTACATTTATCGGATCTCTCTTCCCTATCATTCTAGCAGTTGGGTGAGCTAAGATGTTGATATACTCATTTTCCATAGCTTTTACAATCCTCTCTGTCATCTCTTTTTCATTCATCTTGAATCTAGAATGTATGGCTGCATAGGCAAAATCCAGTTCTTTCAAGATCTTATTACTATAGTCCAAACTTCCATCAGGCTTTATATCACACTCAGTACCGGCAAATATTCTTACATCAAATCTTTCTTGCAGTTTTCTTATCTCCTGTATCTTCTTAAGTACCTTTTCCTCACTTAATCCATATGCCACCTTAAGAGAGGCTGAATGATCAGCTATTCCAACAAACTCATAGCCCATCTCTTGAGCTTTTCTTGCTATCTCCTCTATGCTTGCGGTACCATCGCTCCATGTCGAGTGTATATGGAAGTCTCCTTTCACCTCCTCATACCTGACTATTTTCGGTAGCTTTCCCTGTTGAGCTAGCTCAATCTCCCCCCTATTCTCTCTCAGCTCAGGTTCTATGTAATCTAATCCTATAGCCTTATAGACCTCTTCCTCCGTTCTTCCAGCTATGTATTCCTCTGTTTCCTTCTTAAAAACCCCATATTCATTTATCTTTAGTCCCATCTTAACTGCTATGTTTCTAATCTGTATGTTATGCTCTTTTGAGCCAGTAAAGTATTGAAGGGCTGCACCAAAGCTCTCTGGCTTCACAACCCTAACATCGACTTGAATTCCATCTCTGAGTATAACACTGGTCTTTTTACTTCCTTTAACCAGTATCTCCTTCACATCTGGATATTTTACAAAGTCATCCATTATACTATCAGGATTTAGAGATGATACTAAGATATCTATATCTCCTATCGTCTCTTTCATCCTCCTCAAACTTCCAGCTATACTTATATTCAGAACATCTCTATTCTTCTTCAGATAATCAACTATTCTAATGCCATTTTCGTAGGCAACGTTTATCAAGAATCTTCCCTTTGATCTCTCTAGCATCTCTATTCCTCTCAGTATGTTCCTCTCAGTGAGCTCTCCAAATCCCTCCAGAGATCTGAGTCTACCTTTCTCACATGCCTCTCTCAATTGATCAACAGTGGTTATACCAAGTTTTTTGTAGAGAACAAGAGCCTTCTTTGGACCAACTCCAGGGATCTCCATGAGTTTTATTAGCTCTTCGGGAATCTCTTTTTTTAACCTTTCAAGATACTCCAGCTTTCCAGTTTCAATCAGCTCTTTTATCTTCTTTGCTATCCCTTCTCCTATGCCTGGAATGTCCATCAGCTTACCCTGCCTATAAACATCTTCTATATCCATCTCCAAAGTTTCTATCCTCTGCGCAGCTCTGCGATAGGCTCTGATCTTAAAAGGAAGTTCTCCTTTTATTTCTAACAAATCTGCGATCTGGTAGAATACCTCAGCTATCTCTTGATTCTTCATCTTCACCACCCAGATCTATAACGATATTCACAGAGTCTCCATCTCTTAAATTTAACCTCTCTCTAAGTTTGTAAGGAGCTATAAACTCCAAGATATCTGAATAGTGTGATCTGCTTGGTAAAATAGCTACCGCATCTTCGTTATCTATCTTTGCACGGAAACATTTTGCTCCACCGAAGGATCTATCTTTGGTGGAGAAACCTCTTATCTCTATACCTTCAAGCTCTGATAGCTCTTTTAGTCTATCAGTATACTCTTTCGATATCCTCACATTCAAGGTTCCAGGAACAGGTTTAAAGCCAAGTTTTTTTAGGAATTGTTTAACATAGCCTTCTATATTGGTGTAATATTTCCCTTCTCCGAGTCCAGATATAACCTTACCTTTTAACGAAATCCTCCTCTCTTTGCTGAATATCCTCTTGTAATCCAGATACTCCTTCTCTAAAAGCCCTCTCCCCTTTTCTGTTATTCTTATTCTTTGTTTCTTTATACCTATCTTCCTCTCGATATACCCTTTTTTCTCCATGTCTATCAAATATCTGGAAGCAGATTGCTGACTGCAACTAATAATTTTGGATAACTGATAAGATGATAACGGTATTTCTCTGTCGATAGCCCCAAGGAGAGCGATTTCCTTCAATATCCTGATATATCTTTCTTCCATCATCTGTTTCTCAACTTTTCGGCTAACTTTTCACCTTCTTTTGTTAGATAATAATATCCTTCTCTTTTCTCCAGTACACCAAGATCTACTAGCTCGTCTGCCAGCTCTCTTGCCACCTTCTGAGGAATGTGATTTTTTCTTGATATTGAGTTTATATCATTTTCTCCACTGACGATATCATCAAATATCATTTTTCTGAATTTGTTTGAGAGAATGAAGCCCTCTTCCATACCAAATCTTAATCTATAACTAAAAGATAAAGTTTTAGCTATGCCAGATAAGAGACTACCAAGCATAAAATCTTCTCAAGAGATACTTGATAAAGCCTTCAAAAGGGCAAAAGAAACCTCAAAGAAGAAAATTATAGAAAGAGATAGACTCAAAAGAGCGAAAAGAGCAACTCAAGATAAAATACAGGCATTTACTGATACAATAATATATGAGCTGGACAAATATGTGAAAAACTTTCCTTCAATAGATAGATTGTCTAATTTTCATAGAGAAATGATAGAGATAAAAATAGGCATATCCAAGTTGAAAAAATCTTTGGGTTCTATATCCTGGGCTGAAAATCTGTGTAAAAAGATAAGAAGAGAAGCTTTGAGAAATCTAAAATTTGCAGATAACTCAAAAGAGATCACATCGATAAGAAAGAGAGTTTATGGCAGGGTATCCTCTGTAATAAACCAGATAAATCCTCATTTGAAGAATGTCAAGGAGGCTTGCGCCTTCTTGGAAAGTTTACCATTCATAGATAACGTCACAACTATAGTTATAGCTGGTTATCCAAATGTTGGAAAGTCCTCCCTCCTGAGAATACTGTCCAGAGCTAAACCAGAGATAGCAAGTTATCCTTTCACAACAAAAGAAATACATGTTGGGCATATTGATAGGGAAAAGGGTTACGAGAAAGAAAGATACCAGATAATAGATACTCCAGGACTTTTGGATAGACCTCTCGAGAAGAGAAATGAGATAGAACTTCAGGCAATCGCAGCTTTGAAACATCTGGCAAATCTGATCATCTTTATCATAGATCCAACAGAAACATGTGGTTACAAGCTAGAGGATCAAATGAATCTACTTAAAAGTATAAGGGAGGAATTTTCTTCTATTCCGATAATAGTTGTTGAAAACAAAGCAGATATGTTGAAAAGAAAATCACCATACCTAAAGATATCATGCAAAACAGGGTATGGTATAGATAAACTTAAGAAAAAGATATTTGATATTTTGGATGAAAAATCGTGGTGATACAGCATAGGAATATTAATCAGGTTTTGATTTTTTCTCGAATCTATCAAATATGATATTGTTTTGATATACTACTCGTATTACTCTATGAAATGGTATAGTTTTCCCTTTAGTGTAGATGAAAGATCTGCCGATTCTTTCTATTTCTCTTCCACATATCACGCTGCTATCGTTAGGTGCACCTCTATCTATATACCATATCTCGACCTCATCAAAATTTACATCTCCTTTCCATTTCAACCTATTGAGAATATCCCTCACACTCATAGCTCTTTAACGTTTCTGAGAGATAATTTTATGTGCTTATCTCCAACCCCGACTACGTAGTCTCCGTGGCCCGGATAAAGATCTTTAACATTGAGATTCGACAACCTCTCTATGGATTTCTCTAACTTGAAAAGGTCTCCTCCGGGAAGATCATATCTTCCTATGCCCCCATAGCTGAAAACAGTATCTCCAGAAAACAAAATGCCTTTATCTTCCTGATACAGGCATATGCTTCCCTCAGAATGTCCAGGCGTATAAAGGACTCTATAGATATCATCACCTATCCTTATCCTGTCACCCTCTTTTAATTTTAGATCTATCTTCACCTTTGGAGAAGGTAAAGAGAAAAGATAGGATGTTGGCTCAATGCCCTTCTCCAGTATCTCCGCGGTTTTTTCATGAGCTACTATTTTCAAATCTTTTACCCTTCTCTTGAAGTATTCAGCTCCGCCAGTATGATCGATATGCTCATGTGTAAGTATCAGTTGATCGATATCTTCTATGTCGATCTCTCTTTCCAGAACTTCAAGAATGTCTTCAAAATACATGCCAGTACCAGAATCTATGAGAGTATTCCTTTTCCCTTTTACTAGGTAAATATTAGAATCGAAGCCTCTTCCTATCAAAGGAAGAATCATCTTCTTTAGATATCATTTATGGAAGATAAAGGTAACGTAGCAAGCCTTAAAAGAGGGATAATTATTCTCCTTATCGGTGTTTATATGAGCGATGGAAACATTGTTCATGTCGTTGGTACAGGAACAATAGGAGAACCTTTGATAGGATTGCTCTGTGATTTTAGAAAGGATTTGGGTATAGATGAGATAACGTTCTACAAGCATACTCCTGCATTAACAGATAGACCAAAAATAAAGGGTCTGCTGAACAGAGGAGCTGTCCTTGCGGCATCTAAAGATAAGATGAAAGAATTCAGAGAGCTTGGTGTTGAACCAACCTATGATGCAGAGGAAGCTATAAAGAGAGCTTCTGTAGTAATAGATTGTACACCCAAAGGGACGGGTTTAGCTAACAAGGAAAAATATTACAAAAAATACGCTCATCTTGTCAAAGGGTTCTTAGCCCAAGGTTCTGAGTTTGGATTTGGAAAGATGTATGCCCTTGGGATAAATGATGAAGCAATAACAGATAAGGATCAGTTCATTCATATAGTTAGCTGTAATACTCATAACATAGCTGTGGTCATAAAGACTCTTGCCATTGAAGGGAAAAAGAATCATTTGGTGGATGGTCGTTTTGTATGTATTAGAAGAGCAAACGATGTAAGTCAAACCTCTAGCTTTGTTCCGTCACCGCAAGTCGGAAAACACAAGGATAAGGATATGGGAACACATCATGCTAGAGATGTTTACCATCTTTTTAAGACATTGGGATATGAACTTAACGTGTTTTCTAGTGCTTTGAAAGTAAATACCCAATATATGCATTCAATATGGTTCAGTCTGAAACTGGACAAAAAGATAACCTTAGAGGAAGTTGAGCAGAGATTTAGAGATAATCCGAGAGTTGCTGTTACCTATAAAGATACAGCAAATCTGATATTTTCCTTTGGAAGAGATCATGGACATTATGGGAGAATATTAAATCAAACGGTTGTTGTACTACCAACCTTGCACGTGAGAAAAGATTACGAAGTGGTTGGATTCTGTTTCACTCCCCAAGATGGAAACTCCATACTTAGCAGTATAGCAGCGGCAGAGAGATTTCTGTATCCAAAGGAGTACATGGAAAAAATAAGGTGTCTTGGTCCCTTGCTGCTACAAGAAGTCTAAATTACAGATGTTAAAAGGTTGGTTATTCTGTCAACTACATCTTTGTGTGCCAAGACTGTTAGTTTATCACTGGGTTCTAAGACAACCTCTTCTGTTGGTATAATAAATTTGTCCTTTCTCTCTATGGCAACTATAAGACTCTTTTTAGGCAAAGCTATCTCTCTTATACTTTTTCCAGCCAGTTTGCTGTTCTCAGGTAAAGTCAATCTAAATATAGAGACGTTTTCTCCAACGTTCATGTACTCTTCTATCTCTGGATACCTTATACTTCTGTAAAGATGTTCGGCAATGAGTAAGGCAGGGTTTTTAACTATTTTAACTCCTTTCTCCATAAACATTGGTATACTCTCTTCTTGATTTACAAGAGAGACAAGTCTTTTCACTCCTTTATTCTTGGCTAGAGAGACAACCATAAGATTAACCGCATCATCTCTAGTTGTAGCAACTAGGACATCCGCTTTTTTAACCTCTGACTCTTCTAAGGTTTCTTCTTGGGTCGCATCTGCATTGATAGCTATAACATCGTATTTTCTAGCTATCTCCTCACATCTCTCCTGATTTTTATCTATGACAATAACATTGTTCTTTTCTCTGTCATCTCTTAGGGCAAGCTCAGTAAGGCGTTGTCCTATACGCCCTGCTCCTACAATCACAACATACATAAATGCTCCCCTTCTGTACCTAGCTCGAGATGATAAGCCAGTTATTATTTTTAAACTTTTTGTTTCATTTTACCCTTAAGTTTAATTTAATAAAGTTAGTTAAGCTAACAAGTTAACTAATAAACTTGATATTTTAATTTAAAATCATATCAAAAACTTTAATCCAAACGAACAAAACAAAAATTTAGATTTTAGCAGATTTGCTTGCTAGATAATATATAGCAAACAAAATTCTTACTTGAATCAGCCTACGATCAATTTTCCTCTTTTCCTGAAACTTTTCAGAGATTCCTTGATTCTTTCCTCGATTCCTATTTTTCTATCTTAAAATATCCTTAGTTGTGGGTTACCTTCGGACTACCGAAGGTAACTGTATATCTATCTTAGAATTTGGAATTTTTGCAAAAAACTAAGGGGTTTTGAGCGAAAACAGGCGATTTAAGACATTTTTGAAATTCGTTCAGAACCATCAAAAATCGCAGAAATCAGAATTTACCCCTTTCATTTGCTAGATAATATATAGCATGGTTTGCTGATAGAGATATTCTTTTTATTCTCTTCGTGTATGAATCAAAAACTTTAGTCTTTTCTGCAAATTGGTATCACTATATAATTTAGGCCACGAAAAGATATTTCCTTTCAATTTAATTTTAAAATTAACTATTTAACTTTGTAGCTTAACTAAATTAATAAATCATCACTTTATCAAAACTGAAGGTTTACCTCCTCTCTTTTTGATCAAATTTTGAACCTTGTTAAAGGTATCAACATCTATTATCGGCTCATGATCGCCTTTGTTGAGATATTTTTCCCATTTGAGATATCCACAGTAGATAGGATTTTTTAGTATGCTAGAAACCGTTTTTTTAGCCCATACCCCCCCTTTTTTCGTCGAAATTTTCCGTTTCTGAAGGGTTTTTACGATCCAGCCAATACTTTTTCCATCTAGATACCACTGAAATATCTTTTTGACAATCTCGGCCTCTTCTTTATTGATTATAAGTTTACCGTTAACATAATCATAACCATAAGGGATATTAAACCCTAGCATCCCCTTCCCCATCTTGGCTTTTTGTTCCATACCAACATAAACTCTTTCTCCAATCTGCTCGCTCTCAAGCTGAGCTATTCTCTGAATTATATCCATAACGAATCTACCCATGGCTGTAGAAGTATCGAGAGATTCTGTCATTGATACGAATTCTTTCCCACGTGCTCTCAGCTGCTCCATCATCATCATGAAGTTCTTTGAGTTTCTATGTATCCTGTCCATCTTAATTACAAGAATTGCATCCCATTTATCCATCTCTCGCATCATCTTTTGGTACGCGGGTCTTCTCGTAGTTCTTCCAGAGTAGCCATCATCAGTATACTCTCCAGCTATTTCCCAGCCCCTCGCCTTACAGTAGGATCTCAGCTTATCAAGTTGAGCTTTGAGAGAAAAACCTTCTTTAGCCTGATCCTCAGTAGAAACTCTAGTATAGATAGCCACTCTTAACTTTTTTTCTTCGTCTCCCATCCCAGATTATAATTCGAACTTCGAATTATAAGGATTATGCTTGCTAGATAATATCTATCAATATATAGAAAACAAATTCTAATTTACTTTCGGAAATTATAAATCAAATTAATAAATTAAAAAGAGAGAAAATTTAATGTTAAGCGTTAACTTATTTTCCTCCTCTCAAATTTAATATAAAGATATTTATAGATGTTGATGCTTGTTTGCTTGTATCATCGTCGTATCCTACTGCTTCTATAGTATACATACCTAATAGTCTCTTGCTTAACTTGAGTTCAAAGGGCTTATCCAGATCTGTGTACACAGCTTCACCGTTAAGATAGAAGACAACCCTATCGATACCACCAGACTCTATGACTTCGATAGTTGCTGGTCCTATAATTACAGCTCTCTTTACAAGAGGTATACGGATCATCGATCTTCCTCTTATGTAGAGCACACCTGTCTTTGGTCTAACTATGTTTAGAGATAAAGAGTCTCCAGTATCCTCAGAGCTCTCAGAGAAATAGACTATGATACTCTTATTCGAGTCCATCACTATACTTATATTTGTACCAACATATCCACTTGCATCTCCACCCCAACCATCAAATTCGTAGCCATCTGATGGATACACTTCGATTGTTACTGTTTCTCCCTCCTTGAACCAATATCCTGATGGTTTTACCTTGACCTGACCTCCATCTGATGGAATAATTTGTATGTCCAAGGTGTAATACCTGGTGGCAGAAGATGGTGATATATATAGTTGGTAACTTGCAAGCAATACAAAGGTTCCACTGTCTTCGAACCAAATCTCAACAGTAACTTCTCTAGTTAAGCCTGCCTCTTTTACATCAATCACATCTCCTATATGAACAAAGCCTTCCTTCTCTAACACACTTACATCATAGGTGGTGTTATAACAATATATGGTGAGATTATCCCATTTGAGATTATCTGGCTCGAAGCTTTTGACCGTTAGAGTATCGTTGTTATCATTAATTTCAAATTCTATGGAAGCAGATTTTGAGGAATCGTTTACTCTAAAGTGTGCATATATTGTTTTGTCTGCATCCATTGTTATCGTTATGGTGTCATCACTCCCACTTGCATCTCCGGACCAGTGATCGAAAACGTAGGTGCTAGAAATGGGTATAGCCTTTATGTTTACCTCTGCTCCTTCTGGATACTCTAACTCTACGTGGGTAAAGTAGTCACCAGGCGGATTCACATAGAAGTAACCAGATCCACATGGATTCACATAAACTCTGAGTGTATGGGTGTTATTTTCTTTGACAAAGTATGCAGTAACTGTTTTGTTTGAATTCATCACTATATGAGCTTCTGTATCACTTCCGCTTACATCCCCAGACCAGTGATCAAATCTCCAGCCATAGTCTGGTATGGCTGTTAGATTCACCACAGTGCCTTCTTCATAAATTCCTCCAGGCGGATTCAACTCCACTTTTCCGTTACCAACAACAGTTACATTCAGAGAGTAATAAATCTCTCCTTTTTCCGTGAAGTAAGCCAGGATCATCTTGTCGTCATCCATAATGACTGCGGTTGGGTTTTTCTTATTTGAACCTGTTATAGCCTTACTAATGTCTCCCTCCCAGTGGTCAAACTCATACGACTCCTCTGGTATGGCTTCTGGTCTAATGACTCTTCTGTGGGCATAGAAGTTCTCGTAGCATACAGTTGCGCTACTGTTTGTTAGTATACCATCACTGATGTACAAAGAGAGTATATCGACCTTGAATCTTCCTCCAGCACTTAGTATGTTCGTAATAATTCTCGTTATATTCTCCTCGTCTAGATCAGAGGAAAGATAAAAGACTCGAGTAATATTTTTGTCTAGGATTGTCAGGTTTCTCAGGTCTCTCAGATATATGGGTGGTAGATATATGACTTTATCATCTACGATAAGTCGATCTATGAAGGTGGTGTCTCCTATTTTGGGTTGATAGTTTGGCTCAGTCCAGTTGTATGATTCATTTTTAGATAACCTGTAAGTCACATAAACTACCTTCTGTCTCTTTCCGCCAACAAATATTGGCAATGATATGTTCCCTCTACCTGAAGCAACTTTAGCGGTCAATGTGTAATGTTTTAGTCTGTGAATAATCGTGAATTCTGCTTTTGTTGCAGTTTCTGTAGGTCCGTATTCGCCCCATCCTGAGCAACTTGCAACAATTGCCAAGGTTGGAGCATATTTTGCTCTATCATTTGATCTCCAGTTCGGATCCCACCACACACCCCAATCAGCTAGGGATTTGATACCAGGCGGGGATCTTACATAACAGACGATTGTCAGATTAACTACCTCTCCTGGATAGATCTTACCAGGCAGTGTAAAGCTTAATCTCGTAAATGGGAAGAAATGCCAGTCTGCATATCTGTGACCTATCCATAGAGGATTCTGTGGATTATCTCTTCCATAGGAATTCGAATACCCTATAAGAAGTGTGGGATTATGTGGGTTGAAATAGGGTGAAGGATAGGGGAATGGATTTATCCTTTTTCCTTTGTAGTATGCGGATATAAAGTAAAGAGTGTATGGTAAGTAACAGTTTATTCTCTGTTCCTCTACGGCCGTGGTACCCGTATTTCTGTAATATATATTGAACTTGATTGTTTCGCCTACAAAATAGAGTCTCTCTCTTCCAACAACATAATCAGGTCTCCATCTTCCAGACTTCTTGTAACCTGAAGGTATATACAGATACTGTGAGAGATTTTTGGGTGGAATCGTGTAACTGTTCTTTAGAATGTTCACCATTCTTTCTACTCTCTCCAAGGATGTATTGTCACAATATCCTATAGGGGTGTAAAATTCTTTGACGAATTTTATTAGCTGGGATCTGAAACTTTCATCTGGCATCTTTATCCATATTTTTGAGTTTTCGTTTGGTGGAATGTCCCATGAATTGATCCACCAGACATATGAATACATTGTACCATACCAAGACAACCTCTTGTAGGGGTTGAAATTGGGCTCATACCCATAAAATACTGGAGCCCAGTCAGCCTCTACATGATCCCCAAGATATATGATTTTGAAAACAGCAATGTAAACACCTTTTCTTGAATACGTATGATCTACCTCTAAATACCAGCTACTTCCATTAAGATTATCTCTTGATATATCCCCTTTCACACTTCTACCATCTCCAAAATCAAGATACCATTTTCCCTTTATTGGAGGTCTTGTTATCTTTAATTTAAAAGTGACTCTGCCATAATCATCAGCTTGGTAATACCCATCTGCCCCACATCCTATATCTGGGAGAGGAGCTCCATAGCCTGGAAACGGGGGATTATCTGGAAATCCATCATCTGGTATGATAGAAGGATCATCTGGAAGAGTAGGACCACTATCTCCACCATCAACAGGAGATGTATCCTCTGTTGGTAAATCTCCATCTCCTGGTGCAGGAGGTCTAGCCATCGTGATTCCAGCTGGTGTTATCAGTATAGCTATGATTGCTAAAACCATGATAGATTTCAATCTCTTCTCGGACATTACTCTCACCCGAACTAAATTTATATCTATCTCAATATATAAATTTATTGGTACAAAATATACCTTCTCTTTTTTGATTGCCTTCTTAAGATAAGATGAGGGATTTTTATATACTCAGATTAAAAAACTTTCTCAAGATAGACTTTTCAATCTTTTTGCAATCTCTCTGAGGATCTTTTCTTTCTTATCCTTCTTATCCACAAGTATCCTACCCTTATAGTCCCACTGTTTTGATGGGTGTTTCGCTTCCTTTTCTATTTCTGGATTCAAACCCATTTCCTTTGCTATCCTGTACATATTGTCTAATGAAGGTTTATCAACAGCGATGTTTTTTGGAACTCTTCTTCCATCTCTTCTGGATATATTTTTATCGAAGTATACAGGCCATATAACATATTTCCCGTCATCTCTTGATACCATATCTACCTCAGAGTGAATCGATTCATCCATTCTTCAATCTTTCTTTAATCACTTTAGGAGTTCACGAAATAGATTTAATACTATTTCACCAAGACTCCCTGAACAACACCATCCTGCCCAGGTCGAGAAGTAACCTTTACCTTACCCAACTTTGTCTCGATAATTGCTCCTTTGGTTATTATGTTTCTTCTGACATAGTGTGGATTTGCTGGGTTCTCTACTACGCTTAAAATCTCTGTCTTTGTCACCTTTCCGGTATCTCTATCCAAAACATAGGCTATGTTTGTAGATAGCAATCTGACCTTTAAGTTCCCTCCTCTAGTCCTTATGATCTTTCTTCTGGTTTCACCTATGTGAACGGGTAGAAACTCTCTTCCCATCTCGAACTTTCTTTTCTTTCTGTAACTTCTGAGTATTCTGCCTGTTATTCCTCTCCTGGATCTTCCTTGCCAGACTGACATCAACCCTTGTATAGATAAGCTGTATTTAAAAGTTGGCTTATTTTTATAACGAAATCAAAATATTTATAAGTCGTGAAAACATACAATAGTATACTCTGAGGTGATGTTCGAATGAGGAAGATTATCTTCGCTTTAGCTGTGGTTGGCATGTTCATTTTCTCAGGTGTAAACTCATTGGCAACATCTGGCTCTTTTGATATAAAAAGCTTCACGGTTAACGGAAAGACTTTCATCAAGATCGAGAAAGGTACAAAGGTAAGCTTTGAATTAGAGATTGAAGAACTCGTTTCTACTACAGCTGTTCATACTGGAAAATATAGATACGAGATAGATTTTGGAGATGGCAGCCCCAAGATAATAGGCTATACAGATTATGATTATGTAAAGCTGTATCACACTTACAAGAAGGTAGGATACTTTGAGGCGAAGGCTAAGGTCACATGTGATGGTGTAACGAAGGAGAGGACTGTCAAGGTGTTGGTCTATTCTCCTGAGAAGGAATTGAAGATAGAGATAAACGACGGTAATTCTGTTTATGAATACAAGGAGTTCTACGTGAGGGTTCTCGAAAGAGATACCTCTCGACCTGTTAAGGGTGCAAAAGTTACTCTGAGGAAGGTAGGTCACCTTCTAGCTGTAGACTATGGGTACACATCAAGTAATGGTGTAGTAAAACTAACCCCAGAAGATCACGGAAGGTATGTCATAGAAGTGAAAAAATACGGTTATAGAGGTTTAAGCAAAAGGATAGATGTGCTCGAAACTCCAGAGCTTTGTGTCTCTGTATATCCATCAAAACCTGCAGATAGCTATTCTACGGGCGTAAGTATTCCCTTCGTTGTTGAGGTATCAACAGGCAAGGTAGAATTCACAACTTTGTCCGTAGATGTAGAGAACAATATCAGCACTTTCAGATATCGCTACTACATAGACTGGGGAGATGGAAGCATACCTCAGATCATATTCACAGAAAGAAAGGTTATAGAGATAAACCACATCTATAGAAAGGAAGGAAGGTATGTGATACGTGTCAGAGTGATTGATTTTGAGAGCGGTGGTGAAGGAGAAGGGAATTACGAAATAAAGATAACGAGGGCACTGAGGAACTCTGAGCCTATCGCAGTAGCAGAAGTTCCTTCCATTGGCTATGTAAATGAAGTTATTGTTTTGAATGCATCTCAAAGCTATGACCCAGATGGAATTATAGTAAACTACACATGGTATCTCGGAAATGGAGATGTTGTCTATGGTGAAAAGGCTCTCTACACATACAAGCAGGAAGGAAGATACACAATAAAACTCGTGATAACTGATAACAATGGAAGCAAGGGAATAGCATACAAATCAATAGAGATAAAGCCTAGAGATAAACCGAAAGTGCCAGCAGGAGGAGGGATCGACCAGAGACAAGAAAAGCGAGATGGATACTTTAAACTGTATGGAGACAAGATGTATGCTCAGTCCTTCAAACCAAAGAAGTACATAAAATTTGTAGGCATAGAGCTACTTATAGGGAAAAAGACCGGTTTTGATAGTACTGATAACGGCGGTGTTGCATCATCTCTCTCTTCCATATTAGCAGGCAGAGGCAAAGACAAGGGATTGCTTGCTAAAATTCTATCATTTATAAGGATGAAGCTGAATAAGATAACTGTAAACAAGAAAACATCGAATGGTAATATACAACCAGCAGAACCAACAGGCTGGTGGATAATGGGATATTTAAAAATCTCATTTAGAGAATCATTAGATGGAGAAGATATAGCGTATGTGACTATGGATCCAAGAGATCTGCCAAGAGAGGGATGGTTCTATTTTGATCTGAGCAACTATAATATGAAATTGCACAAAGAGTATTATATTGTAGCTAAAATGATAGTTAAACCAGGAAATGAGAGAAACTACTACAAGATATTCTATGGAAGTAACAATCCGTATAAAAGAGGTTCAGCCTATGCATATGAAAATGGAGAATGGAAAGAGCTGGATGTTGATCTCTGTTTCAGAGAGTATGGCGAGTATGAAGGAAATGAGCCAGATGGAGTTACAGAGCGCTGGGCTGTAGTTGTTGGATGTGAAAATTACGAGGTTAGTAAACCAGCAAAATGGGCAAGAAATGATGCAGAAAACATAGCATCTCTGCTGGTAGAGAGTGGATGGAGTGTAACACTTTTATTAGATGCAACATCAAGTGAGGTATATCAAGCCCTAAACGAAACAGCGGATAAGGAAGATGCGGATGATGTTGTTCTTTTCTACTTTGCAGGACATGGAGGAGATACAGGGTTTGCTACATACGAAAAGTGCGGTGGTATACCTTACACCCTCTTTGAGGAATATTTCCTTGATAAACTTTACACAAACAAGACAGTTCTCATACTAGAATTCTGTGAGTCTGGTGGATTCATGTCATATATACAAGGTGAGGGTAGATTGATCTTGGCATCTTCTATGGATGATGAATCGTCGTGGGCATTTGATGCCCTGAGAAGCGGTGTTTTTGGATATTATCTCGCGCAGGGAATGAAGGGGGCAGCAGATGGGGTGAACGGCTATGAGAAAGACGGGATGGTGTCTGCTGAAGAGGCTTTTGCTTATGCTGCTCCTCTCACGACAGCATATGCAGCATCCCGTGGAAAGAGTCAGCATCCACAGATGTATGATGGTGTAGAAGGAGAGGTTATTCTCACCAAGGTATAAAAAGAGTAGAGGCATATCAATCCAGCATATGAAGAAATACTTCACCATATCCCTGTCCCTCTTCCTCGTTCTCTCTTCTCTCTATGGATGCTTTGAGCAGAAAAACAAAGGGATAGATATCTCTCTACCCTACAACTATCTGTACGGAGACCTCAGGATTGTTACAGATGATGACATAAAGCTTATGCAGAGGATAAAAAGATCGATATTTGAAAACGAAACCTTATCAATCGATGATCTCAAAAATTTTTCATTTTCCTTCAACAGAACATATTCCTGGGTATTCATAACTTTATATAAAGATGGAAAGGAGAGAAGAGCATACTCTATCAACAAAACCTTCCAAGAGAGTTTAAGAAACTGCATAGATCTTCTAAGAACAAATCTAACCGGCTTTGATAAAAACTCCAGCATAGTTCTGGAAGTTATAGTATCGAATCTGGAAAGGATAGATATAAACAATGTATCCGGAAAAACCCTTAACCTCTCAAACAGATGGGAGATAGGTGTGGATGGTCTGGCTGTTGAGAAAAATGATAGTATGATATTTTTCCTTCCAACCGATGCATACACGAAAAGCATGCTAAATATAAACTCGGTCTTGAAATATCTCGAGATGTATTACAATGTGAGTAAAAACTCCACGTTTTACAAGTTCAGAACGAGGAGTCTTCTTCTCTATAAGAATAGAGTACTTCCTCTCTACCGAGGTTATCCAATAGAAGACAGATACACTTTGTATGACTTAAGGGATGTTATCATAAAATCAGCAAATTGGCTTGTCAAGCATCAGAGAGATGATGGGAGATTCATATACTATGTTGAGAGTCATCTGGGATATGCTGATTTAGGGGATTACAATCTAGTAAGGCATTCTGGAACTCTGATCTTTCTTTTAGATCTCTATCAAGAAACCAAAAATCAGAGCTACATAGAAGCTGTGAAAAAAGGAATAAAACTTATCTTAAAGCATCTCCAAGTAAGATGGATAAACGGTAAGCCAAAAGGTCTTTATGTATTCTATAATCAGCAATCAAAACTTGGTGGAAACGGCTTAGCTTTGTCTTTGCTAAGCAGATATCAGAGATACACAGGAAACAATACCTTTTATCCAATATCAGAAGGTTTAGCTAGACATATACTTGCACAGCTTAAAGATAGCGGAGAGTTTGAATACTACTACATACATCCCATGAAAGATAGGATAAATGAAAGTTATTTCTTCAACACATACTACCCTGGAGAAGCTCTGATAGGTCTGGCAGACTTTTACAGAATCTGTGAGAACGAGAGTTTGAAGGAAGAGATTTCTGAGAAGGCTGAGAAGGCTATAGATTTCTTGGTCTACAGGATGTATGACAAGTATGACTATATGTTGAGAGAGTTACCGATGACATCATGGATAATGGGAGCTATACTCGAATGGTTAAAGATCAAATCATTCAAGAACGAGGATGATTATATAAAATTCGTATTTAATGAAGCTGAAAAGATGATTCAGCATCAGTATAAGTTCAACAACTCTCTTTATCCAGACTACCTAGGAGGATACTACTACGATTATGGAGACCATGTCTATCCAGATGGATCAAGAAGTGAAGGCTTAATCCATGCATACAGATTAGCAAAGATGAAAGGAAAAGAAGATCTTCAGGAGAAGATAATGCAGGCAATGGAACTGGCAGCAGTAAACGAGATGCATCTTGTGAATACAGATTACTCAAGCTACTGCTATAAAAATATCTCTCTGGCAGTAGGTGGAATAAGATTCAAGCTAACGAGACAGTGGTTTAGAATAGATACCATAGCTCACGTTGCGAACTTTTATCTGCAACTTTTAAAAGAAAAGGAGTAGAGATTACTTGAATACCGTTACCGTTAGTATTGCTGGTATAAAGCCGTCGTATTCTAGGATCTCGTTTGGATATATCACTATCTGTCTACTGTAACTTGCAATCGCTGTTGATGAATCCTTGTATTGAGCACCATAGCTGAGTATCTCTGATCCATCGAGTCTCGTTATTCTTATCATGAAGTCAACATCGTTTATACCAGCATCTCCGAGTAACGCATCCTTTGCCTTCTCATAAGGTATGTATCTTAGAGCCTCTATCTTCTCAGGCATTATCGTAGCGTAGCTCACTTCCTTAGTTGATGTCATCAGTACCCTAAGGAAAGGTATTCCTGATGTTGTTGTCCCAGAATACTCAATTCTCCTGTATCTACAGTCATTACTTCCTCCAGATGGTTTCGGGACCATCTCGTACATTCTTGATATCATTATTGAAATCTTTGCAGATGGATCTACAGATGTTCCGTTGTAGACGTAAGTTGTGGAGTCACCTTTCGGCAGGATCTGAACATCTTCATCAAGTTCCTCTTCCGTATCTGTCTCCTCCTGAGGCTCATCTATATCGCTATCATCACTATCACCTACATCATCGTCTGTATTTGCCTCTTCCTCGATTCCTGCTGTACTTGAAGAGTCTACAAGCTGAGAGTCTCCACTATCAGCACTGGCTCCCTCTATCAGTATCGCGGATGCTGTAGCATTGTGGGCAAGTACTGTACCGGATGAGGTGAGAACCATGTAGTTGTGGTAAGGCTCGACCTCAAGATCATAAACGGGTCTGAAATCATAGTATACCTTCTCTATGCTGTAAACCTTTGTTCCAAATCCGAGTGTATCTCCAACCTTTACCTCTCCAGCAGGAGTCCATCTTCCATTGACATAGAGCATGTGGTTTGGAGTTAACATTAGATTGCCATTTATTTTCAGGTAGTAGTATCCCATCTTGTCAGCACCGAAGTGGAATACCTTCGTGACCTTTCCTGTCTTTATCTCTCCAGTCTCAGTATCATAAGACTTCACAAGATCTCCAACTTTGACATCTTCTATGTTCTTTAGAGATCCATCAGCCATCAGTATCTTTGTCCCTGCTAGGAAGCATGTGTTCTCTCCACCGTTGAATGGATTTACATTTACCTGCTGGGTGCCTACAGGTGTACTGTAGAAGGGATTGCTTGTGCTTCCCTTGTTTCCAGTAATTACTAACACATTTCCTAGAGATTCTGCAGTCCCACCGAGATCCAAACTTGGTCCTCCAGATCCTCCAGATATGTCTCCGTTCAATGGGACAAGAACAGCATTTGCTGATTGTTGAGTTCCCTGTACAGCTCCAGCTCCACTAGTTGACCTGAAAACAGCGGTAACCTGTTTGTTTGAGTTCATCGTTATAGTTATCTTTGGATTATCTCCGCTCGCATCTCCAGACCAGTGATCAAAGGTGTATCCAGAATATGCCTTTGCCTCCAGAGTAACTGTCTCTCCACTTGAGTAACCATTCTTTGCTGGAGTTATATCAACATATCCAGCAGATGAAGGAGTTACACCTACAGACAGACTGTAAAGAGGTGTTACCGAGCCACTACCTGTCTGTGATCCAGAAGCTGCACCATTGTGAACCACTAGATTTGAGAATGCAAGAATGTAACTGTGATACGGCTCAACCTCTATGTTGTATGTTGGAACCTTCTTGTAAACCTTCTCTATGGATTTAACCTTCATTGTTCCCAGCACATCTCCAACCTTTATCTCTTCTGCTGGAATCCATTTTCCATTGACATAGAACGGATGATTCGGAGTTACTTTGAGTTCGTTGTTTATCACTAGATAGTAATCTCCCATCTCATCTGGGCTGTGATGGAACACCTCTGTAACCTTACTCACCTTAATTTCTCCAGTTTCAGTATCATAAGACTTCACAAGATCTCCTACTTTAACGTCTTCTATGTTCTTAGTTGTTCCATCAGCCATCAGTATCTTTGTTCCTGCTAGGAAACATGTGTCAGATGAATCTGAGCCATTTACTCTTACAGATATCGATGCGTAGAAAGGATATCCAAGTATCTCTCCTTTATAGTCTATCTTACCCCACACAGCCACAGTGTAGTTGCCTGGTTCATTCCATTTGTACCAAGCTCCATTGAATCCCTCGCTAACTAGTCCATTTGTTGACCAATGCACATCATAAGCTCGAGATCTGCCAGCTAACCAGAATTCCTCACCATTATGATATGCTGTTATCGTATACGTATATATTCTGCCAGCCTCTACATTGGTAGGACCGTTTATCACAACAGTTATCTTCTCAACCTCGACATGAACTAGTAGTGAGCGAGCATCACCTGTCACGCCCTCAGCATCTCTTGCACTGCAGGATATCATGTGATTTCCTTCATCGTCCTTGGTGAAGGTAACCTTATATGATCGGAGTTCTAACCCCTCCGCTGGTCCAGAGGGACCACCTGTCCACCAGAAGTAAACAGGTAACGCAACAGACGCTCCACTGTTCCTCTCTAATCTCTCAACCGTATAAGTAGCGGTCACATTCGCGTATTTTATTCCTCCAGATGATGTGCTTCCACCTATACTACCGGTCTGTGAACCTGTTCTCGGATTTATAGGAACATAGATGCTCGTTGGACCATCTATTTCTATCACCAACCAGTCGCTATCTCCATCTATATCCGTATCTATGTCTGTGTCAGTATCTCCTCCGCTTTCAACAATTAGTGTTAGGGATGCTGCGTTATTTGATATATCCGCATCCTGAACATCTGGGAAGATTGAAACCATCAGGACATAATAGCTCTTTCCATCGGAAGGAACGGTTGCCTCTATGTTGTCAAAGCTTGCAACCTCTCCAGGTGCTAGACTCTTGTTGTATCTTCCCTGATACTGAACATAATTGTCTATCTGGACCGTGTAGTTAAACGCAGATGCATTACCACTCATAAGATTCTTTACCTTGAAAGATACGTATATCTTCGAGCCTTCTATCACTGTTGGTGTTCTTGGGGAGTATGAGAGGTCTTCAACTGCTAGATCAAAGTATTCATTTACCTTGTCAACCACCACCTCTATGGTTCCGTTTCCATAGAAATAC
This sequence comes from Thermoplasmatota archaeon, assembly GCA_029259115.1. Taxonomy (GTDB): domain Archaea; phylum Thermoplasmatota; class E2; order DHVEG-1; family B18-G2; genus B18-G2. The sequence continues at coordinate 13,145 of JAPDJO010000050.1, read as the reverse complement.
ACATCGTATACTGGCTTTGGCATCGCTAAACCAAGATATGCTAGCTGGTCAGGCTCTAGTTCCCACTCAACATTTCCCTTTAATGTTCTCCCTGGATTGTTCACCAATTTCTCTGCTATCTCTATAGCTACGGCTTCATAATTTGCGTTGTTTGTTTCAAAAGGTGCAAGGACATTACCAACATACACCGCCATTAAAGCGAATGCTACAAAGAATACAGCAAAGGCTGTTGTGAACTCTAAAGGTGAAGCAACCCCCCTCCTATCTCCATACAACCTTCTCATATTCTCACCATATTCCATATACACATATTAATATTTAAACTTAATTATAATTTATATACCTCACTAAACTTTTACTCGGTATACCACCTCCTCATTTATAGAGGAAACATCATCTCTCAGATAGAGGTCCACAACTATCTCCACATCACCATTTGCTAGATAGGTGATTCTATCCAAAGTAGCGTCAAAGTATCTCATGTGTTTGGACTCTATGAAGAATATTTCCTCTTTTGCTCTGTTGAACACATAGGTTATCCATTTCATATCCGATGCGTTCTCGCTTATGAGATCATCGAAATAGTCTCCAAGTTTGTCTCTTATATTCTCATACTCTGGAAGTAAAGATCTGCTTTTTTCTACAGGGAGTAGGGTGCCGATATTTGACAGAGATAGAGCTATCGAAGAGAGAAGAATAACTCCAACTGCTATCAGGACAGATGTTAACAACATCATCTGTCCCTCCTCACCTTGATATATGATGGCATGAGGTATGACAGCATTTTTCTCCTCACTATATACTCTGTAACTTATATTATTTAAATGTTTCTTTAGTCTCATACCGTCCACACCTCCAACTCAACCTCATAGATATAGCCATCGTAGACTATCATCCTGTTAGCCTTCGCAACATTTCCAGTTGGGGGTAGGGCATTACTTGGATATAGAAGCGTTGTGGTGCGATTAGATGCGTTATATAGGTAGAGATTATAGAGAGCTGTAGGTGGAATGGTATCGTTTATTATGGAAGTGAGAGAAGAGATATCCCTCTCAGCTATGTACTTGACAAGGAGACTATGATGATATCTCGGAGGTATTGATTCGTTCCTCGCATCCAGTGATCTCAGAATATCATCTGCCAATACCTTCAACTGGTTTGTTGTGCTTGCTGTTGTTATTACAGGGCTTCCGACCATCGAAGAAACTATGTATATCGCTGCAAACACTATACCAACAGCGATTATTGCTTCTATAACATTGAACTGTGCCTTACAGTTCATCTTCCCTCACCCTTAACCCCTCTTATCCCCTCCTCAACAGTAAGCATACATATATTCCAGTAAAAGTCATCTCCGGAATCACTATCATAGAATGTGATATCAAGAATCCCATCATCAACTTCTACATAGAACCATCCCCTTTTGTATTCTCCAGACAGGGTGTCTATCTTTTTTCCTCTTTGTAGGTAAGAAGAATTTATCCACTCATTATCTATATCTCTATCCTCATCACCGACAGCAAAAGAAACACTATATATTCGATGACTTGCCTTATTATAGTACTCTCTGATCTCATCTCCACTAAGTGCTCTCTGATATATCCTTATCTCGTCTATGATACCATGGAAGAATCTACTGCTGCCAGCTGATCCAACATAGAGATATCCCGCACTCGTCGATAGAGGACCGCTTCCCGATGCAGTCCCTATAAGCTCTCCATCCCAGTACATCAGGAGGGTATCATTTAAAGCATTGTAGACACCTACAAAAAGATGGAAATCTCCTGAAGAAAAAGGAATGACAGCATGAACCCCCTGCCATGAGTTCAGACCATTTATAACAAAGTAGGTCTCTCCATTGCTATGTTTATATGCATGCATGTATGTACCTCCAGCACTCCAGTACAACCACTCGTGATTCAGACCATCATTGTAATCAAAATACGGCTTTATCCAGGCTACAAATGTGACGTTTCTGGGCATTGTGATTGTGGAAACCGTTTTTGCATAATCATCTGAGCCATCAAAGTAGAGAGCGGTCCCGAACTTACCCTCAACCCATTGTGCCCCGTGGATCTCTATGGGATCTGATCCAGCGTCTTCATAGGCATATCTACCATCAGCAGATCCTGAAAAATCTTCTTCAAAGCTCCATTTGTACAACATATCAAACGTACTTAGATATGTATCTGGAAGCTTCAGGTAAAGCGTGGTTGGACTTCTGCTTGGATTTAGAGATATATTTGAAAAAACAGAGTCTCCGTACAATGCTCCTCCATTGCTGTTATATCTTGCATAGAGAACACTTACATCATCCCACCAGAAAAATTTAGAGTCCTCTCCACCTAGAGTGTAGCTGATGGATTGATTTATCGCCTTGTAAACTATTATCCAATCAAACTTTGTTACAAAATCTCCATCATTCGCTGCACATAACCCAAGATATCCACCAGTATAAGTAGTATCTATACAGGCTGCATAACTATCTCCATCCAGAATGAAATCCTGAGAGGCATCGTCATATACCAGCCTCATCCCAAAGTATGTGTCATTCCATACAGCAAAAACCAATTTGTAGACAACTCCACTTAACATTGGAGAATTCGATGAAGAGTTTGCTATTACCGTGGCATTGTCTCTTATTATTGCCAAATTTCTACTTGGATCTGATAGATTACCTGAAGAAAGCATATATCCACTGTTGTAGTATTGAAGCTGATCTTGGCATCTTACGAATATGCTACCCTCTCTTGTTGTATTTCCAACCGAGTATACAAGTGCTGAGACTATACATTCATCTGGCACTGTGAATGTCTTACTTACCACAGCAGATTCTCCATTAAAAACGAGAAAACCATCTTCCACTTTCGCATTTCCATTTTTAAATGCCCACTTAGTCGTGTCTTTACTGTTAAAATCATCGAAGAGTAAGAAAACTTGAGATCCATTACTCTTGGGTTGGGCTTTTTTATTTCCATAATACATGTATATCAACCTACCAGTATCATGAGAGATCTCGGGCACCTTTACCCAAACAAAAGATCTCCCTCCGTATTTCCAAACCTCAATCCAGTATGGCAGCTCGGTTCCCGATGTTGGATCATAGAATCTCAGATCAGAGCCATTGCTGTTTATCTTGTCATAATCTATAGTGGACGGATCGAGTTGAATCCTAACCTGAAAATCATAAACTGTAGAGTATTGAGGATCTGTATTCGGGTTTATAAGGAATATAGGTACCCTATACTTGAAAGCATCATATTGGGTTGGCCACGGTGGATTGGTGTTGCTACAGCTATCTCCTACCCTAGTAAATGGCTCTCTCATGTATTTTGGAGATGTAACCGTGCCAAAATCAAATTTGTAAAGATATCGGCTCCTGTTACAATATATCTTTACTTTACCAGAAGAAGAGTATACCTTACCAGAGAGACCCACGTTCAATATTCCCAACTTGTATGTTGAAACGTTTATGGACGAGTGCATTGTCGTGAAATTCAGATATATCTTGTCATCTGTAAATTCTATATAATACTGGTGACCGCCTATGGATGTGGGTATATCCAATGTTTTGCAATAATCTGCATTTGGATAAGTCTGTTTTACATAAGCAGCTTCGACTACAGCATCAACTACTCTGTTCAATATCTCGGTAGCTTGGATCTCTGCAGATCTCTCTAGTCTTTCACTAACAAGAGTTGTAGTGAAGAATATCGCAGTAACAAGAAGTGAGGATGCTATCACAAAAGATAGTAAAAAGCCTATGACTTGAGATACTGCAAAATCCCTCCTCATCCAAACCCACTCTCCTCAACCTTTATCGATGAGTATCCCAATACCAAGTTTACAGGTTGATTGAATTTAGCCACCTCATTTTCTCCCATCTTTTTGAATGAATGATATATCTTGAAATAGTTGGTCCATCCCTCTGAAGTTTCGCCAAAGAACTGGAATCTCAGATTATAAACAGGTACGCGATACTGGAGTATCTTGCTTTGAGAAAGCGTAAACTTGAATTTGCACGTACCTCTACCTGAGAAAGAGAATGTACTACCAAACATATGTATGAAATGTAAATGGATCATGGAATTCCCCATGGAGATTATGGGCTCTCCTACAATAGCGCTACCATCAGGATATATCATAGATATCCCTCCATCGAGTAGAGAGACTCCATAAGTTCCCTCACTCGTCGGTATTCTATACTCTACTTCTCCTGGTGTCAAGAGCCATATCTTACCTAGGTTGACACTGCCGTTGTATAAGTCAATGAGGACAAAACCTTTGAGGGGTTCACTAGTAGTCACTGTAGTTGGTACTCCTGGTGATGCAGATATCGAAATGGTTTCGCTAGCCTCCAATACGGTAAATGATAATGTGTTGAGTGATGATGGTCTTTCAACATTACCTGCAAGATCTTTGGCTCTTACCTTGAATACATAGTCTCCAGGAACCAGATCTGTGTATGTTACATAAGTTTGAGAAGTCCAATTGCTCCAATCCAAATCTCTGCCAACAAGCATCCAGCAATAGACAAGATCGTCAGACGGACATAGATTGTCAGTACTATACCAGTAGAAAGTTATTGTAGATGAGGTTGTTTTCCCATCAACGAGTACTGGATCCGTAGAAGTTATGGTTGTAGAAGGTGGAGTAGAATCATTCTGTATGAAATATATAGACAACTCGACATAGTTTTCATACATCGTGTGAGAGGAGCTTCTCATGTGAGTAGAAGGCATAGCTCTAGTAAGTGTTCCGTTGGCAAAGAATGTGTATGGGTATGTTAACTCTAAATTGTAAACCTCTCTCACATCTTGAGGTACTATCGACGTTACCTCTACATCCCATCCATCGTATCTGCAATAAAGTTTGTCTCCGATCTCTAGCTTTCTAACCTCACTAATACCATAATGTTCTTTCATCTTTTCTGGATTTATCGTAACCCAGCCTTCATACCCATCACTTTTTCTTGCATACAATGGATGGGTATCCGTGATGTACAACAGTCCATCATTTATACTATAAACTTGCTGGGTAGATGTACCTACAGATACGACCTTGCATGATGTATACTCTCCTCTTTCAGGATCGTAGGATAGAAGTATGTCTCCTTTTCCTATATCTTGTATCTCCTTGTACTCACCACTAATCATCTCTACTCGAGTGTCACCTGAAAGGCATAGAACTGTTGGTTGAGTTTGTTCACTACTGAAACCGCTCCATCGTGGTTCTGTATCAACCCATTTAGCAATACCAAACCAATCACTAAGTGTATCTATTATACTCCAACCATCTCTCTTTACGTACATTCTTACTGCTTGTTCTACGGAATTCCATGACCAATCCCACTCTGTGCCATCTTCATTACAATGCCATAGCATAATCATTGCATAGTTTAGTGTGGAAATATCAGCTATTCCTGTTGTTAGCTCTGCAGATGTAATCTCCAAAAAATTAGCATCTCTGGCTCTTGTTTTTATTTTTGTTTGAGACATACAATGCTCAAAATAATATGCTCTATTCAAGCTAAATTGCATTACCTGTTTTACTTTTGTAACAGTCCCTGCTTTTTCTGAACCTGCCTGCAAAACTAATGTTAATGGACTATCGCTTGCTCCAGCATCTGTGTCGCTACTAATAATACTCCACCATCTGTTATTCATGTAACGTGGAGAATTTAACACATCTCCATAATAAAAACCTATATAAGAGCCCCATTGATTAGCATCAAAATTTGTAATTTTAGTCTTCCATATCATTCGAACTCCATCTTGCACACTGAAGAAATTATTGCCTACCAAGTGGGCTTTATTATCATCTCCTGCAACTATGTTATAATTGCCTGTTGTATCTGTTGTAAAATCATCAAAAAATATGAAAGTTGAATCTCCATCGCTTGCATCAGTAGCAGATGGGTTACCATAATACATGAGTATTTTTCCATCACTCATTGCATCTGCTGAAACATTAACCCAAAATATGGCAAATTGAGAATCCACATAAGTCTCTTTCCAATGTGGCAACACTGTCGAGTTGTCGGTATCGACAAAACGGATGTCGTCAAAATCTGGTTGGCAATGACCTTCACATGATACGTCTCCCCCCGAACTGTAACCGACTTTTATTCTCATCTGATAGTATCCTGAATACCCGTTTGTATCGATATTGCAGACTTTATAGTACTGCCAGTTTGTATCCCACCATTCTGTTGGGGATACGAGAGAACTATTTCCAGGATCACTATATATATTTATCTTGGGATTACTTATGCTCTTGTACGCGTAGACTCTATATGTGTAGGTATTACCAGCAGTTACACTTGTGTCTAGGTAATATTCTGTATTAGCTGGCACAGATGTTAAAAATTCATAATTTCCACCATTTGTAGATCTATAAATAACATATCCAGACTCATAACTCGAGTTGTCTGTCCATGTTACATTTATCGAATCCGATGACACAGAGACAGCCTGAACATTCTCTGGTTTTCCTGGAGCTGTATATATGTAACCAGAGGTTGACCATCCTGAAGATATGCCATCTTTAACAGATTTTACTCTGAATTTTATCTGTTTTTCTGGACCGAAATATATTGGTTCAGATTGCGTTGTTCCAGGGAAGTAAGGTGAATTGGGATCGTTAGTCCAAGTGGCTCCCCCATCTGTACTGTATTGCACATAGTACTCATCCTCATTATAGGCATCTATCCATGTACAATATGCTTTGTTTCTGTCATAGTACCAAGATGTACAGGATGAAGGAGAAGTGAAACTTTCTCCTTTACCACCAACCACACATATTTTTACATAGTTAGAGTCATCTACGTAGTTTGAAAGATTGCCTAAAATTGTTTCGACATAGAGGTTCTCGTTTGTGGGAGGTATATCTCCTCTCCAAACCGGGCCATTAACGAGTTTTCCTATATTGTTACCAGCAAAATCATTTAAAGTTATGCCTTTAGCCTCGTCAAATCTCCACCATGCTACTAAACCGCTCGTTACTATACTGCCCGAGTATATATCTTGTATCTCACTATCACTGAGTGCTCTATTGTAAACCAAAATCTCCGATATCTTTCCCCAAAATCTTGCACTAGTTTCGCCCCAGTAGCCAGTTGTGCTCTTCCCTATACAGAAGTTAACACCTTTGCTTAGGTCTATCGACCCAGTTGGATATGATGTGGATTCGCCAACTGAATTACCATCTATGTAAACCTTTACTGAACCAGTATCACCATCCCATCTAGCCGCATACATCTTTTCTTTCCCAATGTAGTTATCCCCTATGTAGTACAGTCCTTCATGGTGGAAATTGTCATTAACTTCTACGCCGACTCTCAGATACTTATCTTTGCTCAATATCAGATACAAACCATCTGTTGAGTTAGCCCACGCAAAGATAGGTTCATGGTGTCCATGCCATCCTTCTTGCTTGACCGTAGCTATTATAGTGAAATCATCAAAAGTTGCTGTTCCCTTTCCAGATACGTAGTCGTCTACACCATCAAATTCTAAGGAGCCTCCATCTGTGTAGACCCAATCTGCACCGTATATGGTTCCATCATTGTCACCGATTTTATCATGCACTACATTTCCGTAACCCTCGTTGAAATCCCACCAAGAGACGAGCCCGTCGGTCGTAACTTTCTCAAGATAGTTTTGTTTTACTTCACTACTTGTTAGAACTCTATTATATATCCTAACATAATCTACCATTCCCGGAAATTTATGATAACCGGATCCTATGTATACTGGACTGGATGTGGTTCTTATACTCTTACCCAAGAATCTAACATAGGATGGTGTAACTTCGTTACCATTGACATATAATTTGAACCCGTCTACAGAACTGTAACTTGCGGTTAAGTCCACCCACCCTCTCCAGTATGATGTCAAACCATAATAATTTGCATATGAATAGGTGCCATCTGGATGCCAAACTAAAAACTGGAACGTTCCACCAGTCGTATACAATCTCCACGCTGATCCCTTCTCTACTGGTGGTCTATGATACCGATCAAATGTTAATCTTTCTATATAGACGGGGACATTCGCATAATAGTACACAACCACTCTGTAAGAATGTCCACTATATGCGAAAAATCTAGGATGATGTCCTATCTGGTAACCATACCAATATTTTGTTATATCTTTAGTGCCAAAATCCGAAGTCTTGTATAAATCTTCCAAGACTTTGCAATTTTCCGTTAAATCCCAGACTTCCAATTTGACTATATCTTCTGAAACCGGTGGTTTTTCTCCGATCTTTAGTCGAAGATATATGCCGGTTCTCCCATAGTGAGAATCCATACTTCCAGTGAATTCGTAGATCATTAAGTTCCCTGTTCCATTTTCTGGCACTGCATATCTAACTACGTCACCGGGAGCGTAATTGTCGCTTGCAGGATCGTAAAGGTTGCAACCTATGTCATGATCTGTATCCTTTGCCCATACAGTTTTGCTACTCCCTCCAGCATACCATACGCGGGTCTCCACAGTAATATTGTCTGAAATATCAAGGCTATCTGAATCCGGAATCAATACATAGTCTCTTTCACCATCGAATTTTAATGCGAAATTCTTGTAGTCAATCCACTGTGCACCATGTATCCTACCATGATTTTCACCAACAGAATCGTGCAGGACATTTCCATACCCTTCATCAAATTTCCACCATGAAACTAAGCCTGCAGTTGTAACATTCCCAAGATAATTCTGATAAATTTCATCAGCGGTTAATGCTCTGTTGTAAATACGGACTTCGTCGATGGTGCCGTTGAAGTAATAATCTGGGTTCGTGGTATACATTGCTCCAATTCGATGATTAGTAACATCATTAGTTGTTGAAGGGGCAGTTCCGCTGTCATCTTGCACTCCATTTATATATGTTCTCACTACTGTTCCATTTTTGACTGCTACCAAGTGATACCAAACGCCTGTATCTAACACTGTATTACCCCATGTGTTGTAATCCGTTGTACCGGATTCTAAACCAAATCTAAATTTATTATTATAAACCGACAAAACGATAGACCACTGACCTGCCGATATACCATCACCAAAAAATACTATAGCTGGTTGACCTGCCCAGGAGTTGCCTTTCACCCATGCTTCGATAGTTAAACTATTTGAATTATGAAGGTTTAAATCAGGCACTCCCACATAATCATCCACTCCATCGAATTCCAAAGCAAATGTTCCCCTGTTTGTTATCCATTTGCATCCATCCATAAGTGTACCATCGTTGCGTCTAGCTACGTCATGAGCAACTGTTCCTTGGGCATCATCAAGTTTCCACCAACCTAGTAAGTCATCTGTAACCATGTTCCCTTCCATATTCTGGAGTATTTCGCTCTGCTCAAGAGAATCATTGTATATGCACACGTCACGCAGTAAACCTCTAAAGGAAAAGCCCTCATTGCCAGCCCATCCAGAACCGTATGGGTAAAGCGAACCTATGCACAGATTAATGTTGTGATCCCCTTTTGATGGATTCCAGTTAGTTATGGAATAGCTATCAGATGCTTTGAGTTCTCCGTCCACATACAGCTCCATAAGCCCATCGCTGTGCAAAACTCCAGTCACGTAATGCCATTCTTTTGTAGATACAGGATCAGGATCTACTATATATTTGGATACTGTACCGTTACCAACAAATAGTGCCAATTTTCCACCAGTGAGGTAGAGATAATAATTGTACTGACCTTGTCCATTCCATGGTTTAGAAACTATTTTTCCATTAGTTTCTCCATCCTCAACATACACCCATGCACAAATGGTTAAATTTCCTCCTTTATACTTGAGATATTCCTTGCACGGAACATTGATTCTATCATTTAATCCATCGAATCTCAAAGCGACTCCATTTCCTCCTATCTGCTCCCAAGAACTGGAGGATCGGTTCCATATGTAAAATCCCTGATACCCTCCATCCGAGAGCGTATCTATGCCTTTCCATCTCAGCTCCATCTTTTCTAAATTACTAGCATTATAATCTCCTATCTTGAATTTATACATCAGATTTGTAAACTTGCCATCTGTACCAGTTGCTCCATGCCAAGCATTGCTCTCGTCATCATCATATCCAGCATTTTGATATTCTGTCGATGTGTATTCTGAAGTGAATGACGTAGGAGAAGGTGGTGTACTACTACCGCTCGTTATCTTGTAAGCAGTATTATTTGAATCGGTGAGATTGAAAGGAACTCTTCTCAAGAAACTACCATAGTAGGAGGCTGTTGGCTCGCTTGATGTGCTATAATATGGGGGCAGAGATGTTTCTGGATTAAATCTATATATATTTGCCTTATCTGCGCTTCCCTTTTCCATATTCAATATGAAGTTGTTATCAAGATCATCTAACCCACCGACAGAGAAATTGTAGTCGCTACTCGTTGCATACATGAGGACATGGCTTGGTTGCTCGTTTTCGAATGATATTGTCCCAGATTCCATGGATAATCTAATTTCTCTCGATGAACCTTTACCACTGCTTATTAGATCTCTTATAGCCTCATTTGCAAGATCTAACTGATGATACACATCTCTCTGTTGAGCCTCTGCCTTGGTTCTTTCTAAGTAAGGTATGCCCCATATCATCACAGCGGTTATAGAAGATATGATTATAGCAACCACAAGTATGGTCCCTATTACTGGAGATACCGCTTTATACAACCTACCAATCGTCTTTTTTTTCATTTTTACATCCCCTCCTTACTCATACCATATGACAGTAATATATTTTTCTGATTTTATATTCCAGGAACAAATAATTTATATGATAGCCAGGTAATTATTGAAAGTATAAAAGCATGTTTTACACCAGATTCAAAATGCCCATCCTCGAATACTCCTGCAACGATACCTGATCCGATGCTTTGTATGATCACTGCATAGAAATAGAGTAGCTTGATCTCTTGCATTTGCGGCGTTGCGGATGTACCCGTGACTACACTGCTCAAACCTGTCATTGCCTCTCCACTAAACATAGGCAAGAATTGTTTAATAATTATCAGTGTTATTAGAAGGAACACTAAAGATGATACGTACACAACTATAACATAGGATGATATGCTTGCTCTCCTTTCTTTTCTAAGGAACTGATACTCCCTGGCATCATTGGCAGCAGCCATAAGAACATCTGTAACTGATCCACCACTCCTAGTAGCCTCATTTATTAGAGATATGATTCTTTTGACCAAAGGGGTTCCTATATGTTTTGCAAATTCATCCATCGCTTCATGCACACTCGCCCCCCAAGATATCTGCCTAGCCATTTTCTTAATATGAGGAGTAAGTAAACCATAGTTACTCTTTGCTGCCATAAGTATAGCCTTAGTAAAGGTCATACCAGCTCTCCTTGATTCAGCAAGATCTCTGACAAAGTCCGGAAATATATCGTCTATCTTCCATATATATCTCGAACGGAAATACTGATAGAAACCATAGATGGATGTTCCGCTCAGAATGGCCAAAACTATCAGGTCGTTTACGGACAATGGTAATTGAACAACACCTAGTATACTTAATAAAGCGAGTATGATGAGTACAGTTGATGATGTTACGGATATACCAGTTACCACATTTGCAAACCTTTTACTGAAGAGTAGAGTTTCTAAGGTCAAAACTGGCGAGATTGACGCAATATCTTTATTTTTTTCTCTTCCCGATTTTTTGAATCTTGGCATTTTTACACCTCAGGTGTCATGGTACGAATAGCCATAGCGAAGCCAAAATGTATCAGAGGTAATATAATTCCAACGATAGGATACAGTACTTTAATCTGACCAAAACTACCCTGAACTATCATGAGTAAGGGAAGAACAATCAACATGAGAAGTGGACCCGCAACCGCAGCAGTAACATAGCTCTCAGCCATAACAGTCAAAGTTTCGAGAAATGTTTTTTGTCTTTGTCTATTTTCTCTCATATATTGATCCGCTTTTGCCATGAAGTATGGCTTTAATCTCCCTCCAGATGTTATTGTAACAATAGCTCCTTGGAGGAATTCTTTGAAGCGTTCCGACGGCGTTCTTTCCATCGCTTTTTTCAATGCTGTCACAACATCTATACCAAGAAGTTTCATGTCCTTGGCTATTCGGGCTGCCTCCTCTCTAACCTCGCCGTATATACTCTGCTTTGAAAGGCTTATGAATATTTCGTGAGGTGGAGCACCAGCAGCTGACATAGCCGATATGAAGTTGAGCGCATAGGGTAGGGAGAAATCTATTCGTTTTCCTCTATATTTTGCTCTGCTTTTTGGATATAACAGGTGAATAAAATATACCAGAAATCCGATCCCAAAGGGTATCATGATCACCACAAGAAAAATCAAAACATCTATTGCGGAAGGAGATGAAAGCTTGATGATATTGAATCCGAGTGTAGGTAAGATAAGAAATAGTAAAGCGACTATCGCTATCTCACTCACTATTATAGAGATTATTGTGTTCATCCATGCTGTTGCAATATAAGCAGCTGGTCGTATGTCTATATTCGCTTTAAGTAGATCTTCTTTCAGACCCTCACTAACACTGTTTTCCGCCAAATCCCTGAACAGCCTATAACAGAATTTTTTATATCTACTTAGAGGCATGTTTCTTTAGCCCCTCCTCAACCCTCTTCATAACCTCTTCAGGTTTCTCAGCATATTCAGCAACTATCTTGGCTACCTCCTTGTAAGATCTTATCCCTTCCTTTCTCATCCATTCCAGTATCTTTACCCTCCTCTTTATTTCTTCAACCATCTCCTCTTTGCTCATACCTGTCGATGCCCTTATCTTCTCAAGAATGTAACTCCTTCCCGAATAGATAAATGTATCCTCAACAGGATCCCATCTGAATACCTCATTTGTCAGTATTTCTTTTGTTTTTGGATCAATGTCGACTATCTCTACAACCTGTTTGCATCTTCTCACTCTTTTACCTTTGACTCTGGCTATTGTCTGAATAGCTATGACCTCGAGAGCTTGGAGCATAACTCTCGGTATGTTTATCGGCTTACCCTCCAATCTATGTATCAAGGATTGTGGAGAGTCTGCATGCATCGTAGAGTAAGTTGTATGACCCGTAGCCATTGCTTGGAAGAGAACATATGCCTCTCTTCCTCTTATCTCACCAACTATTATGTATTCTGGTCTTTGT
>JAPDJO010000033.1 GCA_029259115.1 Thermoplasmatota archaeon | reverse complement strand
AACTTCTTATTGCACATTTTGGCATTACTTGCACTTTTCCCTTATAAAAAGGATGCAATTTCATTGCTTCTTGAGCTGGCTTTTTGGCTTTTTCCAATAGTTCCTCAACTGTTACTTTCTTTTCCATTAAGTACAAAGGATACTATAGACCAATTAAAGCTTTATCTAATTCTTTACTGAAAAGGTTTTAAACCAAAATCCCTTCGATTTTAATGATGTACGCACTGATATCATTACTGATAGTTATAGTTGTGTCTATAGTTATAGTGAGGATAGGTGCAGTTGCTTTGGAAATGACAGGTTTATCTAGGGATCTTGCAACATTTCAGGCTCAATCCGCATTCTCTGGAGTTGGATTTACCACCTCTGAATCCGAACATGTTGTATCCCATCCAGTTAGGAGGAGGATAATAAGGATACTGATGTTTGTAGGTTCAGCAGGTATCACTTCTGCTATGGCTACTCTAGTTTTGACCTTTATAAATCAATCTCCCCATGAGATGGGGGTAAGATTTTTCTGGCTGGTGGTGGGGTTGATAATCATCTTCCTCTTTGCTAGGTCAAAACTCATAGATCGAGGAATGAGATGGCTTATAAAGAGGGCACTGGAAAGATTTACGAGTTTGAGGGTTTATGATTTTGAACACCTTCTTGGTCTGGGAAAAGGATACTCTATTGGTGAGTTTGAAGTAAGAGGAAAAAGCTGGCTCCATGAGAAAAAATTGAGGGAGCTTGAACTTGATAAAGAAGGCATAATAGTTCTTGCTATCTATAGAAAGGGTAAGGAAGGAGAGATGTACATAGGGGCACCACGAGGAGATACTCTGATAAAGAAAGGAGATCGATTGATATGCTATGGTCCAGAGGAGGCTATAAGGAGATTATCAATGAGATTGAAGGGTAAAAAGGGAGATGAGGAGCACGAGGAGGCGATGAAAGAAGAGAAGATCAGAAGGGAGGAGGAGGAAAGGGAAATAGAGAGATTCGAGAAACTCAGCAAAGCATCTCCAGCTTAACCCTCCATCAACTTCAATATTGCTTCAGCAATATCTCCATTGCTCTCTTTCAATGCTTTCTCAGCTTCTTCTCTACTCTTTCCCGTTTTTTCCATAACAAGTTTTATATCCTCTTCAGGGATGCCTCTCTCTCTGATTTCAGGATTTCCTATAATTTGGTATGTTTTTTGCCCCTGCGCCTCCATTAAGGTTACTTCAGCATCTCTGAAAACATATTCCTTATCTCTTGTTCTGATAATAACCTCCTCAACACCTTCTATATCTTTGATGTTTATTCCAAGTTGTCTCATAAGCTGAGATAATTGCTTAGGACTGAATCTTCTTGGTAACATGCGAAGGATATATAGATTACAAGAGGTTTAACGTTTTTGGATGATAACAGCTAAAGAAGTCAAGATTCTGGATATAAACTCAGAATTCTTCGGAGTTAAAGATGAAATCCTGATGGAAAACGCAGGGAAAGGGGCGGCAGAGATAATAGCTGGTAGATTTAAACCAAAAGAAATAACCGTATTCTGTGGATTGGGAAACAACGGAGGAGATGGGTTTGTTGCTGCAAGATACCTATCTAGAAGATGTAAGGTAAAGGTTGTCATTATAGACGATCCTTCTAAAATAAAAACATATATTGCTAGGAAAAATTTTGAGAGAATCAAGAGAAAAGGAATAGAAACACATGTATATGAAGAGAAGGAGATCGAGAGTCTGATTAAAGGAAGCGATGTTATAGTTGATGCCTTACTTGGAATCGGAATAACTGGTGAACCAAGAGAGCCTTACAAATCTTGCATCATGGAAATCAATAGATGGAAAGAGAGGAAGAAGATAGTTTCTCTAGACATCCCAACTGGATTAGGAAGTAAGATATCGATAAAGCCTGATTTAACAATAACATTCCATGATATCAAGGAAGGAATGAATAAAGAAAACTCTGGAGAGATAGTGATTGTTGACATTGGTATTCCTGGCGATGCGGTTAGATATGTTGGACCAGGTGAACTTAAAGTTCTTTATCCAAGGAACAAACCTTCGTCTCATAAGGGAGAAAATGGAGTCGTTCTTGTTATTGGAGGTGGAAAATACATAGGGGCGCCTGCGATTTCAGGTTTAGCTGCGCTGAGAACGGGGATCGATCTCTGTTACATTGCAACATCAAAGAAAGTGAAAGAGGTATTGTCAGAGATCATAGAGAAAAAACCTCTCCTTCCTCTTAATTTGATAGTTTTTGGTGTATTTGATGAAACTCTGGACAGAAAATCTATACCTGAGATAGAAAGGGTAATAGAAAGAGCTGATGCAGTCTTAGTAGGTCCTGGTCTAGGAAGGGGGGAAGAGATAGAGAATACGGTTTTAGAGTTGGTGAAGATATGTAAAACAGAAGGAAAAAGTTTGGTTGTGGATGCTGATGCAATAAGAGCTGTTGGGAAAAATGTTGATATGATAAAAAATTCAAGAGCTGTAGTAACGCCTCATGCTGGAGAATTCTTTAATCTGACTGGAGAAAAATTACCTAAAGATTTAGAGGAAAGAGAAATTAGGGTAAAAGAATGGGCTAAAAAGTTGGGGATAACTATACTACTAAAGGGAGAGGAGGATATAATCTCTGATGGGGAGAGAGTGAAAAGAAATAAGATTCATAATCCAGCTATGACTGTAGGTGGAACAGGAGATGTTCTTGCTGGGATAGTATCTGCGCTTTTGGCTAAAGGGGTTGAGCCATTCTATGCTGCATGTATAGGAGCATTTATAAATGGATACGCCGGAAACTTAGCGTTTGAAGAATTTTCCTATGGTATGCTTGCTACAGATATCATAGATATGATACCTGAAGTTCTGAAGAAGCATTTATAAATCTCTTTTCCAATCCTTTGGCGATGAGGAGAGCACCCCAAATCCTAATAGCGCTTACGATTTCATCTTTGATATTAACTTCGTCAAGGGCTTTCGTTCCAGAATATGATTTTAGTTTCTCGACAGGTAAAGATACAAAATATCTTATAGCTGGAGAATTAAACTTTTATGGTAAACTTATTGGTAAGGAGATTCAGACAGGCACTCTACCTATAGATTTCATAACCTGGATAAATATCTCGAATCCTGATCTATCTTCTACCATAGATTACCTTGCAGACTCTACCCTTTCAACCATATCTATACTTTCGTCTAACATGATAGTACCTGATGTAAATACAATGTATGTTCTCAACATAACAAGCAGAGAGATAAAGAGATTCAATGATGCAAATTTAAATCTAAATGATATGCCTATTCTAATACTTGGAGTCGAGGAATATGCATCCTTTGAAGAAACCTTGGATTATGGCATGATTTCTTTTGGCGAGATAGAAATATCGAATGAAAAAACAACAGCCATGTTTGTTATATCAGATGATAAATTACACATTGGCATGAAAAACAGCCCATCTTTTATTATAGTGCCTTTATCCTTGATAGAGGAGACGAAAGGAGGTTACTCCTTCATATCAGACAATAACGGTAGTAAACTATGGGAGGATAGTGCAGGCAATTGGATAATTATAGCTAAGGACAGTCCCCTTAATCTTGCATCTTTCTCATCGTTGAGTGTAATCCTTTTCGACAAACCAGAAAGTTTTGGTCTAGAAGTTAGGAGAAGTACAAAATTACCGAATGCTGAATACATGCTTTACAATTTATCCACATCTTTATCCTCTATTGGTCAAAACAGCATAATGGAGTTACCCGATTTCCTATTGAGATTTGCATCACCTTTTGTAGACATTCTGAACGGAGCATGCCTAGTATTCAATTCAAATGATACTATAAATGTAGATGGTAAAGAGAAAAATTTTTCCAAGGTTGGTTTGTTGAGATTTGAAAGAGCAACGTTTAGTATAAATAAATATGAAGAAACAATTTCTCTAAGCGGAGAGGGTAAGTCAACGCTTATATTCCTTGGAGATGCGGTTTACAATGATATTCCCGTATATTACATAGGAGGATTGGCTCTTCCTTTACACTCCATAGCTCTTTGGCTGCTTGCCATAGCGATATTCATTATATTTTCTATAGTGCTAAGGAGGAAAGGGGAGGAAAAGGTATTTGGAATCTTTCCTTTGGAGATAGGTCAAAAGGAGAAGAAGATAATAAAGAGAATATTTCTCATCCTTCACATAGTGTTTGCTATACTCACCATAATTCTTTTCGACTCAGCCTTTAGCAGTATATTTGGTCTAAGCTTTATTCCGTATCTCTCCAGAAATATAATCATCTCTATCACCATTCTTTCCATCGAGATCGTATTCATCGCCACTTGTTTTATTATGTTCGGTCTCCCAACGAGGATAGGAGTAAATACCCTCATGAACTTCATAGGGCTTGGAAAGGAAGGAAAGAATGTCGGAAAATCTTTAGCTCTTGTAGTTATGTGGATATTTTCTCTATCTTACTTGACGTTTTTGTCAAATGCCTTAGTTGGATTAGTTAAAGACATAATGATGGGAATGGCTCCATGAATCCTATAATAAACGAGGCAGCTTTATATGTAAAAGATAAAAATCTCCTTGTGATTGCAGATCTTCACATAGGCATAGAGTATGAGCTTTATGAGAAAGGCATAAGTATAGGTTCCAAGACAGAAGATCTTGTAAGAAGAATAAGAAAGATTTCGACTAGGTTAAAAGCCAACGATCTCCTAATTCTTGGGGATATGAAGCATGTTATACCTAGATCTACAATAACAGAGAGGAAAGACCTGTTGAGATTCATAGAGGAGTTATCCGATTTGAGGGTTTCGCTGATACCTGGAAATCATGATGGAGGCATAAAGAAAATCGTTGGAAGCCAAATCAATATATTTCCATCTCATGGTATAGTTATCGAATCTCTAGGATTTGCGCATGGTCACAGATGGCCTGATAAAAGTCTAGTGAGGGCAAAAACCCTAATCCTAGCTCATACTCATCCAACATTCTCATTCAAAGATAGATTTGGATACAAGTTTACGGAGAGATGTTGGGTAATCGCAAGACCAAATTATACTGAGCTGGAGAAAAGGTATGGGGAGATAAGATTAGAAAGGGTAGTAGTTATGCCATCTTTTAATCCGCTCTGTGGGGGTATATCTGTTAATGAGGAAGGATTTATAGGTGTAGTTGATAAGATCGTAGATAAAAACGACATGGAGATATTCTTGCTGGATGGAACTTACATTGGTAGAGTAAACAGGTAAAGGTTATATAGATTTCTTCTATATCCGATTGAGGATGAGCGAGAGACTCAGAAAATTACTTAATCCGATGATATTCCTTGTACTTCCGATAGTCGTACTTGTCTCTGGAGCTGTACTTAATGTGACGAATGTCTGGTTTTATGTATTATCTATAACTTGGTTTGGTTTGGGTCTGATGATACTCACATCGATAGAGGACTTATGAATGTGTTCGATCTCCTTAATCCAAGAATAAGAGATTTTCTAAAGGAGAAAGGGATAGAAAGCCCAACCCCTATTCAAGAAAAAGCTATACCCGTCATACTGTCTGGAAGAAATGCTCTTGTAATAGCTCCTACAGGTTTAGGCAAAACCGAGGCAGCCCTACTTCCAATCTTTCATAGATTTTTAGAAATAAAGCCTGAAGAAGGGATATCTATACTCTACATAACTCCTCTCAGAGCTTTAAATAGAGATATGCTAAGAAGAACCTTTGACATGGGCAAATATCTGGGTATAGGTATAGCGGTGAGACATGGCGATACATCTCAAGCAGAGAGATATAGACAATCAAAAAGATCTCCAGATATGCTAATAACGACTCCTGAAACTTTTCAGATACTTTTCATGGGAAAAAGGTTGAGAAGATATCTATCAAATGTGAGATGGGTTATAGTTGATGAGATTCATGAGCTAGCAGATGAGGAGAGAGGTGCACAATTGGCTGTTGCTCTAGAAAGGCTGGAAGAGATCTGCAAAGGGAGTTTTCAAAGAATAGGTCTGTCAGCTACGGTTGGCTCGCCAAAAGAGGTTGCTAGATTTCTTGGAGGCATTGATAGAGGAAGATTCAGAGATGTTGAGATTGTGGAGATAGATGTATCCAAAAATATAGAGATAGATGTTGAGCTTATAGAGAAAAGGGATAAAGAGAGTTTGGCAGAGGCATCAGTTGAGATTTGCAAGAATTTGATAGAAAACCACAAAGCAACCTTGCTCTTTGTTAATACCAGAGATACAGCTGAGATTCTGGGATCAAGATTTCACTCTCTTTACAGAGATTTTCCTATAGAGGTTCACCACGGTTCTCTTTCAAAGTTCTCGAGGATAGAGGCTGAAGAAGGATTTAAGTCCGGAAAGATAAAGGCTTTGATATGTACATCCTCGCTAGAGTTAGGGATAGATGTCGGGCATGCGGATTTTGTTATACAGTACTCTTCTCCTAGACAGGTAACAAGATTGATACAGAGAATAGGGAGAAGCGGTCATAGAATAGGAGAGACATCCAAGGGGAAAATAATATCTTTGAATGTCGAGGATTTTGCTGAGAGTATAGTTATAGCAAGGAAGGCTTTAAACAGGGAACTTGAAGAGATAGAAATCAGAAGAAATCCTCTTACTGTTCTTGCAAATCAAGTAATATCCATAGCCCTAGAGTATAAAAGGATAGAGATAGACAGACTGTTCAACATCTTGAGAAGATCGTATCCCTTTTCGAATCTTGATAGGAAAGTTTTCCTCGATGTTATCAGACAACTGGAGGGCGAGAGAAGAATATCTTTAGAGAATAATACCATAAAATCTAGGAAAAAGTCTAGGCTTTATTTCATTGACAACATCTCCATGATACCGGATGAGAAGAGTTATTCTGTAGTTGATATCACGAGTAGAAAGAGGATAGGGATTCTGGACGAGAGTTTTGTTATCAGCAACATATTCGAGGGAGAGAGCTTTATTCTCCAAGGCAGACCATGGAAAGTAGTTGGAATTAACGAGGACGAAGTCATAGTAACTCCAGTCAAAGATATAGGCAAAATACCCTCATGGGTAGGCGAAGACATACCTGTGCCCTTTGAAGTGGCTCAGGAAGTTGGCAGATTGAGAAGGGAACTATTATCGGGAGTTTTCGGGCAATATCCTTGTAAGAGAGAATATCTCGAGGAACTCAAGAAGTTTCTGGAGAGAGCTGGAAATCTAGAGATACCAGATGATAGGACAATCACCATTGAAACGAATCGTAACATAGCTGTGATAAATGCATGCTTTGGGACAAAGGTCAATGAAACCATAGGTAGAGCTTTGTCATCCTTGCTAGCTCAAAGACTTGGAGAGAGCGTGAAGATGGGAAGCGATCCATACAGGATAATATTAGAATTTGTGAGAGAAGCAAAAGCAAAAATGATTGAAGAAACCCTTAGAAGTATAAATCCAGATTCTCTTGAGGATATCTTAAAGATTGTTCTGAAGAATACTACCTTTATAAGATGGTATCTACTGCATGTAGCAAGGAAGTTTGGCGCCATATCTAAGGATTTCAGTGAGCAGGGAGCAAAAAGACTTGTCGATATCTTTGATGGTACCGTAGTGATGGATGAAGCAATTAATAAGATCATCTGGGACAGAATGGATATTAAGAGATCAAAAGAAGTGCTGGAGAGAATAAGAAGAGGAGAGATAAGATTGGTTATTCAGAAATTTTCTCCATTCTCAGAGATATCTCAAGAAATAGCCAGAGGATTGTCCCTTCCGAGATATCCTGAAGGAATGATTCTTTCGATGCTAAAAGAGAGGCTGGAGAGTAGAGAGATTGAGCTCGTTTGTCTGAACTGTCTCAACAGATGGAGAACAAGAGTAGGTAGAGTTGAGGGTAGACCAAGGTGCAGGAAATGCGGTGCTATAAGGATAGGAGTGATAACAGAAGAAATCCCTGATCTCAAGAGAAAGAAATTGAGTTCTGAAGAAAGGAAGATTATCAGAAGGCTATCTTCCTCAGCCAGTTTGGTTGTATCTCATGGAAGGTTTGCTATTTTAACCCTGGCTGGGAGAGGGATAGGCGTAACCACAGCATCTCGGATACTCAGAAATTTCAGATTTCTGGATTTGAAAAAATCAGAAGAAGAGAGAGACAGACTGTTAAAAGAAATATGGAAAGCAGAGATTCAGTACGCAAGAACAAGAGGATTCTGGGATTAATTCGATAGTTTTTTATACCGCTCTTAATTACATGTAATTAAAAATAATTAAATTTAATTAAAGGTGAGATGATGGAAGATAAGAAGGAAGAGAAAAAATTCACCACAATATCCATACCTACAGCCCTTGCGGAAAAGATAAAGAAAAGAATAGAGGGGACAGGATTCCATTCTCTATCAGCATACGTAACCTATGTTCTGAGAGAGCTGTTAGCGAGCATGGAGGAGGAAGAAGCGAGCGAAGCCCTAACAAAAGAAGAGGAGGAGAAAATCAAGGAGAGACTCAGAGCATTGGGATACCTGGATTAGGAAGTGATACTATGCCTAAACCTCACGGAGGAAGACTGGTAGATAGATGTAGGTTAAGAGAAGATGTAGATATTGAAGATGCTATAGCTTTAAAGGTAAATAGGGACAGATCCGAAGATGTAGAAAACATAGCTCATGGAGTTTTTTCTCCTCTAGAGGGTTTCCTTTGTTACAACGATCTAGAAAATGTCTTAGAAAATATGAGGTTAGATGATGACACACCCTGGACAATTCCTATCATTTTGGACGTAAACAAAGATGAGCTGAAAGGAGCCAAAGAGGGAGACACTATCTTTTTAATAGCTGATAACGGAATGGTTGCAGAGATGGAAATAGAAGAAATATACGGGATTGATAAGGAGAGATTGGCTGAAAAAGTCTATGGAACAAAAGATCCCTCTCATCCAGGAGTAAGTATGACATATGATATGAAAGATCTTTTCATCGGAGGCAGAATAACCCTGCTTAAGGAGGGTAAAAAGGTTTTCGAGGACTATGTGCTTTGGCCAAAAGAGACCAGGACCCTTTTCAGGGAGAAAGGATGGAAAGACGTGGTTGCATTTCAAACCAGAAATCCTCCTCACGTAGGACATGAGTATGTTCAGAAGGCTGCTCTTACTTTTGTTGACGGTCTTTTCGTCAATCCCCTCATAGGAAGGAAGAAGAAAGGAGATTTCAGAGACGAGGTTATATTGAAAGCATACGATTCCCTGATTAGAAATTACTATCCAAAGAATAGAGTCGTGATGTCTATATTATGTACGTCTATGAAGTATGCAGGACCAAGAGAGGCTATACATCATGCAATAATGAGGAAAAACTTTGGATGTACCCATTTTATTGTTGGTAGAGATCATGCAGGGGTTGGAAACTTCTATGACCCATATGCTGCTCACAGGATATTTGATGAATTCCCAGATTTAGAGATAATCCCTCTGTTCTTTAGATCGTTCTTCTACTGCAAAAGATGTGGGGGTGTTGTCAACGAGAAGATATGCCCACATGGAAAAGAAGACCACATCAATTTCAGTGGAACTAAAATAAGACAGATGTTGAGAGAAGGAAAGATTCCACCAGCTCAAATGATGCGAAGAGAGGTTGCAGAGACCATATTGAGTTTTGACAATCCATTTGTAGAGTGATGGTATGGGAGAGAAGTTGATCATTCATCATTGGGATACCGATGGGATATGCTCCGCATCTATCTTACTTAAAAATTTGAATGGAGAGACTAAAACAGTTATACCCAAGATAGGAAACTACTTCTTAACAGATGAGGAGATAGATAGATATCTTGAATATGGAGAGATCTACATCGTTGATATTGCTCTACCTGAGGATAATATAAAACAGCTAGCCGAACATGCTAGGGTGACAATATTTGATCATCATATGCAAAAACCCATAGAAAATATAAATCATATAAACCCTATAGCCTATGGTGCTGCACAGGAAGATTTTCCATCTGCAACATGGGTTTTAAAAGAATACTTCAATGAGGATGAGGGATTACTAGTTATTCTAGGAATAGTGGGAGATAACGAACACAAAATCAAAGACAACAGAAGATTTTATGACATTGTGCAGAGATTTTGTAGAAATTACTCGATAGATTTTGATGACTTAGTTAGAGCAACGTATCTGATAGATTCAAACTATAAACTTGGTAAGAAAGAAGACGTAGAAAGATTACCCTTGATCATTAGAGATATGAACCTAGAAGATATCTTGACAAATAGGGAATGGAACAAGAATCTTGAGATTTTAGAGAAGGAAATCGAGAAGATAGTGAATGATAAAAATCTTGGAGAGAAGAGAGGAAACGTGATAGTAGTCGATGTAGACATTCCTTATAATATCATATCAACGGTAACAAGAAGGATAGCATGGAATACAAATAGAGATGTAGTTGTTGTAAATAGGGGGTTTTTTGAGGATAGAGACCAGATATATGTCAGAAGTTCTAGGATTAACCTGACAAACCTCATAGATGAGGTTAAACGATTAGGTTGCAACGCTGGTGGTAAGAAGTCTGTTGTGGGCATTATTACATCCAAGAAAAAAACGGATGAAGTAATTGATAGAATTGTTGAGTTTTTGGAGGGAAAAAGATGGTAAACTATATCGTATCAGGTCTGGAAAGATCAGGAACATCCATGATGATGCAGATACTCTACAGAGGGGGTGCGCCCGTAGCCTTTGATAATTCAAGGAAACCAGATTATCACAATCCAAAGGGCTACTTTGAGCTTGAAGGTGGAAAGATTATTAATAGACTTATGGAAGGGACATTCCCCTTCGAGAAGTATGATGGCAAATTCATCAAGATAACAGCCTATGGGTTAAAATTTCTCCCAAGAGGAAACTATAAGATAATTTACATGGTCAGAAACATAGACGAGATCCTAGATTCCATGGAGAAGATGTCAGGTCCTATTAATAGAGAGGAAGAAAGACCGTTGCTTGAGAAATTGAATAGAATCACTATAAAACTGATGGACGAGAGAGAAGACATAGATTACATAATCGTTAGATACAATGATGTCATCAAAAACCCAAGAAAAGAGATAGAGAGGGTGAACGAATTTTTGGGTGGAATGTTAAATGTAAGCGAAGCTGTAAAGGCTGTTGATCCCAAGTTATATAGGAATGTTAGGGAGAGGTAGATATGGTAGGTGTGACGGTATGGTTTACGGGTTTGCCGTGCTCCGGAAAAACAACTATAGCTAGGGAAGTAAAAAGGCGATTAGAGGAAAAAGGAATAGATGTAGAGCTCTTGGATGGAGATACCGTTAGAGACTATATCAGAAATAAAGACTTCTCAAAAGAGGGAAGGAATAAGCATCTCAGATACATAGCTCTCATGGCAAAGTTATTATCTAAGAGAGGGGTGATAGTCCTTTGCTCTTTTGTAAGTCCTTACAGGGAGAACAGAGATTTTGCAAGAGAGATCAACGAGAATTTCATAGAGGTTTATGTTAAGACACCGCTTGAGATATGCATACAGAGAGATGTTAAAGGGATGTACAAGAAAGCTTTAGCTGGAGAAATAAAGGGATTTACAGGCATAGATGATCCATACGAAGAACCAGAGAATCCAGAGGTTATTGTAGAGACCGATAAGGAGAGCCTGGAGGAGTGCGTTAATAAGGTGCTGAATAAGCTGAGAGAAAGGGGTTACATAAAGGTAGAGGTATGATAGAATCTTTATCTTTTGATCTATTTGGTGTAGAAATAATTCTGTCTGTGATTATACTTGCATTCATATGTGAGCTTGTAAACGCTGTATTTGGTGGAGGACATGGAACGTTACTAGCTCCCCTCTTGCTGATAGCAGGATATCATCCTTTAGAGGTTATTCCTCCTATACTGCTAGTAGAATTTGTCAGTGGATTGTTCCTGGGATTAGCACATCACAAGGTAGGGAACGTTAGTTTCAGATTAAAATCCAAACATCTCAAGATTGCTATCACTCTAGGAATATGTAGTTTAGTCGGAGCAATTTTGGCTGTTTTTCTGGCTATATCTATACCAACCTTTCTCATGGAACTATATATAGGGTCAATCGTACTCCTTATGGGTATAGTGATACTCCTGACGATAAATAAACATTTCAAATTCTCATGGAAGAAGATACTGGGATTGGGAATATTTGCTGCATTTAATAAGGGATTAACTGGTGGAGGCTATGGACCTTTACTCACTGGAGGGCAATTACTTACCGGGGCAAATAGTAAAGAAGCAGTCAGTATAACCCCTGTTGCAAAATCGATAACTTGTCTAGTTGGATTCATAGCTTATGCATTTACTATAGAAGGCATGAGGTGGTACTTGACCCCATCTCTATTGATAGGCTCTTTAATCTCTGTTCCAATAACCGCTTTTGTTGTGAAAAAGGTGTATGAGAAATCCCTTCGAGTCTTAATAGGTGTTGTGACAACCGTTCTTGGTATAGCTACTCTTGTCAAGATCTTGTTTTTCCAACTTTAGAACCCTATCTCATTTTTAGCTTTTTAAAGAGGTTTATTGGCTATGTAACATTTTGTAGATAAACGGGATTTTTACTTATCCAAGGCATTAAGCACATCGGAAGATCCATGGAGGGAGTCGTTTTTGTTGATCTTCTGAGGAATGGATACAAGATAAATAGAGACCTGCTCTATTACAAGAAGAATAATCATGAGGTCGATTTTCCTGTCAGAGAAGGAACAGAGGTCAAGCAGCTGATTCAAGTCACTTACGCATCAGGCAAAAATGAGATAGAAAAGAGAGATCAGATCTCTGGTAAAGGCAGGCGATAAGTTTGGATGCAAAGATCTGTTACTGATAACATGGGATTATGAAGATGAACTGAAGATGAAAGATAAAACGATAAGATGCGTACCTCTATGGAAATGGCTCCTGAAATAAGTTGCAGAATTACTATTGCAATGATAGAAATTTTAATGAAAAATTCTACTATTTGGATAACACGAGAGGATTTTGCGTAAATACAGGATCACGATCTTCTCCTTATCACTCCATCACCTCATGCAGAATTTTTCTTGTTTTTGGTGAAAATCTTTCTGAATATGCGCGGAGTTTTTCAAGATCAAACCCATCCACATCCATATCATCAAGCAACGATTTTATCATAGTAGTACCTGCATCCCTTTTCTTCTTACAGCGAATATAGATGAGATCGAGGAACGCCTTCTCGGGTTCAGCAATGTTAACAAATCCTTCCTTTTCATATCCCCAGAATAAGGTCTTGTGTATCTGATGATACTCATAGGTTGCATCCTCGGTTTTATAAGTATAAGGAAGTTTTGTGGTTACAAGTGTGAGCGTATACACCGCTTGACTTAGAATTCCTTGTCTTGAGAGAGCATATTCCATGGATAGATACGATGGACATCTTAGAATCATGGATATTTCCTCCGGAGTTGGAGGAGAAAATGGGTTTTCATACCAGCGGTATGCAATCCTCTTCACCAATCCAGATTTGACCAATCTGGTCAGTTGAACGTAGAGAGATGATTTATCTTCTCCTGTTAACTGTGACAGATCAGAGAGTGAGAATATCTTTTTATCTTTATGCCGTTTGAAGAAGCGTAACCACTCATCACTCTTCAAGAACCCCACCTCTTATGATTTCTACGACCGCATCCACAATTTCTCTGAGGTTTTCGCTGTATTGATCAAGCGTTCTTTTTGGCATGAAACGAAGGATCTCGCTGTGAAGAATAGACAATCCTTCTTTCTTCAATCTCTCCATAGCTTCTAGAATATTCTTTTTCAGATTTGATGGTGTGGTTCCATAATCTCTAGCCTTCCGGAACACAAGATCCCATGGAATGGTGATGTTTTTTTCTTTGGCAAGAAAATATACATCCCATACATCCCTTCCCTTTATGTATGGTCTGTTTCCCAAAGCAACCAGTTTATCAGCGAGTATCTCATGATCCTCCTCCACTCTTACAACTGGATTGAGAGGAGGATAATCAAGTACTCTTGGTTTATTATGGTAAGATGGAACATACGCCAATTCTAAGTGCACTCGAATTCTTTTGAATGGTCTCCCTCTAATCTTAAGAACGAGGCGTTGCATTTGATCATCATTTCTCTGAATATCGAGACTGGCTTCTTCAATAAATGGAAATGCATCTTCAACAGATGTTTGCATGTTGGGGATGTTTCTGGTGAGATCAAACATCTCGTCTTGCTTCAAAACGAAATCCAGATCCTCTGAAAAGCGGGGATTTCCATAAAATAGTCTGAGAGCGGTTCCACCCTGAAAAACAATATGGTTGAATGCTTCGTCTCGGCTCAAGGAAG
The DNA here is from genome assembly GCA_029259115.1 of Thermoplasmatota archaeon. Lineage (GTDB taxonomy): Archaea > Thermoplasmatota > E2 > DHVEG-1 > B18-G2 > B18-G2. The sequence goes on along the minus strand of JAPDJO010000033.1, from coordinate 31,906 downwards.
TGAGCAGAACCTTCTGCACCTCTTCCTGAAATACTTGAGTTGGGGTTGCTCCCATTTTCTCGCTTTTTGCGATAATCTCCTCCCATAGCATGATTTCACATTACAAACTTAACATTTCTGTTAATTTTTTGAAGTATATAACCTTTGCGAAAGGAATTCGGTGAGGGAGATCATCTGGATTACTTGTGCAACTGGATTGAAACTCATAAAAATCACAAACTTTTTAAAAAAGATTGTGATTATAATTTTATGCAACTGCAGGAAATAAAGGAGATTATAGCTTCGCAGAGAGAGGAGATAGAGGAAAGATTTGAAAAAACGAAGATAATAGAAAGAGAGGTTGACAGGGAGAGGTTGAAAGGTTTTTTAAAATCCCCAAATGTACTCGCCATTCTGGGTGTGAGAAGATGTGGTAAATCAACGCTTTCATTGCAGTTGTTAAGAAACGAAGGATATGGATACATAAACTTCGATGATGAGAGAATCATGGATTTCAATGTTAAAGACTTCGATAAGGTGATGGAGGCATTCTATGAACTCCATGGAAAGATAGAGAATGTGGTACTAGATGAGCCTCACAACATTCAAGGGTGGGAGCTTTTTGTCAATCGGTTGCGTAGAACAAAGAGGGTTATCATTACCGGTAGCAATTCAAAGATGCTCTCTGGAGAGCTTGCAACCCACCTGACGGGAAGGCATGTAGACTTTACCCTGTACCCATTTAGTTTCAGGGAATTTCTTATATACAACGATTTTGGGTTTGGAGAGTACCTTACAACAGCAAAGATTGGATTGATAAAGAATCTGCTGAAAGATTATCTTTCCCAGGGAGGTTTTCCGGAGAGATACATTTTGGGAAAGGAAATCTTGGTGAGCATCTACTTTGACATACTGGAAAAAGATATAATCAGGAGAATCAAAATAAAGAAAAAGGCGGCATTCAAAGAGATGACAAAATACCTTGTTTCCAATTTTTCCTCAGAAATCACGTTTTCGAAACTGAAGAATATTCTAGATATAAAGGATCAGCACACAATAAAAAACTGGATAGATGGGCTGGAGCAGGCTTATTTGATAAAGATGATAGAAAGATTCTCTCCAAAACTTAAGGAAAGCATAATCGCACCCAAGAAAGTTTATTGCATCGATACAGGAATTATAAGCGTTGTTTCCTTCCGGCTGAGCGAAAATACTGGAAGAATTATGGAAAATGTGGTAGCCATAGAACTTCTGAGAAGGAAGAGTTATCAGCATCCAGATATGGAAATCTTTTACTGGAAAGATCATCAGGGAAGGGAGGTGGATTTTGTCATCAAGGAGGGAACATCGATAAAGGAACTTATTCAAGCAACCTATGCATCTGGAAGAGACGAGATAGAGAAAAGGGAGATAAAATCTCTAATCAAAGCAGGCGATGAACTGAAATGCAGGAATTTAGAGATCATAACATGGGATTATGAGGATGAATTGAATATAAATGGCAAGATGATAAAGTGTATATCTCTCTGGAAGTGGTTGTTATCGGTATAACCAAGGAGTCGGTGCCAATGCTGATACATAGTAATGCAATGTTTTGCATTATGGTGCAAATTTTTTCAAATAATTAGGTAAGGGATGCTTCTGGCAAGATTAAACATCTATACTGTCTCAAATGAGAAATTTTGTCCCTGTAAGAGGGAAATATTTATCAATAATTGTCCTTATTACATTGCATGCTCGTTCGAGATGATGTAATCGACTATTTTAGGGAGTACGAAAGCTTACCACAGGATATCTTAGAAAGAGAATTAAAGGTGCCAATGGAATCCGAATTCATAATATCCATAATTGGTCCCAGACGCGCAGGTAAAACCTATTTTTTATTCTCATTATCCAAAAAGATCGAGAATCAAGTTTATCTGAACTTTGAAGACCCTCGTTTGGCAGAGATTAACTATAGAGAACTGAGGGATGTGATAAGAATTTACATGGAGATATATGGTAGAAATCCAAAATATCTGCTGTTGGATGAGATTCAGAATATGGAGAACTGGGAGAAGGTGGTGAGAGAGTTTCATGATTTGAGAAAGTACAGGATCTTTTTGTCAGGTTCATCATCGAAGTTATTGAGCAAGGAAATAGCAACGCAACTCAGAGGCAGGAGTTTATCATATGTTTTATTACCTTTCAGTTTTAGAGAATTCCTGAGATTCAAACAGATTTTTGTTGGGAAATACTTGAGTAAAGATGAAGAGGCGAGAATAAAGAATCTGTTGAGAAACTATATCGAATTTGGAGGTTTTCCAGATGTTATTAAGAGTGAGGAGAAATTGAAGATACTGAGAGAATACTCAGATCTGATTCTCTTTAGAGATTTCATAGAGAGACACAAGATAAGAAATCTTGACTTAGCGAGGATGATACATACTTTTATGATCCAGAATTACTCTAAGGAGATATCGATTAGAGGTTTGTATAATAAGCTGAAAACAGATGTAAGAGTTGGAAAGGATACCGTTTATGAGTATGTCACAAAGCTCCAGGATACCATGTTTTTCTTTTTTCTCAAGAGATACTCAGATAAGGTACATCTCAGAGAGAGCTGGCCAAAAAAGATCTATCTGTGCGATACAGGTTTAACTAGAATAGCCAGATATTCTCCGGATTATGGCAGATTAATGGAGAACATTGTTTTACTGGATCTGATAAGGAAAAGAAACGAAAATCCATTGCTCGACATCTTTTATCTCAAATTCTCAGATGGAGAAGTCGATTTCGTTTTGAAAGAGGGTTTAGATATCAAACAACTCATCCAAGTAACCTATGCATCTGGAAGAGACGAGATAGAGAAAAGGGAGATAAAATCTCTAATCAAAGCGAGCAATGAACTGAAATGCAAGAATTTAGAGATCATAACATGGGATTATGAGGATGAACTGAATATAAATGACAAGACAATAAAATGTATACCTCTCTGGAAGTGGTTACTACATGCATAGCATCCCTTTATAAACCTCCTCGAAATTTCTTTTCTCACAGCATGATAGCCAGAAAGTCTGCATTGATCATATTCATTCAACTTCTTAATGGCTTACTGGGCTACATCGCTCTGAAATTTATCGCTCTCTATATGGATCCGTGGGAATATGGAGTTGTAGGTTTTGCTTATGGATTTGTCGCTCTCTTTTCGATGTTTGGAACTCTAGGATTCGATCACGCTCATATCAAGAGAATATCAGAAGGTAAAGATTTGGGAACGTGTATAGCAACCTTCGCTGTAACGAAACTTTTCTTGGCTGGTTTGTTAGCATCGGTAGTTATAGGATCCGTAGCTATTTGGAAGTATATTCTAGGGAGAGGATTCGAATCCCCTTTGCATGAACAAGCTATCTACATTCTCTTGGCGTATTTTGTCTTGTTGACCCTAACTCAAACTTTCATTTCCACTTTCAACGCAAGAAAAGAATCTGCAAAAGCGCAGATTCCGCTGTTAGCGTATACATTAACAAGAGTAGTAGCGACCATATATGTTGCATACAATGATTTGGGACCCATTGCTCTTGCATCTACTTATCTTATTGGGGAGATTTTCCATTTCCTTTTAGCACTTTCATTCTTCAGAGGATATCCTGTTGCCAGACCATCTTTAGCCTATTTCAAAAATTATCTCTCCTTTGCGATTCACATGGCATTTGCGGTCTTTTCATGGAGAATAATGACGAATATCGACAAGGTATTTATTCAGCTATTCTGGAGCGCAAACGAGGTTGGAGAATATTTTGCTGTTTACAATCTATCAAGATTTGTTATTTTATTCTCTACATCTGTCGGTTTACTCCTGTTACCTACAGTATCCGAATATCACTCGAAAAGAGATTTTAGGAAAGTAAGAGAAGTTGTAGCTAAATCCGAGAGATATCTTAGTATGATAGTTTTTCCTATCATAGTGCTAATAATTGTACTAGCAGAACCCATAATCCATATCCTTCTCAGTGATAAATATATGGATGCTCTCCTGATATTGAGAATATTACCAATCTTTGCTTTAATAGAGATTTTATCGAGACCCTATCAGAGCCTAACTCAGGGAATGGGTATGCCTGAGTTTGCGAGAAATAGAGTATTAATCATGGTCGGACTAAACATCATTTTGGATATCATACTAATACCAAGAAATATAAGGAGCTTAGGATTGAAGCTGTTCGGTCTCTCTGCAGAAGGTGCGGCGATAGCTACTGTCATCTCTTACTTCGCGGGTTTTGTTTATATTAGATACGTTGCTTACAAAATCTCGGGAATAGGATCTAGTAGGGCTGTATTGAAACATGCCATATCATCCCTCGTGATGGCTTTTATGATGTACAAATTCATGGAGCTATATGATATATTAAGATGGTACGATCTTTTGCTTGCTTTCATATTTGGAGCCGGAATATATTTGTCGATACTTTACCTTATTGGAGAACTCAAAAAGGATGATATCCATCTCTTCATCGACTCTCTGAATCCTCTAAAAATGCTAAGGTATATGAAGGAAGAGATGTTAAAAAGATAAAGAAGAGGACAAATTAACCTTTTATTTCTTCAGCCTTTTTCTTAATGAGATAGAAAAGATCCTGTGGTTTTTGAATAAGTTCTCCTGTATTTGATGAGAAGAAACCGTGATCTGAATGGTCCCCACCTCTAGGATCTCCTTCTATAGGTTCCATTCCATGATCTGATACTATATACAAAATGTCATTTTCATTCAGTTTTTCTTTTATGACTTTCACTAGATTGTTTAATTCTAGATATATGTTCAATAGCTTTAATCTTTTATTTATATAGAAATGTTCTATTTCATCTAGAAAGGGCGTATACCAAAATATCAGTTCATAATCCTTGGATATTGCTTTCAGTAATTCTTCCTTTTCCTTTTTATACAGTTCCATTGAATAGTTATACAGACTTTTTACATCTCCTTTAACAGCTTTTTCCATGAGCTCTTTAACCTCTTCAGTTGAGACATTTCTATTATATGCAGGAATCCCATTGTTCCATGTTTTCTCAAAAAAATCAAATATGGTTGTATACCCCCTCTTTTGTATTATGTCATATGTTTTTTTAAACGGATCGGGCACAATTTTTTTTGAAACAAAATTTTTAATCTTTGATGGAAGTAGCCTTCTTAATATTTTTGCTATAACATATTGCTCTTGTTCCCTTCTGATGGTAGTTCCATGTTTAGAAAAGAACCTTGCCCTTTTAACGTATATCTCTTCGATTTCTTTTAATTTTTTTCCAGTTACCATTGCACCCCATATAAGGGGAGTTGTTATTACATCAAAATCAGATAAGTCTGTTTTGCAATAAGATTTTTGTTTTAAATGTTTCAGATTCCACTCTTCCACTAGATCATATTCTAATGCATCTATACCTAACACTACAATCTTCATCTATCCACCCATTCTTATTGTCTCGATCAATCCCTTCTCTCTTTTTTCTAATGGGAATAGTTTTGCTATCCTCTCTCTTGCTCTTTTACCTGATTCACCTGGTAATCTTAATGCTTCCCTTATAGCTTCCGCTGTTGCTTTAACATCACCATAAGGGACATAGAAGCCAGTGTCACCAATTGCTGTCGGTATGCCGCAGTACATAGTACCTACAGGAATACATTCACAAAGCATAGCCTCACATAAAGCATTTGGTAAACCTTCGTATCTTGACAATTGACAATAAACTTTTGCTCTTTGATACCAATCTAATAGTTCTTCATCTGGTACAAAGCCGGTAAATTCCACATTTTCAGATGCGATTTTACTAAGATGTTTTATAGAGTCATCAGCGTGTTTACCCACGAGGACAAATTTCGCATTAGGAACGTATCTTGCAGCTCTAACAAAAGTTTCAAACCCTTTTCGTTTCATAACTCTCCAACTTATTTTTCCTACTGTTAAAACCACATCTTCTTTCTTCCCCTTAGATTTCCAATAGTTTGAGTCGTACCCGGTAGGTAGATATTCTATATTTTCACCCCTCACTCCAGCATTTTTAATGATATCTCTCTTTAGAGACAGATCCACAACCAGCACCTTATCAGCATTTTTATAGATGTATTTTGCTGGAGTCCTTTCCTTGATGTTTGTGAATGCTCCATAGTTTATTTCTGGAACGTAGGCGGCATCGTATCCACCTACAACAATAATTGACTTTTTCTCATATTTCTTTGCATAGTAAACAGCAGGTGCAGTATGCCATCCGGCAAACCAGCCAAACACGACATCAGCCTGTTTAACCTTTCTCTTTATCAGTAAAGGATATGTGAGCCAATCCTTCTTTGTTTTTGGTAGTTGAACAACATCTACATCAAAGTATTTTTTTAAAATTTCGTGATCCCTTTTGACAAATGTTGAAGATAAATTTCCAATGAAACAAATTTTTGCACTCATTTTTTCTCCCACTTTTTTCTTGCTACATACATCTTTGGTATAGTAAGTCCATATTTTTTAGTATAAAGTATCAACCTGACAAATGTTTTTCTGATCCTATTTGAGGACCTAGTAAGATAATTTCTCCATATTGTCATGTATTCTTTGAAAATATCTTCACCAGTAAGAGAATAGAGAACATTAAGCTGTTCTATATGTAACTCATGATATTTCTTAGATGAGGGGAACTTATTTAATAAATCATACAACGACCAAAAGCCGTTATCGTATTTGTGTAGATTCCTCACGAGCGTATTTTTACATTCGTTAATCAAATTTAAGATCGAGACAGATTTTGTAGCCGAATACAGATCATACATACCTAGCATAGCATAAATAAATCCGTTTAATATATGAGGTGGAGGTAGTATAGCATATTCTTCTATCCATATATCTCCTCTACTGTCAACGTATCTGACGCCACCTTCATCTATATCTCTCTCAAATGCACCATATGCTAGTTTGGCAACCTCCAAATATTTTTTATTCCCTGTAAGTTGATAAGCTCTCACTAAGGCGGATATCGCTACACCTTGTGCCATACCATGAACCCAGGGAACTCTATCAAATTTATAGTAAGGAAGAACGAAATTGTGTTCCCAAACACCAAAATCATCTTTGATGGATATATTTTTAACCAACCAATCGACATGCCTAATAAAAACCTCCCTGTATCTTTCTTCGCCAGTGTCTAAAAATTTTTCTAGATTTCCTAGTGCAAATAGAGCAATCTCGACAGGATAATAATCGAAAGAACTTGTGTAAGGTATTTTGTATACAATAATTTTATCTCTATCTAGTTTCCTTATCCCAGTCGAAAGCCAGTTTAGCGTTTGCCTAATCCTGCTTATAGGATAATACCTAGTCGTTCCCCTAGCCCTAGCACACATCATCAAGGTAGTAATATGTTTCATACTAGATTATTCTTTTTCATCCTTTTACCATTAACACCAAACGAAGCAATCAAAAATGTAATTAAATTGCAACTATTTACGGATAGACAAGGGGTATAGGGTGAGGAGAGCACGTCCATGGAAGTCAACTGAAGATAATTTGGTAGACTCGAATATGATAAAAGCAGGAGTTTTATTTAATAATATCGTGAAAAGCATGCCAACACCAATCAAATCAATCTTTAAGATGCCCGGTTTTAGTAAATTATTTTCAACTTTTGGAGTGAAATATATTACCGAGTTATCATTCCAAACAAGATGGGCAGAGGAATTTAAAGAGAATAAGTCTAAAGTGCTAGAATACTGGCAGAGATATCGCTATCTGGAAGAGATAAACAAAATTTGTGAAATTCAAAACAACACAAGAATTCTTGATGTTGGTTGTGGGATAAGCACTATCCTCCACTTCCTTGATGGAGAAAAATACGGAATTGATCCACTGGCCGACGAGTATCAGAAGTTATATAATTATCCCCCAGAGATTAACATTCAAAAGGGCTTTGGCGAAAACATTCCCTTTGCTGACGAGTATTTTGATATTGTTTTTTGTTCCAATGCATTAGATCACGTTACAGATCCAGAAAAAACAATCAATGAAATCTACAGGGTGCTAAAAACTGGAGGCTATTTTGTATTAACTGTAGAGATCTTTCCAAGAAAAACGGCGAGGAACCTAGCTCATCCCCATAGTCTTACAAAAAAAGATATTGATCTATTACTAAATAATATAATTCAAAATAGTATTTGAAAAAAAATCCCCATGGATAGGATTGAGGGCTTATGTGAAAGGATCAACCCAATCGCGTAATAAGGAGCTAATCATGATTTTACGTAAAATATGATTTCGCCCGTTACATGCGTGTTTTAATTCTTCCTTTCCGTCATAATATTTTTGATTCCAACTTTTATTTCCTCCTTCGTTATTAGACTCCTTGCTGATAGAACATTGGAGAAGTCCTCTGTCGCACTATAGGGTTTTCTTAATCGGAGGAACTCTTAACACCGAACATCCTTAAAGACCCAAAATATCCACTATCTTTCCATCCTAGAATTTATACCCCCTACTTTAACAGTTTTTCTAATCAATAATAAACCATGGTACCTCAACAAGCTTGGGATGTCTCGGTAGAGGATATCCATGTCCGTAAAATCCATCTTCTCCCAGCATCTCTCCATGATCGGACGTTATGATAATTTTTCCATTGAGAGTTTCTACTAACTTTTGAACATATTTTAAAACTATACGAAGATTGTCAGCATAAGCTTTGATTATACCTTCCCTACCAACCATTCTCCATGCCATTTCCATATGAAGGGGATGAATTTTTCTAAAGTGAAAAATTTTGTTTAATCTCCACACAAATTCAGTGCCAAAACCCTTTATACATATTTCAGCCAAGATCCTCCTTACACTACTCGGTATAAGATTTCTTTGAAAAACAATCCCCCTTTCTTTACCCCTTTTATCACCTCTTCTTAGCTTCATATAAAGCTTCTCTAACGAAAGGTATGGTGCATGAGGTTGCATATAGTGTATTATCAATCTTTTATCAGGGTGTAGTTGGTATTCCTTCAAAGCAATTTCATTTACCTTTTCTGGTCTAACTGTGCCTATTTTATGATCCCATCCCCAATCCCACAAATCTATCACTTTGTAAAAATGTTTCTTCGCATTGAAATAAAAACCTCGTTCGGATAATCCCTTCTTGGAGTTTATAAATGGTGTTGTGGAAATGTAGATTATATCTTCATAGAAATCTTTGAAACTCTTCTCAGCCCATTCTATAGTCTCGATCGCTGGACTGATTGCTTTTTCTAGATTATCGTATCCAAAGAACTCTTTGTAAATACTTTCAAAAAAATCATATCTACAAGCATCAAGTATGATAAGATAGTCCCACTCCTCCTCCATCACATATTTTTCTTCCATTTTTTGTGCCTACCTCCTTACCTCTTAAATATGTTCCAGAGATCGACCACCTTAACCTTCTTAAGAAGATCTGCAGGCAGATTATGGTACTCCCTGTGAGGAACAGAAAATAAAACTATCTCAACCTTACCTATACCTTCCTCTACAGAAGAGACTTTTTCAACTTTATTGATGAGGTCTGCGGGTAGCTTTGTATAAGAGTTTGAATCGAGGTATGGATCATGGACATAGACTCTGCACCCTCTCTTCAGCAATCCTCTTACAATCTCTATACCATGGCTATATCTGAAATCGTCAATATTTGCTTTAAATGATAACCCCGCCACTAAAACACTTTTTCCAGTTATATCTTCAACAATCTTTTCAATCATCCAATCATTCGCTAATCTTCCATAATACCAAACTGAATTGAAACCTCTCTTTCTAGCAACCTTCTCAAATGCCCCTTCAAGTATGTACGGATCCTTTCCTAAGCAGTACCCACTAACTGGACCAGGAATAGGAATCTGATTCCTCTCGTATCCCTCGTTAGCTGCTTTTATGGCTTCCCATACATCTATACCATTTTCTTCTGCCAGAAAAGCCAGCTCGTTCGCAAACGCAAATCTTGTGTTTCTCCATGCATTGTCTATTAGTTTAACAAATTCTGCCACCTTGGGACTTGAAACCCTTATTATTTCTCCACCTATCTTTTCGAAAAAGTATCTCACTTTCTCGAAGCTCTCATCGTTATAGCAACCAACAATTTTAGGTAGTTTTTTCTCTTCCTCTACAGCCTTTCCTTCCATTATTCTTTCCGGAACAAAGGCCATATAGAAATCCTTTCCTTCTTCCATTTTTGTACTATCTTCTATAAAATCTTTTATTTTATCTGTACTACCTATAGGGAGCGTAACCCTAAATATCAAAGTCTTTCCCTTAATTCCTAATCTAAGTACATCGCTAACCAATGACAATAATCTGTCCAAAGATGGTTTCTCAGGATACTTTACAAACATCGTTCCCACTGTGAAGATTATGTAATCAGCTTTCTTTATATCCTCCTCACCCTCCTCTGGTAGTCTTGGAAAAAACCGTTTTTCACAATATTTCTCAAGCAGATCATCAAGTCGTGGCTCGTTGAAAGGAATTTTTCTATTCCTTAATTTTTCTATGAGTTCTTTCTTGATATCTATACCTGTTACTGTTATGCCACTATCAGCAGCTACTAGAGCTAGTGGTAATCCTATTCTACCTAACCCTATAACTACAGCCTTCATAGTATCTCCTCGTAAACCTTCAGTAAATTCTTTTTCTCTATATCCCAATTATATCTTTCCTTGGCGGCCTTAAATGCGTTTTTTCCTAACTCTCTACAGAGGCCAGGATTATCTCTAAGTGTTATAATTGCATCGCGAACAGAGTCTTTATTGTAATCAACGGTTAAACCACATTTAAGCTCCTCTGTCATTTTTCCTGCGTATGTTCCCTTCGTAACAATTATAGGTCTCCCACAGACCATAGCTTCAAATTGTTTATTAAAGACATTCATCCTATGTTGTCCCTTCAAGTCGGTTATGATGAATGTTGCATCCGCTTTCCTTGTCAAAGGAAGAATCTCACTAGATGGTATAGTACCGAGAAATTCTATGTTATCAAATTTTTTGCTATACTCTTTCACTTCTTCGAATAATCCCTCTTTCTTTCCTGCTAGAATCAATTTTACGTTTTTCAAGCCACCAACCACATCTAATATGTCTGGAAAAAACCTGTTTTTACTCATCAAACCTATGTAAACTAAAGTGAATACATCATTATTAGGAGGGGTGTATCTATCATATATTAACTCTTTACAGTTCATGACTATTGTTACAGGTTTACCAAATACCTTAAAGTATTCTTCAAAAGGCTCATCAATTGTTATTATGTGGTCAACGAATCTTATCAGAAATCTCTCTATCAAAAATGCAAATTTCGAAATTATGGGATTACTATCTTTTAGCATATAACCGAATATTTCGTGAGCATCATAGATCAATCTTGAACTAAATCTTTTCTTTAGTAATACGCCAACTGGTAGAGTGTCTAGATCATGACAATGAATTATATCAAAATGATGCCCATCTTTGAACAGTTTGTTTACCTCTTTGTAGACTTTTCTCCACCATAAAACTGTTTTTATCAAATTTCCGTAGATAGATTTTGAAGGTTTGAGTATTTTTAGTCTTATAACTTCTATACCATCTACGGTCTCCCTTTCATTATACTCACCGTGCCTATCCCAAACAATGACGGTAACTCTGTGCCCAGCTTCTATCAAAGCCTTTGCTTCTTTATGAACTCTAGGATCTACTAGTAAAGGGTTTGATAATATCATCAATACATTTCTTTCACTCATGATCTCATTTTCCTTACAAATCTCCTGACTTTTTCTTTTTGCAAATATGTATTTCTGGCATTCCTTTCCTTGTCTAGATTAGTTATATGTCTCCGTATAATTTTTTCGAAAAGGGAGATTTTTTCCTTCACTTTGCCATCTTTACTGTCGTAAAGATTAAATTTTTCCTGCCCGTCTTCCGTGATGTTATACAATTCTCTTTCAGAACCACTAATGATAAACTTCCATTCCAGATCCCTATACGCAGTAATGGGTTTTTCTCTCCATGCCTCCGCTATTATGAATTCTTCGGATTCAAAAACATTTTTACCCTGCAACCATCTATTATCATTGATTCCTAATAGATGTAAAATTGTTGGAACCAGACTTATTAAAGAGACTGGTTTTTCTATTATTCTATCATCGATACCTTTACCATAGAATAGAAGAGGAATGTGCAATAATTCGTCGTATAATTTCTCTAAATGACTGAGATCTCCATGTTCTCTAAACTCTTCTCCATGATCTGCAGTTATGATAAAAATTGTGTCAGGATATCTCTTTTCTATCTTGGAGACAATCTCTTTTAGGAGATTGTCAGTGTATCTTACACATCCATCGTACAGATTGATGTAATCCATTATTTCTTCATCTTTAATCTTATCCCTCATTTTGATATCATCTATCTTTTTTCCCATCCACACCTTCTTTATATGACTATATTTTTTGACTCCAATCTCCTCGAGAAATTGATTGGGAGGAACATAGGGCATGTGGACATCCATATAATGTAACCATAAGAAAAAAGGCTCATCAACATTTTCAAGCCATCGAAGCCCCTCATAGTTTATTCTCTTTCCGTCTTCGTGAGGTAATTTGTGTAGCGTAATAGCTTTTAAACCCTTTACGACCTCTCTGAAGATCTTTTTTAGTCTACTTTCTTTTATTTCATCTTCTACCTGACCTAATAAGAAGTCATTAAAATAGTCGAATCCTCTATCATATCCATAAAATTTAGATATATATGGATTTGAATGAACAGCAGCCGTGGCATATCCGTTGTTTTTGAGAATCTCAGCTACACTTCTTCTACCAATGTGGAACTTTCCGCCATTTATCTCTTGCAAGAAAAGAAGAGGATATGTAGAGGAAAGGAAGGACGGCACAGAATGTCTGGTGTTCGGCCCATTGGAGAATGCATTCTTGAAAAACAAACTCTTCTTCGCTAGCCTATCAATAAAAGGTGTAGTCTCTCTCTTATAACCGTAACAACTCATGTGATCTGCTCTTAGACAGTCTACTGTAAGTAGAACGACATTTTTCATTGCTAGATGAGAATAACCATCCTTATTTTAATGTTAACGGAAAATCTATAATCTTATCTTTGCTACAGATTAATGTGTTCGTGAGCATAGTCATTACCGTCAAAAATGAAGCAAAAAGTATTGCGGAATTGCTCGATAGTCTAGTGGTACAAGAGGAACCCTTCGAGATAATAATCGTAGATGCGAATAGTAAAGATGATACACAAGAAATAATAAGAAAATACTCAGAGAAATACAAACAAATTAAACTCTTTATCCATGAGGGGAGCAGAGGAGAAGGTAGAAACTTTGGTGTCAGTAAGGCAAAGGGAGATATTATAGCATTTACAGATGGCGGCTGTAGAGCAGATAAAAACTGGTTAAAAGAATTGAAAAAGAAGATGGAAGAAGGTTTTGATGTTGTAGCTGGAAAAACTGTAGATGTTGGTCCTTTTAAGGACATTATAGAGAGAGTAAAGATAGAATACAAAGGTTACGATATCACATATCCTTCATGTAACCTAGCATACAGAAAAGACCTTTTTGATAAAATTGGCGGGTTTGATACGAGATTTATTACAGCAGAGGATATAGACTTGAATCTGAGAGCGGTTAAAGCAGGTGCAAAGATAGGCTACAATGAAAACGCTGTGGTATACAGAAGGACGGCTGAAAATCTCTATTCACTGATAAAGCAATCATTCTGGTATGGTTATGGAAGAAAACAACTTGCCTTGAAGCACGGAAGCCTTTGGAAACAATACTCTATCAGGCAAACGTTCTCAACTCACAAATCTTTGCTGGGTTTAATCCGCTTGGTTTTCGGATTTTTGGGCTATCTAGTATGTAAGATAACTGGAGGAAAAATGAAATGAAATTTTCTGCATGAGAAGAAAAGCCTTTTAATATTGTAAAAAGATTAGACTAATTATGATACAATTTATTGATAGGGATAGAGAACTTGAGTATCTGAACGAGATATGGAAAGAGAAAGGCTTTAGTCTCGTTGTTCTCTATGGAAGGAGAAGAGTTGGAAAAACCGAATTGCTCAAAAAGTTTCTCGAGGGGAAAAGAGGGGCATACATCCTATTAACCAATGAGTCCTTGAGAGAGAATATAAAATACATAAAGGATGCATTGGCAGAAGCTCTTCGGGAAGAATACATAAGGAAGTTAGAAGTTGAAAATCTATATGATCTTTTCAAACTGGTGAAATTTAGAAAAGAGAGGTTCATTATCGTGCTTGATGAATTCCCCTTTCTTATTGAGGTAAATCCCGGAATTCTGTCAGCATTTCAGAAGATAATAGATGAGATTCTGTCAAAAACCAATGTTATGCTTATCCTATGTGGTTCCTCCCTTTCCATGATGGAACAGGATGTCATTGGATATAGAAGTCCTCTCTACGGTAGGAGAGTGAATATATGGAAAGTTCAACCCTTCGACTTCAGAATCATATATGATGTAATAAAAGATATCGATAAAGCTGTAGAAATATATTTCATCTTTGGAGGTGTGCCGTATTATCTCTCATTCTACGATAAATCCACCTCTCTTGAAGAGAATATAAAGAGAATCGTTCTTACCAAAGGCAGAAACCTCTATGATGAACCTCTGATTCTTCTAAGAGAAGAATTTAGAGAATCGAGAATTTATAGGCTCATACTGAAGTATCTCGCTCTAGGATACAGAAGCCTAGGAAAACTGTGCTCTGCTACAGGTATGGATAAAGGGAATCTCAGCAAATATCTGGATACCCTCCAGGAAACGGGTATTGTAGAGCATGTACTTCCTTACGGGAAGAGGAGAGGAGGAATATATGAGATATCCGACCACTTTATGGACTTCTGGTTTAGATTTGTTTATCCTCATAGAGCGGAATTGGAGATGGGTAATGCAGATGCTGCATTAAGAGCATTTAATAGGGAGAGAGATGTTTACTTTGGATATAAATTTGAAAGACTGATAAGAGAACTCCTCGCGATAAAACTCTTCCCTGAACTTGTAAAGTATAACCATGTAAGCAAGTGGTGGAAGGGAGAAGAGGAGATAGATATAGTCGCTTCTAGTGATGAATCTCTACTTTTGGGTGAATGCAAATGGAGTGAGAATGCTGATGCCGAGAAGATCGTAAGAAGAATGAAAAATATAAGGGGTATTCCGTGGAAAGGAAAGATAGAGTATGCAGTTTTTGCAAGATCTTTTAAGAAGAGGAGCGGAGAAGCTTACAATTACGATCTAGAAGATATCGAAGACATCCTAAAAAATTACACAAGCTTTAAAAATCCTGCTCCATATTAATGAGGGAAACATGAATATAAAAGAAATCGGTCTCTATCTATTTGCCATAGGCATAGTGCTTCTTGTAATCTACGGGATATACAGATTGATTCCTGCTCTACAATACGTAGATCCTTTTGTCTTGGTCTCTATAACAATAATCTTCCTAGGGATAGTTCTCATACTTATATCTGTTATAAGAGAGAAAGGTGAAGATAAGGAGAAAATAAGTAAGGAGGATCTGGAACCATGATTGTGACAAATACAGATTTTGTTCCAGGAAAGAAGGTAAAGGAGATTCTGGGTCTAGTTAGAGGAAATACGATTCAAGCAAAACACATAGGCAAGGATATAGTTGCAGGCTTTAGGAATATCGTTGGTGGAGAGATAAAGGAATACACAGAGATGTTATCTGAAGCGAGAGAGATAGCACTAAAGAGGATGATAGAGAAGGCAGAGAAGCTCGGAGCAGATGCAGTAATAAACGTAAGGTTCATGACCTCTTCGGTTATGGGAGGAGCTGCAGAGATCTTAGCCTATGGAACCGCTGTTAAACTAGAAGACGAATCATGAACCCCTATCTGATTTTATCCGGAATAGGAATGCTTTTAGTTGGAGCGATAGCTCCTTTTCTATGGTGGTGGAGAAAAAAGATAGAAATAAAATTCTTTCTCTATGGTTTGTTACTCTGGGTAATTGCAATCTCTCCAAAATTCATCATGGATTTAACCTTGACAAATTACCTATCCAACTATCTTAAAGGATTTGGAGATGCTGTATATGTAATTTTAGCTGGTTTATACGTTGGCTTAAGAACAGGTTTGCTGGAAAGTGGATTGTCATATCTGATTATTCTGAAGACCAAAATAAAAGAGATAAATCTGGATCAAGCGATCGCGGTAGGCATAGGATTTGGTGCTGTTGAAGCTTTGTTCCTAGGATTCTCATCTTTCATGAATGTTCTAGTTTTTCTTCTCTATCCAGATCTCATAAACAAAATATCAGAATCCCAGAGAGAAGTAATTTTACAGCAATTGAATCAACCCTCCATAGTCATACCGGCACCTATACTGGAAAGAACATTTACTCTGATCATACACATATTTGCGATCCTCCTCCTCTTTTATGCGATAAGGAAAGCAGATATTAGGTATCTTCTGGCATCGATACTTTATAAGACAGCGGTAGATGGTCCTATTCCTGCCTTTAAAACATACCTCGATCTGAGCATACCCCAAAACGTTTATCTGGTAGAGTTGTATGTTGCCATCCTTGCATTGATAGGATTATTAGGAATAGAAAAAATAATGGAGAGATGGAAATGAAGTACTGCCCAAACTGTGGATCTCCAAATATTGAATGGGTTTTACCTCAGACTTGGAGCAGATGGAGATGCAAGGATTGTGGCTATGAGGGAGCTTTAATTATAGAGGATGGAGAGCTTGCAAAGGAGATAAGAAAAAGGTATTTGGAAAAGCGAAAAACAGAAGAATAGCTAGCTTTTCACATTCCTGACAACATCTATTACTGTTCCATCCCTGTACTCTATTATCGCAACAATTTCATCTCCAAGTTTTGGTGGCTTTGGTTCCTTACAGAATCTTGTTACTCTCTTGTAAAGCTCCTCTATGTCAACGAGTGGAACTTTACCCTTGAGATCCTCAATAAGGTCTTCTCTCCTTGGATTTACGGCTATCCCTCTTTCAGTAACCAAAACATCTACAGTCTCTCCAGGAGTTGTTACGGTAGTAACTTCTTTTCTTATAGTTGGTATTCTTCCTCTCATAGTTGGCATGAGAATCATCGTTATCCCTGCTCCCGCAGCAACATCTTGGTGACCGCCTATTCCATGAAGGAGTTTTCCATCAGAATGGGTATTTACGTTAACATTGAAATCCAGATCAATCTCTGTTCCACCAAGAAAAGCAGCATCCAATTTATCTACTGCACATCCCCCAGAGTGGATATCAGCATAGAATGTATTGTTTATCTCGACATGCATGGGATTTTTCCTTAAAGATTCTATAGCAGCTAGGTCAAAAGTCTGTCCATCGAGAATCTTCATCATCGTACCTTCTTCTAACATATCTATGACATACTTTGTTGTACCTCCCATGACAAAACTTCCAACTATTCCATGTTTTTTTAGATACTCATGAAGAAATTTCGTTGCAGCTAAACTTATCCCTCCTGCTCCTGCCTGAACCGAGAAACCATTCTTTAGCACTCCAGCAGCCTCAAGCACCTTTACAGCATTTCTTGCTATCTTGAGCCTCGCAGGACTTCTTGTTATCCTTAAAGTCCCGGTTTGTATACCAGATGGATCTCCTATCGATTCTACTTCTACCACATAGTCCACAAACGTCTGCTGAACAATTGGTGGTGTAACTGGATAGGGCTGGAGGTTATCTGTTATGACTACTGTATAATCCGCATAAACCGTATCTGTATAGGCATATCCCATTGCTCCAAATGCAGATTTGCCATATCTTCCATTGCAGTTTCCATAATCATCACATATAGGAGCAGCGATAAAAGCAACATTGATGTCTAACTCTCCGCTGGCTACAGCTCTAGCTCTACCTCCATGAGACCTCAAAATAGCAGGCTCTTTCAGTTTTCCTCCTTGAGAAACAAACTCTCCAACAGGACCATTCATGCTCCCTTCTATTCTGGTTACAACTCCATTTTTGATGTGCTGTATAACCTTCTCATGAACTGGAAATAGGGCTGTAGATGCAAGTCTTATATCCTTTATACCCATCTTTGCTATTGTATCCAAAACCATATTCACTACAGCATCCCCGTTCCTGAGATGATGATGGAAGGAAATGGTATCTCCATCTTTGAGCCCAACCTTCTTGATCGCTTCTCTTATAGATCTCAAAACCTTGCCCCTTCTAGGATCATGAAACTTTATTCTTGTTGCCTTGTGTTTTCTATCTGGCTTTGTTGCGAAAGCTCCCCTATAAGGTTTTAGCTTTCTACCACATATCTCGCTGGGTATTTCTCTACCAACTTTATTCTTCATAGGATCCCTCCGAGTCTGAGAATTCTTTCAGCTCTCTTCACAACAGGTTCATCTATCATCTTTCCATCTAGAGATACAGCTCCAAGACCCTTCTTCTTTGCTTCTTCTATTGCCTTCATAACTTTCTTTGCATACTCTATGTCCTCTTTACTAGGAGTGAAGCATTCATGAATATAACCTATCTGTTCAGGATGTATAGCTCCCTTTCCATCAAATCCCATCTTTATAATCCTCTTGGTTTCCTCAATTAAGCCATCGATATCATTAATATCGCTATAGACCGTATCCAAAGCCTGTACACCAAAAGCCTTTGCAACAGTAACTAGTCTTGATCTAGCGTATAGTAAAGAATCCCAGCTCTTCTCGCCACCTATATCTCTCGTGAAATCTTCCGCTCCAAAGGCTATAGCTACAATTCTATCACTTGATTTTACTATCTCTTCCAGATTCACTACTCCTTTTGCACTTTCTATTATCGGCATCAACTTTGTACCTCTCACTCCATACTCACTCTCGTATCTCTCTATCAATTTCTCAGCTTCCTTTACATCTTCTTTCCCTTCACTCTTTGGTAGACATATCCCGTGAGGATTTCCGAGTAAAATCTCTCTTAGATCATCATTCAGGAATTCTCTATTAACTCTCACCCATACCTCGGATTCTCCAAAATCCAGATTCCTTAGAGCCTCTTTGACCAAAAATCTGGCAGAATCCTTTTGATCTGGAGGAACAGAATCCTCTAGATCTAAGATTATGCAGTCGCTCTCAAAAATTCCAGCATTCACAAGTAATCTGGGATTATTTCCAGGAACATATAACCTAGATCTCCTTAATCTATCTCTACTCGTTTCTTTCCTCTTACAAGCCTTTTCTTTTAATCTTCTTCCTGTAAATCTGTAAAGGGCATAATCCAACCTAGCCTTTATAACATAATCCAAAGCTCCAAACTCCTTGATATATATCTCTGCATCTTTGACGCCATATTTTTTAATCCTTTCTTTAACCAGATTAACAACATCATCTCTGCATATGCTCACTTTTGTATCAACATTTATACTCAATCCTCTACCTTCCCTAATCAAAACCAAACAATCTCTCTCATTCTCTGTTCCTACCCTAATCTCTCTCACTTTCTTCCCTCCTCAACTCGAAGTCTATGAAATCGCAGTGATGAACTATTATAGATTCCTTGCTCCTTTTCATTTTGTCTCCCTCATGAGAATGACTCTCTATTATATGGGCAACCTCCTCAGGAAGTCCAAGTTCTCTAGCAAGGTTTGCACCAGATATCGGATGTCTGACCTTCTTTCCGTACTCGCTTACTCTAATCTCATCTCCAACCTTTTCATACTCTAGAGCTTTTCCTATGTCATGAAGCAAGGCGCCAGCAAGGAGAAAATCCATGTTGATGTTCTCATCTCTAGCAAGAGCTACATTCCTCACAAGATTTGCTACTCTCCTTGTGTGCTCAACTAGAGTTCCAGAGTTTTTGAAGGAAAGAGTAAATGGCACCTCATCTATCCTGCTCCATCCTCCTCTTTTTAGAGCTTCTATCCACACATCTATGACCTTCTCCCTTAGTTTCTCATCCCCTATCCATTCAAGCTCTGGGATAGCTTTTTCCACATCCTCCCTCGAGATCATACATCGGGTAATTCTGTTAACAAATTAAATACTTGGTGGTAAACTTTCTATACTCCTGATATAGTTTGGCACCTTCACAACCTTTATCATGACATTTATCTCCTTGCTGGCAAAATCACTTGCAAAAGGTCCATCGATTTCGGCTCTAAGTTTAATGGAGTATATGCCATCTGTCCAGATATATGGTCCTATTCTCTCCGTAGAGACCCTGACAATCCTTTCTTTGTATCCCTCCATATGTATATCACCGTACCAGTTGACAACCCACTCATCTGCTACCGTACCCAAGACAGAATATCTTAGCAAATATGCTCTATCAACATCTGAATGTGTTGCGATGATTGTTAGCCTCACTGCCAAACTTCTTTCTTCTCTTGCAGGCATATATACAACTTTTCTGGTCTGGACTATCTTGGCAAGTGCAGAGGCTTTGTTGCCTGTTCTGTGGTAAATCATAATTATATCTGCTATTACGGTATCTTTGTCCAAAGAATCTTCTTTCATCTTATCATAAGACGTTTCCATAGCTGCTGATAGCACTGCTGGCAAAATCAGGAACAAGCAAAATCCAATACAGAGAACCTTTGCCTTCATACATTTAGTATAATAATTATTGACTTATTAAATTGACCACTTATGTTGGTAAGAATTGTTACAAAAGCCTTAATAAATAAAAATCTCAGAGAATTATACAAAAGAATTAAAGTTAAATGATAGTATGAAAATGAGAATGAAAAAAATCGATATCGCAGTGTTGATTGCGGTTATACTAGTTGCAGCTCTATTTTTCTACAAAGCAGGCTATATTCCCACATATGTTGAGAAAGAAGGTAAGGAAGAAATTACACCAGAAGAGAATATAACCATAGAGAGGATACCAACTCCTCCACCTTCTTTTATATTGCCATCCAGAAAAGCGATAACGAGTGATGATGAAGGTTGCCATTTCAAATCTCTCCTAGTAAATAGGGAGTGGTGGTACTTCTCAGCTATATTCGATTCTGAGAACAGTGAACTTAAAAACTGGGGTATAGTTGTAAGCTTCAAACATCTTGCATATGGAGATCTGTTTGGAGAGTTAAAACCTGATGTTTTGACTGTTGTGCTATTCGATGATAAGGGCAACGTCTATGGAGGAGTTATTAATGAAAAAAGAGGAACCTTAGATGCAACATCTCCAGGAGTTGATCTGAAGTTCAAAAACTCTTGGGCGCAGGGAGAATACCCAAGATGGCATCTCCATGCAGAGACCAGAGATGTCGGAGACAATCACAGAGTTGTTATAGATCTGGATTATGAGGCTCACTCTCTACCAATATGGATATATGATACGAGATTCAACAACTCCAAAAGTAAGCTAGCTAGCTATGCCATACTCGGCTGTAATGTGAGTGGGGAAATAACTATAGACGGAAGAACATACAAGGTTAAAGGTACAGGATTTCAGGAACACTCATGGTCCCCTATATATGTAAGAAAATCTTCGATTGGAGGGTGGGATTGGATACAGTTAAAATTGGATAATGGCTGGATAATTTATATAAGTAAATTCTACCCATCATCAAAACTTCTTTCCAAAATAGATCCGTTTGGTAGGCTCATAATTACTCCAGACGGAGAGAGTATTACAGAGTTTAGAACATTCTGTCTCGATGCTAAAAGTAAGGAAAAGATATTTCTGTTTACAAAGTTCCCTGCAAGATTTTCTTTGTCTGCAAAGAAGACTCACAACATCTTACTTGAAAGAATAGATCTTAAGCTCAATCTGGAGATAGAGACAACGTCAACATTCCAGAAGGTCTGGAAATTCCCAACATACGTTGGTTTCAAGATGGGTGGATGTAAGGCTACGGGAACCATATCTTGGCTGGAAGATGGAGAAGAAAAATCTTTAGACCTTAGTGGTGTAGGAACGATATGGACAACGAGGTTGCTATAGTATAACTTCTCCCTTTTCTGCATCAACCTCTATGATATCTCCATCCCTGATCTTTTTAATATCTACCCTATCAATACAAGGAATCTCAGAGATTATAACACCAACGGCTGTTACAGTATCTATATTTTTAGTAACTATCGCTAAGGGAGCATTTCCCAGCTTTTTGAGGCCATATATTATGTAAGAACCAACCGTGGATCCTTTTCCATGAGGAAAGACAAGGATTTTCCCCTTGATGCTCCTTCCTTCCAATGGATGTCCACTTTCTATAATCTCACCTGTTTGAACATCAACCCCTCCATAGAATCCTATGGGCTCTGGGGATACGATGGCTTTTCCCTTTACCTTACCCGGATATATGATCTTGCCTTTCATGTTATCATCTCTATCAATTCCTTAATGCTTCCAAGTACTACCTTACATTTGCAAAGCGTTGGCAAATAATTTGCAGCCTTTCCAGAATTCACTCCAATGACTCTAAATCCCATACTCTCTATTGGGGAGACAACCATACATGTATCTGATACTATTTTCCCTCCAGATCCCTCTATTATCTTTCCATAGCCAAGTTCATAGGACAACTCCTTGGTAAACCTAGAGGTGAAAATCCACAGCGTTTTCTTTAATCTTTTACCTTTAACAATCTCCGATATCTCTCTTATCTCGTTCAGAGAGGCATGGGGACAGCCAATCATGACAGCATCTATCTCCTCTCTGGAAAACCTTTCCCTAACCTCTCGAACATCTCTCTCATCTAATTTTAACCTCTCCAGACCTCTTATATCAAAATCATCGGCCTCGGGAGTTATCCCCTCTATATGATACAAGGCTATTGATCCAGTCGCAGCCATCGCAGCCCCTAGAGCTTTAAGCTGATCAACGTTTGCTGATTTTACGCCTCTTATGTAAGGTATTCTATTTTTGATCATTTTACCCAAGACGTAACCCAAAACTCCAAAATCAGATATGTCTTTCAAGTCTGCATCCACCTCTATCAGTATATCTGGCTTTCTGTTTTCCTTTATATGCAAACCATAATTTGGAGTAACTCCGCATATAGCTGATGCTAATGCAGATATTCCGCTTTCTCTATTTGTTCTCGCTCCAATAACAGAATTAGCAAAGGATACCGCAGAAGACTCGGCCCATGCTATATGCTCGCTAAATCTAGGAAGATTTCCTATGAGATAAGGAGTGCATGTTAATGTTGTGTATACTCCCATCTTTTTGAAGGCGTTGATTATTCTCATCTGCTTTTCTGCAAAATCTTCTGGAAAACCAAGTTCTCTCCATATCTTTGTATCTATACCTGCTGGATTGAGATAAGAAGGCACGGAGACTTCTGCACCTTTATCTGCTAGATCTTCCAAAAACTCAAGACCAAAATCTCCTATAGACTTGTAAGAAACCCCAGATATCTGCGTTGATGATATCTCTATCATTCTGTCAGCATCGTATATGTCTCCAATTGTTACTAGAATCCTGAACATCTTTTCCTTTACTTCTCCATATTCGCCATCCAGTATCTTTTCTTCCTCTCTTGTTAGATACATCCTATCACTTCTCTACCCTTTCAAAGAATTTTTTATCTCTATCAAAAGGAATGGTAAGATCAAATCCTATCTTTGTTGTTTCTCTTGTTATTGGATTGGCAGATGGATCAAGAGATGATCCTTTCTCTCGTTTCATAATCATATCCTTACTTCCCTGAAAGCGTGTAGCCATTGCCCACTCTACTTGGTGAGGGTCATAGATATCGATATCATCGTCTACAACAAAAACATGCTTCATCGATCTATGCCCCCTAAATGCAGCCTCTATAGCCTTCTTTCCATCATCCTCTTTTCTTTTCCTTATCTTCACTATGCCATGAAGCCAAGAGCATCCTCCAATAGATAGGGATACATCGATCACATCGCACACCTTTGCTACTTCTCTATAAATAGTAGCTTCCCTTGGCATACCCATTATAAGCCTATGCTCATATCCTGCAGGAAGTATCGCATGAAATAGAGGATCTTTCTTTATGTAAATCCTCTCGATTCTTGCTACTGGTTGCTTCCTGACTATATCTAATGTTTGGGTTATATCAACAAACGGTCCTTCTTTCTCCTCTTCACCTGTAATTTCACATATCATTACTATCTCTGCTTCTGGAGCGAGGACTCCATCAAAATCTATGAGATTTATGGGGTAAAGAGTATTAGCTATGTCTAGCTCACTTTTCTCGATCTCTACGGATATCGCTGCTGCTATGATTACAGATATGGGATTGCCTATGCAGAATGCAAACCTCTTATTTCCTCTTTCTATATATTTATGGAAGTCTCTCGGTAGAACTCTCAAAACTATTCTATCCTTGCCTATGACCATCGCTCTATGATAAGATGCGTTTAATCCATATTCCTTATCTTCTATTACTGCAACTCCAGCAGTTATATACTTACCCCCATCTGAGGAGTAGAATTTGGGTATGGGGAGAAGGTTTAGATTGGGGTCAATTTCATTGTATTCGAAGTCGTTTTTTATTTCTGGCGTAGAAGGATTCTCTATAGATTTTATTATTGCCCTGAGTAGATCTTTTTCCTCTATACCAAGACCTATCGATAGTAATTTTCTCGAGGAGCAGACATTAGATATGAGTTTGATATCGCTACCCTTTATATTGGTAAAAAGAACAGGTCTCTCCCCTTGAGATCTAATGATCTGAGTGACTTCAAGATCTGAATTAACTTCTCTGTCTATTTTAACAATCATCTCCCTCTTGTCCAATTCCTCAACAAAATCCCTGAATAGCATTCTATCCCACCTTCACCTTCATGGATTTAAAACCCCTCTTTTCAAACTCTCTTGCTATAATATCTTGATCCTTTTCATCTTTAACGAGAGCTATCATGTTGCCTCCAAGACCACCTCCTGTTAACTTTGCACCGAGGGCGCCACTCTTGAGAGATAGCTCTACCAGCATATCCAGCTCCTTACAGGAAACACCGATTTCCTTGAGCAAGGCATGGTTTTTGGTCATGCATTCTCCAATCTTGTCTAGATCTCCCATCTCCAGATATCTTCTGGAATCATAGGCTAGACTTCTGGCTTCCTCAAAAATCTCATCAAATCTTTCTCTCTCCCTTTCCCTCCTTTTTCTAACCTTTTCAACAGCCTTTTTGGTTGATGATGGTATTCCGGTATTTCCTATGACTATATAGAGAGGTTTTCCTAGGGTAATTCTCTCTATGTTTTTCTCTCTTTCAAACCATATCACTCCACCAAAGGTAGAAACCGTGTTATCTATGCCCGATGGAGTACCATGAAAAATCTTTTCTCCATAGTATGCCAGCTCGTTGATCTCTTCATCCCTCAGATTCAGATTAAAATGATTTGATAAGGCTCTCGATAGTGCTACACATGTTGCTGCGCTCGCCCCAAGACCGCTTCCAAGAGGTAAATCCCCTTTTATTTCAATCTTTATTGGGTTTTTTGATAGATCCACACCGATCTTAGATGAGATTATATTCAGAATTTTCATCTCAATCTTATCGTTTGCCCTTTTCAACCTTTCATCAAATATTTCTAATTCCTCGCTATCTGTTATCTTCACTTCAACGTATCTATCTATTGCTGATGCTATTGCTGGTATTCCATACACGACGAAATGTTCATTGAAGAGAATTATCTTCCCATATCCTCTCCCGATCGAAGACATCTGATCAACAAACCTTGTTATATCTGAGATGTATATTACGGTTGTGGAAAGTAAGGATGAAATCAGGAAAAGATTGTTACGCATCAGAAGATCTCTAAGTAGAGAAAAGGTTCTCGAAATGAGCAGAGAAATTAAGGAAAGGTTGTTTGATCTACCCGAGTATAGATCTTGTAAGGTAATAATGTTTTACATCGCCCATGATAACGAGGTTGAGACCAGAGAGATGATCATAGACTCTCTAAACAATAAAAAGGTTCTGGTTCCTTATACCAGTTTGGAAAGTGACATGATTTATCCGGTGGAGATCGAAAATCTAGATGATTTGGAAAGAGGTGCATTTGGTATTCTTGAACCACAGAACAAGAAAATCTACAGAGGAGATATTGATGTCATTATTGTCCCTGGTATCGCCTTCGACTTGAGAGGTTATAGAATAGGTTATGGAAAGGGATTCTACGATAGATTCTTGAGAGGTGTAAATGCTCTGAAGATAGGTATTGCGTATGATTTTCAGATCGTGGATCGGATTTCTGAAGATAAAAATGATGTACCTGTTGATATGATAGTAAGTGAGAAAAGAGTTTTGCTTTGCAGAAAGATTTAAGTCATGATTTTGCATCAAATCCACAGCTGATACTATGATAGAAGCTTTCGTTCTGCTAACAGTGGAGGTGGACAAAGTCGAAAAGGTACTCAAAGAGATAAAGAAGAAGATACCAGAGGTTAAAGAAGCAAAGGGTGTTACAGGACCTTACGATGCCATCGTTAGAATAGAGGCTCCAGATCTAAAAGAGCTGACAAGAAGGATCGTATCTGACATCTACAGAATAGATGGTGTTATAGATACAACAACCGCTATAGTCATAGAGTCTGCAGATGACTAAAAACAGAGCCAGAATTAACAAGGTAGCATGAGCGAAAAATCAGTCTCTCTGAGAGACTATTATGCAAGGAAAAAGAGACTTGCGAGAAGGTTGAGAAGAAAGAAGATTTTACTCCAGTTGATACGAGAGCAAACCAAGATTGTCAAATTTAGATTATCCACCATAAAGGTATTCAAACCTGTAATCACTCCATGGGAGGGACTTGCAATACTTATTGGTACACAGGTGGGCGCCGGCATATTGGGTTTACCATATGCAGCATCCAGAGTTGGTATGATTCCCGCTTTTCTCATCCTGCTAGGTGTCATGGTATTTCTGATGTTCACCGCTCTCATTGTCCTAAAACTCTCCGCGGAGATGAGAGGAGCCCAGATGAGTACCATGGCGCAGAAACTTCTCGGGAACGCTGGTGGATGGATAATGTATCTGAGCATTCTGATAATGGGCTTCGGTGCGATGCTTGCGTATATCGCGGGAATGGGTAGTGTATTCTCAAGTCTGCTTGGGGTAAATGAAACCATAGGCGCTGTCATATTCTGGTTACTTGCATCCGCCGTGATCTACCTTGGACTGGAAGCAAGCGGGAAGACAGAACTCATCATGAGTTTCCTCATGCTTGTTCTTTTTATAGGCATCACGGCTTCACTCTTTCCATACGCGAAACCAGAAAATGCCATGTATGCAGAGCTGGGCGGTATACTTTCAATGACTGGTGTTGCAATATTTGCACTTGGATGTCACACCATAATACCTGATATCTATAGAGGCATAGGAGATTATAAAAAGACGAGAAACGTTGTTATTCTCGCCTTTCTGATACCAACGATCATTTATGCAATCTTCATGATATCTTTCTTGCTGGTTTTTGGTAGAAACACTCCGCAGATAGCAACTCAGGGTCTGGAAATTCTCTATGGAAGACTTGGAAAAATCGTGGGAAACATAATACCTCTCTTGGCTATAACCACAAGTTACATAGGAATAGGTCTTGCCCAGCAGAGCAACAGTAAAGAATTTCTCAAACTGAAGAAATCGATAGCATGGAGTCTAACGACCATACCTCCATTAGTTGTTTATCTTGCCGGCATCAAGAATTTCGCAGATGTTCTGGCTTTTGCCGGAGACACTGGAGATATGATGGCTTTCATAATCCTGCCAGTGATTATGCTGGCAATCAAAAAATACAGAGAAAGGAGATAAACGTCAGATTGCATCCATGTATTTCTCCCTGTAGTAATTCAATGCCCTTTCGATATAATCTCTTCTCAGCATACCATGAGGAGTATCTGTTTCGAATATTCTATCAGGTATTCGAAGTTTCTTCCAGTCAAAGCCCATCTCCATTTTCAATTTCAGCTTTTCCATGTATATTTTATTTCCCTTTTCCATCAGTTCATCTTTCGTTATCTCTCTGCCGAGAGCCCTGAATGCGTCTACCACGATATCGGGTTTGTAGATATTTCTTGCAAAGAAGCATATGACCAGACTCGATAAAACCTGTCTCCACTTTTCTTCGCTGACAAGTTTATCCACCACCTGCTCAGGTTCAGGCACTTCTTTCATCTTCTGGTCGAGAGAGTAACCAGCATTATCGAGATGGCTGTGTCTTAACCCAATGAGATAACCTATGTGAGTGGCATATCCCGCATGATAACCCGGCATCTCGTTTCCACCAAAGGACAGAGCAAATTCCTTTCCTCCGTAGATCTCAGACGCTTTATCAACGCCCTGTGCCAGAGCCCTGTAAAAATCATTGGGTTGTTTGACTATGTGATCAACTGCTTTTATGTAAGTGTTGGCATCTCCGAACCTGAGAGGAAGTAAAGTTTCGCTCTCTCCTATCAATCCTTTCTCCATCGCCTCTGTTGCCCATGCAAGACATACGCCTGTGCTCATTGCATCTAAACCATATATCTCAACCCTGTGCAGTAATCTGAGAAGGTCTTCTCTGTTGCCTATTCCCAGCATTGAACCGAGAGCATAAATCGGCTCATAATCATAGGATATCATGACCGTCTTGTAGAAGTAGGGTTCATTTTCATAGGGTATACGAAGGGTGAAGACATGTATGCACGCAACGGGGCAATGACTGCAGGCAATTCTTCTACCAAGATTATGCTCTGCTATTGCCTCTCCACTTATCTCCTCGGCATCCTCAAATCTTGACGACTGGAGATTTCTAGTGGGCAAGGCACCGATTTCATTCAGCGGTTTTATGTTCACTGGAGTTCCTATGAGATGGTATTTCTTCATCGCATCCGATTTGACGGCGAGATCATATATCCTGCTGTACACCTCTCTGTACGTCTTCATATCCTTTGCTCTATAACTACCCTTTCCGATCACGACAAATGCTTTGAGATTCTTGCTTCCAAATACCGCACCAAGACCGAGTCTCCCAAAATGTCTGTAGGTCTCTGTAGTTACACATGCGTATCTCACCATTCTCTCGCCGGCGCCGCCGATTCTCATGACTGTTCTTACTCCCCTTCCACCCTCCTTCTCAGCGATGATCCTTCCGACAATCAGAGAGTCGGTTATTCCCCATATCACCCTAGCATCCCTGAAATAGACCTTATCGTTGTTTACCACAACATATACCGGTTTTACACTCCTGCCTTTGATCACAATGGCTCCATATCCAGCATTGGCTATTGCGCATGCAGTTCTGCCTCCGGCATGACTTTCTCCCAGGTTGTTGGTCAGCGGACTCTTGAACATGGCTACGGTCTTTGATGCAAGGGGATATGCTGGTGTGAAAGGACCAACTGCAAACACTATGACATTCTCCTCACCGAGAGGATCGACATGTGGGTTCATCTCTTCTCTCAGTAACTGTATCGCAACTCCGGTGCCTCCGATCCATTCCTCAAATAAATCTTTCCTGTCCTCAATCTCATATCTGTAGGTGGTGAGGTCTATCTTCAAGACCTTGCTCCTCACCTTTTCACCTCCTCGAAACTTAGTACACCGTGGGGGCAGAAGTCTGCACAGTATCCGCAATGAATACATACAGCAGGTTTACCGTTGGTTCTCTCGAATATCGCTCCGATCGTGCATGCCTTTATGCAGTTCTTACAACCTATACAGAGATCCTCTCTGTACCTGACACCTCCACCCTCTCTTGGAGTGAGGGCACCGGTTGGGCATACCTGGGCACATGGGGGATCTTCACATGCTCTGCACAGTATAACGGTTGCTCCTCTCTCAAAACCACTCAAACTTACAGGCAGTATTCCAGAGTAATCGTTACCTATCTCACCATGCATTCTCGAGCAGGCATACATGCATAACCCGCAACCTACACATTTCTCAACGTCTTTGACTATTAACCTCTTTGGCATGGATGATGAAGTATTCTGCATCGTACTTATTCATTTCGCTATGCACACAAGATAAGGGTCAATCTCTAGGACATTGTGTAAGAATGGTCTTATGCGATAGATAAATTCTGAGAAACTCATCCCATCTTATATCTTTTGAAAACCTTAAGTCTTCATATCTGCTGATAGGGTCTCCATTATGGGTCGAGTGTATTTTATACATGACGTCGGTCTCCGGAAAAAATATATTGAATCCATAGGATATGTCCCCATCGATCCTCTTTATCAAAATAACTGATGAATTTATCTTATTCATCACGCCCTCACAGATTTCTCTCAACTTCCCGTTATCCGAGTATTCTTTCAATCTGCGTACAAAATCGTACAAATCTATCCTGCAGTTATATGACAGCATATAAATCGGAAAACGTGCGTAAACGATTTTGAGTAAGGTATTCTCCCACAGTTTTGGCCAGGCTTTGCCGAATTCCTTTGCTTCATCTCTCGCTAATTTTACTTCATCTCTCATCTTCTCGTCATGTGCGTACAGAATCAAGAAAATGGACAAATTATCCACTTCCCTGACCAGAGACGACACTCTACTCAAGTTTATAGCTACTGCGGAGGAATTCATAACAACGGTGTGGAGTCCTCGAAAAGGAAGTTTGTTTAGCATCTTTGTCAAGGGAGATATCTTGTAGCCGTACGATGTGAAGTATTCGAAAGTGATTGGTTCGTAAATTTCTACCGAGAGTTTGGCAAAGTCTTCTGGACTTAAATAACTGTTATTTTTGAGTGCCCATATCGGTTGGTAATATCTTTTTACAAGATCGTAACCGGCGATGTGTTCCTGAGTTGTTACCAGGTATCTAACGTAGGGGCATATCTCGTAGGAGAGTTCTATAGAACTCATACAACAGGATGTAAAAAGAACATCCAATTTTCTACTACCATCACATGTTATTCTCTTAAGAGATTCTGCAAAATCTGAAAGATTTAAACCTCCACCCTCCATATCATTAAAAGCATACCATTTCCATCCTGTACCTCCAGTTGCAAATGTTACAAAAGCGTAATATTTAGAAGGGAAAGTTAGCATGATGTTTTTACAAAACATTTCAAATGTTATACTGCTACTCATATCCACCTCTGATGGCCAACCCAGAACATCATTCAGTCTTATCGTACGTCCATTTTTGTCAAAATAGAGTATTGCCGAATCATTATATCCGGGTCCATCAAATAAAGCAACCAGGTTAAAGTTTGGACCAGATCCAATTCTTGAGAGATTTTCTATCAACAGATCGGCGTATATATCCATGTCGCCCTTTTCACCACAAATATAGTACATTACAGTCCAGTTTGCTACAATTCCCCCATTCATCTCCATAGAAGGGACTGTAACCACCGGAAAAATAAGAAGAGTCAAGATGATTAGGATCTTCAACTTGTGCATCATTGACATCATCTGAATTCGCAATCGATTCAACTTAACTGACTATTTCTTTTAACCTATCCATCTCAATTGCTCTCCTGATTTCCATTGCTACTCTTCTCCCTGTGCTCATCGGTTTTCTCCAGAGTGTGTTTCCATAGGGGTGCCCAACAAACATGTGCACATTTGTTCCTCCGCCAACTCTTGGAGCAACGTCGTAGATGTAGAAGTTGAGATCCTTATCCACGCATGTCTGCAGGCAGAATGGACCGATGATTCCGTACTCGTAGTGTTCCCATGTTGCCTTGACAAAGGTTTCTCCGAGTTTGAATGCCTTTTCAAGAAGAGATTCTCTGAGTGTCGCTGAGTTATGGCCACATACTGTGTATTCAGGAATCATCTGGTGTTCGGGTAGACTTAACTGCTGCGGCGCTGGCAATCTAACGTGACCATCCAAGCTGGTTTCGAATCTCCAGTCTATTCCAAGGAGTTCGAGCTTGCTACCTTTTTCCTCTATTGGAGAATAGAAGAAGTCCAGGTTGAATACCGGCCCTATGATGTACCTCTCTATCCTTGCTTTTTCGAGGTCTTCCTTGGTTATAACTCCCTGCCTGATGAGTTTCTCTGATTTTTCCTTGTACTCTTTGTAAGAGGAGCATGTGAAGAATCCTCTCT
>JAPDJO010000005.1 GCA_029259115.1 Thermoplasmatota archaeon | reverse complement strand
TATCGCTCCTTTCATCGTTGCCGTCGAACCAAGATGTACCGATGCACTAACTTATATGGATCTAGTGTGGAGAGGTGGGTATAATTGCGATCTGGTACCTACGCATATCAAAGAATACCCAGGTAAAGCGGAGGGTTTATTTGGATATCCATTACTCGTTGCCGTTGAGCCATCTTGGTTCACAAGTGTTGAAATCGAAGTAAATAAATCATTCAATACAATTGAAGAACCATCCTACGGAGCTGCGAGCGTTGCAGATGGGATGGCATACTGCGCATTCATTGATAAAGATACGAAGATTGTTGCGGATTTCGGTCAGGGAGATGGAGTTTACATAGCCATATTTGATATGAATGGAAATCCGATGGAAGAGATCCTGGCGATGTACAAATGGATAGGTAAGGCAGAGATAGAGATTGAAAAGGATGGAATAAAGGTTGTGAGAGGTACCATCATTGTTAAGAGCAATTCCGGTACGACTTACAAAGCTGGAAGCAAAATCAAGATCACTCCGCACAGTGAGTTTGTTCTGAGCGTAGAGAATGAAACGGCAGAGATATACGTGATGGATGGAAAGGTAAGCGTGGATAATGGAGTGAGTTACGAAGAGGTAAAGGAGAACAGGAAGGCTGTCATAACAGAAGAAGATATAGATGTGAGCGGTTATAAAGACAAGGAAATCGAATGGTTATGGGATGAGTTTGGAGATGATATGGAAGCTTTTGGAATAGTGAAGGAGGAAGGAGAGGGCGGAAAACAACCGGGGTTTGAGATCTTGCTCCTCTTGATAGCTATAGGGATAATCATCGCCATGAAAAGAAAGATGATTTCCTAACCACAGAGTAGATTGTACACAGAGAGAAGTTCTCCTGCAACCGTCCACGCGGTTAATGGTTCATCATATATAGATATCACATCATCAGAGAGTTTCTTTACATCCGTCTTAAAATCACCTTTTGGAAAACCACCTATCAGAAACATCACGTTCTTTTTGCACAGATCATCTATCGACTCCAGATACTCTTTCAGGTTCACTTTTTTCTCATCTGGTGAAAACGTCACTACTCTATCAGGTTTTTCCTTCTCTATCAGCTTCTCAAGAGATATTCCCTTTTCCAGCCAGAGAAGAGGATCCTCCGAATCTTCAGGTACCCTCTCAACCTTGAACAACTGCTCCATCAGACCAACAAACCTGTTATAGCTCCTCATTATCTTTGTGTCTCTCCTCACATAGATGACATCGTCATTTCTTGTGTGCACTATCGTTTTAACCAGTCCTTTTTTATTTGCTATCGATTCCAGAGTTACCAGCAGAAATATATGAACAATATCGGGTCTTCCTCTTCTGTAGCCGTCTTCAAGATATCTCAAAGCGGTGTGATGATAATTCGAATCCAGAAGAATATCCTTTGATTCCCTCTCTCTTCTCTTTGCAGATGCAACCACTACCGGATGGCTCCATATCTTGCTCGGCACGAGCTCAAGTTCAGATTCTGCAAGAACTATTGTTATCATGAGATCAACTCAGGATTTCTTCAAGCAGATCATGCTTTTGAGCATATTTAATCTCCTGGGCTATCCTTCTGCCAGTTGATAAATCTGGCTGTATCAGGTCAGAATAAGGCGAACCAGATATATAAGGATTCGTTCCAGCAACAATTCTGGCAGAAATCTCAAAAACCTTGAATTTGAGATCTTCTGTTATCACGGTCTCCAGACAGAACGGCCCTATAATCCCACCAAACAGCTCAATGGATTTCTCGACCACCTTTTCTCCCATCCTGAACACCTCTGGTAACAGAGATTCTCTCATAACTATCGGTATGTTACCAGTGACAACGAAGGTTGGATGTATACCTATCTCTTCCAGCTCCGAGATCGAGCCAATTCTCTGAAGTTCATCTATAGTCGTCTCATCTCTTCTATCCATAGAAAGCAACTGAAGTGAGCCCTTCTTCAATCTGTAACCTTCATTGATTATCGGAGAATAGAAGTAATGCAGATAATACCTCGTCCCCATAACGAATTCCTGTATCGTGAAAGGTTTGCTCCAATCCACGAGTTTCTCAAACTCCTCATAAGTCTTGGCTATGAAAAATCCCTTCCCTCCCTTTGCACCATGGTATTTCACTATAACAGGCCTATCGATATCCTTCGGATCCTTTATTTGCTTTGGCATATCCAAACCAGCACCCTCGAGCCATTTTCTCTCAAGATCTCTATCAGATTCCCACATCAACACCCTTCTGTTTCCAAAAGTTGGTAGCTCAAGTTTCAAGAAGTTTTCAGCACCAAGATACTCAACAAATGAGCCATGAGGAATAATGATAACGTTCTTTTCCCTTAGCTCCTCAACATACTTTGGAATATCTTTGTAATTATCAACAAGGAAAAACTCATCCGGTTTGCCCAGAGGAAATGCATCATAGAACTTTATCCTGTCCTCAATTCCTATACCGAGGGTTTTGAAACCTTCCTTTCTCGCGCCGTTGAAAATCTGCAAACTTGAATGGGAACATATAGTAGCGATTACAAGATTACTTTTATCATAACCGGAGAGGAGTTCCTTGATGGAGGGTATCTTTTCTTCTACTGCCATTAAAGAAGTTATAGATGATTAGCTTTTATTGGTTTCGCATGTTCTTTTTAGACTACTCTAAACCCCTCTCTGTTATCGTAAATATGGCATATAGCCCTTCAGGCTGGGATCTGTGTTTTATTATCGTGGCTTTTCTCTTTCCCATATCAACCCTCTCCAGCTTTATTATCGTCTTAGCCATGTGTTCCATCCCTTTACCAGCAAACGGTTTCACATCTCCATCTTCCGTAGAATAAACCTGACCTGTTACTATAACATACAATCCATCTTTCCTAGCAGATATCTGAAGGTTTGTGAGTTGCCTAACTATCGATCTCGTGGCTCCTTCCTCATCCTCTTCCAGCTTCATTCTGTAAAGCATGTTTATGGTATCAACTATCACCATTTTCACATCCCTTATCTTTAAAGCATTGTTAACCATGCGTTCCTGCTCTTCAAGAGAGTGAGGATTGAAAAACAGTATATTTGCCATGATGCTCTTCTGATACTCCTCATCTCCCCCGATTATCTGTCTCAACCTTTCTATAGAAACACCTTCGCTATCTATATAAGCAACTTTTTTACCCTGCTTTGCTACCTCTCTCGCTGCTTGTAGGCATATGTTTGTTTTTCCGCTCCCCGCTTCGCCATAGAACTCTGTTATTATCCCTTCCTCTATACCTCCACCAAGGAGATTATCTAAAGGTTTACACTGGAGAGAAAGTTTGTTCATTCGCTGATGAAAGGGTTTTAACAAATAAAAAGATTTATGCCCTCTCTGAAAAGATGGATAGGATTAGAATATTGAATGTTGCATCTCTTTCTCTTTTCCTTGTAGTCTCGATTATGGTAGAATTTGATATCCTTATTCCAGCTGTGGATCTTTCTGTTAAAGATTCGATTTTGTCAGCAAAGAATCCCGAACTAATCTTTTTCTTCTCTTGTATAACAAACCTGGGCAGTTTTTACAGCATAACAGCAATGTCTATTATCGTAGTAGCTCTTCTAGCGTATAGAAGAAGAGTAAAAGATGGTTTGTTCTTCTCTCTGTCGATGCTCTCCACATTTTTAATAGAGGAGTTGATCAAGGTTTTGATTCATAGACCTAGACCCGTTGATAATCTGATACCAATCTCTGGTTATAGTTTTCCCAGTGGACATGCAACGATGATTGCCATATTTTCTATTCTGGTGTGCTATCTTTACAGGAGAAGAATCATATATGTTATAGCTACTATTACTACTTTGCTGGTTGGGTTCAGCAGGATCTACCTAAATGTTCACTGGCTTAGCGATGTTCTAGCTGGATATACATTAGCTTTTTACATGTTCTCAACCTTTGTAATTATCAGAGAACATCTAGATCAATCCAAGTTGTTTTCTTAGTTCGCAGGCTTTACATATCTCTCTACTTGCTGGCTCTCCACATATCTTGCATCTTTTCAATTCCAGGGCTGGAAACTTCTCGTAAAGGTATGGTCTTATCACATCATAGCTCTGTACTATCTTATATCTTGTCCCTGGATTTCTATCTTCAAGCTCGTTTATTATCTCTCTAAAAATCAACCTATTCGAAAATGCATACGGGCATTCGTCTAGGCTTATCTCCAATCCTATCAACATAGCATAGAGCATCGTCTCTTTTTCAGGAATCAATCTCAAGGGCAGAATTCTGGGAATCAGATTCTTTTGTATCCTGTAGTGTGGCGCCATCCGCGCGAGCTTCTCCAGATCTGCATTAACAAAATTCATCAGAACAGACTGAGAAAAATCATCTAGATTGTGACCGAGAATCAGAGCATCTGCGTTCAACTCTCTTGCCTTTCTGTTCAGTAGGTTTCTTCTAAATATTCCGCAGTATGTGCATGTCCCTATCTGGCTTTGTCTCTTTGCAATCTCATCCATAGTAATACCTATATCGTTTTCAAAACTCAGTATATGATGTTCTATTCCGAGGTTTTTACATAGGGATTTTGCTATTTTCACGGTATTTTCCCTATAACCCTTAATTCCCTCATCTATCGTTATAGCATGGATCTCCGCGGTTTTAGAGAATATCTTATGGACTAGATATAAAGCTACAGAGCTGTCCTTTCCTCCTGATAAAGCTACAGCTATGGTCTTTAATCTCCTCTTTCCTTTCTGCTTCCTTATCTCTCTCTTTACCCTTTTTTCAACATACTCTATAAAATGTCCTTTGCATAGATGGGTACCATTGTATCTTATGAAAGTTACGGCTTCTTTGTTGCATTTATCGCATCTTATCATGTAACAAGAATCAAACAGGTGTGGCTACATATATGTTGTGTTGGTTTCTGGTTATTCTAACGTTCACAACCTCTCCGATCTTTTTATTGGTAGCTGTTACCTGAATTACTCTATCCCTGGCAATACCTATCATCTCTCCTTTTATTCTACCATGCATCTCTAACCTGAGTTTCACCCTCTCTCCAATCTTGAATCTTTTTGGTAAGGATCTGCATTTCACTATGCCAAAGTCTCGAGGGGATAGAATGAGATTTCTGTCTATCTCTCTCAATCTAGAGTAAAAATCTCTGAATGAGATTATCTTTGCCCCTTTTGGATGTCTGCCAAACCTGTACTTTATGTACTTCTGTACTCCAAAGGGTTTCCATATCCTGCCTGCTCCAATCCTCTTGCCAAATTCTAATATCTCCATGATATCCCCATCATTGTACTTGGGAACCCAAACGGGAGCAATGAGAAGATCTATCTCGCTATCAGCTATCTCTTTGGCTATCGATTTTACGTGATCTATATCATAGTCAGCCCTTCCAGCAAGAAGTTTAGCTTTCTTCCCATCAAGGGAGTTTATGGAAAGATTTATCCTATCGAGGTATCCCTCTAGCTCGCTTATCTTCTTCTCATCGAGTAAGGTGCCATTAGTTTGTACAGATACGATATCCGCGATATCTTTCAGTCTTTTTATCAGATCAACCATATATGGATAAATAAACGGTTCTCCCTGTCCATCTATATGTGCCTCTATCTTCACACCTTTACAATGCCTTCTCTTGAATTCCGCTAACTTCTCAAACTCTTCCAAGATATAATCTGGGTCAATCATATAGTCTGTAACTCTTGTTTTGCTTATCCCCTCATCCACTGAACAAAATATGCAATTAAGATTGCAACCTGAGCAGGGTCTAACCTGTATAAGGTTTGTGCCTCTATCAATCAGCCCAAAAGCTGTATGTCCTATGAGTGGGATGCCGCTCTCTTTTGTTATGTAATACATTCTCCTTTTTGTTATGTGATTGTAGATGTTCTTATGCTCACAGTATGTTATTATCTCCTCATCGGAGTATCTCCTGCTATACTTCTCATATACCTTTCTAGGTATTCTTACCTCTATCACATCTCTTATGACGAAAACAACTTCATTTCCCTCAAATGTTTTCCTGAACATCACTCTAAATGCTCTAGATTGATCTCAAGAGCTATTCCTGGATGCTCCAGTTCAAACTCTACCAGAGTTCTGGGATGGATCTCTCCAAAAAAGCCTATCTCCTTTTCTTTGTACAAGATACCCGCACATCTCCCCTCTATGAAGGCGGGATGATTCGATCTCTTTATCTTCATATCAATACCAGCATCTCTCGATATGGCTTCAAATAGAGATTTGCATCTGCTGAAGTTCGTTTTTTCATCAATCTCCAAGAAAGACAAATGCAACTCATTCTTTGCCCTTTCATTGACTATATAACCTATCTCAAATATCCTTTGAGGTAGAGATCTGTGCCTATTTGCCCTGCATATCTTTAATAGAGATGGGAGTAAAGATTTTCTCAAGCAAGTATACTCCTCACTTATCGGATTTTCTATTTTCACGATTTTTCCTCTCTTCATCCCTAGCTTATCAAACTCATCCTTCTCATTGGATAAAGTTAGAGTTTCTACCTCATAGAATCCAAGACCTATCATTATGGTTCTCAGTTTCTTGATTAATCTGGCTTTTTCCAAGGGTTTTCCATAGGTCAAATACTTTGGATTCTCGGGCTCTATCCTATCAAAACCATAACCTATGGCTATATCCTCTACTATATCTATCTCATGCAGAATGTCTCCGCGCCAGGCTGGCACCTTTAGCAGAATCTCATCTCCATCTATCTTCACATCATATCCCATCCTCAGTAAACTTTCTCTTATCTCCTCTGGTTTAAATCTCATACCTATAATGCTCTCCGCATAGCTTTTTTTCACCTTCATCTCCCTTGGCTCCAGATCCGGATATAATTTTTCTCCATTGTCAATCACTTTTGTTCTGTAGATCTCTCCACCTCTCTCAGCTAAAGCTGTCGAGATGATGTTCAAAGCTAGGCTGGCTGTCTCTCTATCGATTCCTGTTACATCTATGAAGATGTTTTTTGTAGATGGAGTAACCTCGGTTAATGTACCATTGATTATCGGAGGGAAGGATAGGACATTTTCTTGGGAATCGACAAGAATGGGGTAAAGCCTCTTTCCCTTTAGGAGATGACCGTACTCTATACCTTTTGGATGTCTCTCTAAAATCTCTACAAGATCCATCTCCTCGTAGGAATTGAGGGGAATGAATCTTACAGATTTTGGATCTACAGCTTTATATGTGAAAGGAGGTTTAACTTTGTCAAAATCATGCACCCCTATCGCTATCTTTTTTCTATTCCTACCTATACCCTGGTGAAGTTTCTCCTGGAGATCCATCAGCGACGCTATTAGCTCGTCGCTCATCTCAACATTCTTAATTAGGGCTGTAACAATCACTGGTCTAACATCCTTGACAGATCCATCAACATATGTTACAATATCTGAATCACTCACATCATATCTCTTTAACCCTTTTTCCAATCCGAAAAAGCTCCTTGCAGCCCTTGCTATGCCCTCTACTGAATTCATGTCAGGTCTATCTGGAAAGATTTCTATCCCTATCTCATCTCCCTCCACTCTTTCTATCTCGCACCCGATTAGAGGGATTCTCTCAAGAAAATCATTCTTGTCTATCTCTCTTCCCATCAGAGTGACAAGGTCTCTGTAGCTGAAGTTTATAACTGGCATACCCTGAGAATAGGTAAAAAGGTATATTTGGGTTTTGTTAATATTATAAATTGTGATGAAGAGACTTCTAGCAACAGCATTATCTATCCTCTTCTTGCTTCCAAATTTAAGTGTTATCACCCTTGGAGATGATAAAGAAGTTTTCGATATTCCTGTCATAAAGGCAAAATCCCATTACGAACTTGGCTATAAGCAGGGGTACATGTTTAGGTCCTATTACAAGAAATTATTCTTACTGTGTAAAGTAATATTTGGAAAAAGTTTCAATGATTTGGATGTTGATTCTCACATAGAGATATTGAAATCAAGATATCCTGAGTTTCTC
Source organism: Thermoplasmatota archaeon (assembly GCA_029259115.1). GTDB lineage: Archaea > Thermoplasmatota > E2 > DHVEG-1 > B18-G2 > B18-G2. The sequence goes on along the minus strand of JAPDJO010000005.1, from coordinate 38,336 downwards.
GAAAGATTGAGGGGATTGAGCAAATCTCTTAGCTTAAATACATCTGATGTTGTAAGATACTCTCTCGCTCTATCCAGCATAAAGGCAGGATGTACGATAACTGGCGTTGCTAGAGATGTAACCAAAGATGGTAAAAGATATCTATCTTGGAATCTTGATCTGAACTATCTCTACAAGTTTCTTTTCTCCAGGTATCTAAGACCACCTCCAATAGTGATATGTGAGATAGAAGGAAGATACAGATATGTTGAGGTCAGCTCTATCCCTTCCATATTTGGCTTTGGTCTGTTAAATGAAAAGGGTTTAGCATGTGTATATGCTACTGTAGTATCAAACGATTTTGGAGAAGGGTTAACGCCTTTGGAATTGAATCATCTTGCTATGGAGGGGTGCAGAGATGTAGAAGAAGTTAGGAGAATCTATGAGAGCAACGAGAGAGAGGCTGGTCTGAGATCTGTATTTACGGCATTCGGTTTAACAGCGACTCTTAATTCAATATGGAGTGATTCATCTGGAAAACAAATGTTAGTTGAGTATAACCATTCTAAGGCGATCTTTGTATATGATAACATATTAGCTGCGACAAATCACTACCAGTATCTATACAAAGAAGACCTTAGTAGCTATTACATGCTGAGTTCAAAATTGAGATTAGAGAGGGCTTACAAACTGCTCAGAAATAATATTGGAGAAATAGATGAGAAATTTTACATAGATGTTCTCACGAAAGATCATGGAAATTTCTTGAAAATTGGAGATAGTTTTGATATATGCAGACATGGTATAACCTACGGAACCATATGTTCAATAATAATCAAGCCAGACGATTATCTTGCTCTCTATTCTCCCGGTCATCCATGTGAAATTGGTTTCAGGCTCATAGATCTAAGGAAGTTGGTAGAAGATTTTTGAATATCTTTAGCATAACATTTCTCGTGAGCTTACTGGTAGTTGGAAACATAGCATTTGATTTCATATCGAGGGTGAAGTTCTTACCAAGAAAGAACGAGGCAACATCTGTAGATGAGCTAAAGCTATGCTTTGGCGGCTGCGCAGGGAATGTGGCTGTTGTGGCAAAAAAATTAGGGATAAACTCCTCTCTTTACTCCTCGGTTGGCAAAGATTTCAAGGATTCTGATTATGAGAAGAAGTTGTTGGAAATGGGGATAAATATAGAAAATCTACAGTATGTAGATGACATAACCGCAAGATCCTTCATGTTCTCAGATGATAAGGGGAATCAACAAATATACTATTACTCTGGAGCATCATCCAGACTTTCTTACAGGAAGGTGGATTTCTCGAAATATAGATGTGTGCATTTTTCGGCTGGGGAAATAAGCGTTTATGAGAATCTTATGAGGGATGCAAAGAGGGAAAATTGCATAGTAAGCTTTGATCCCGGTCAGGAAATGTTCCACAGAAATGTAAAAGAGGATATAATCAACTGTTTAGCATATGCAGACTATCTGTTTTTCAACGAATATGAAGCGGATTACATATCAAGAGAGATGAGAGTCAAAGATATCAGGGAACTCTTTTCAGATAATACAAAAGCAATTATAGTGAGCATGGGGGAGAAAGGGTCAAGGATCTACACCAAAGAGGATCGTCTTGATATCCCGGCTGTTAAAGTTAAAGAGATTAAAGATCCAACAGGTGCAGGAGACTCTCACAGGGCTGGATTTCTCGTTGGTATAATGAAAGGATACAATGAAGTTATTTCATGCAGGATAGGATCGATAGTGTCGCATTTCATAATTCAAGGTATAGGTGCTCAGGAGAATATACCATCTTGGAATGATGTTTTAGAGGTATATAAATCAAAGTTTGGAGAGCTATCATCATAAATATTCTTATATATTCAAAGGGATTCTCTTAATTGGGTTCATGAAGATATTGGTATTGAACATAGATAGAGACGATGATCTAGGCAGAAAGGCAAAGATAGAATCTCCTATAATTGGAAGGGAGGAAAATCTGAAGGCAGCAGAAAAATTAGCCCTTGTAGATCCTGAGGATTCTGATGTTAACTCTCTGTTTGCAGCTATATCTTTATATGATCAGCTCAGAAATAGCGGGAAGAATGTTGAGATTGCTACATTGTGCGGAGATATAGCTGTCGGTGTAAAGTCTGATCAAAGGATAGCTGATCAGCTGGATTATGTTTTAGAGAAAACAAAAGCAAATGAGGTTATCCTAGTAACTGATGGAGCCGAGGATGAATATATCCTTCCGATAGTCGAATCCAGAGCTAGGATAAGATCCATAAGAAGAGTAACCGTAAAGCAGAGTAGGGCGGTAGAAGATACCTATTACAGGATAGTAAAGATGATGGAGGATGAAAAGGTAAGAAAGCAGTTTCTTTTGCCAATAGCTTTGGTTTTGATAGTCTGGTCTGTTTTTGCCCTCCTAAATATGACTCACGCAGGATTTAGTGCAATAGTCCTTACTTTAGGAGCATATCTCTTAATAAGAGCTATGAAATGGGAAAGAGGCGTTGCTTTAGTATGGGAAGAACTTAAATCTGGATTTCTAACTGGAAAAATATCGATATACACTACAGGTATAGCTGTCTTAATATTCGTAGCCAGCGCCTTATATGCCTATAATCAGACTACTCTTCCATCTTCTCCTGCCACACCAACGGCTTGGCATTTCTTTGTTGTGTTCACCAAAAACATAATCTGGGGAATAGTTGGAGCAGGTCTACTGGTCGTGTTTGGCAGGGCTATAGATACGAAAGTGAGGAATAGGAATCCTTGGAAGTACTGGCTTGCTCCCTTTTCGCTGCTATCCTTTGGATTTATAGGAAATGGAGTTCTTGAGATTCTTTATCAGATATTGTATGGGCCTTCTGCAAATCCATTCTATATACTGCGAAACTCACCTTCATCACTTACAGATCTCATAATAGGCATACTTATAGCAATAGCAGGTGTCGTGAGCTATCACTATGTTAAAGAGGTTTTCATGGTTGAAATCGAGGAAAAAGCCATAGAGGGGAGCTGATGGAGTATGAGAAATGGAAAATATTCTACAGATCCATAATCAACGATTTTGGATACTCTGAAGATGAGGATATAGAGAGTGCAAAGATCTTGGACAATATTCTGAGAAACAAAGATGTTGATGTTGTTTTTGAAAGATTGAGGAGTTTAATAAACGGAAAGGAAGTCGTAGTATTCGGCGCCGGTCCATCTTTACTGAAAAGTATAGACAAGTATAGAAAACTCATAGAAAGGTTAACAAAGATATCTGCAGATGGAGCAACATCTGCCTTACTAGAGAAAGGGATTACTCCAGATATCGTAATTACAGACTTAGATGGCAAAATCGAAGATTTGCTGAAAGCAGATGAAGAGGGGAGTATAGTTGTTATTCATGCGCATGGCGACAACATGGATAAAATAAAGGAGTTTGGAAGTAAGTTTAGCAACACCATAGGAACTACTCAAGTTGATTCTTCAAAATTTGAGAGGTTGTTCAACTTCGGCGGATTTACAGATGGAGACAGGGCTGCTTTTCTGGCCAAGGCTCTTAATGCTTCGAAGATTTATTTGATAGGGTTTGATTTTGACGGAGAAATAGGAGAGTATTCTTTCACTAGAGATATTGCTATAAAAAGAAAAAAACTCGAATGGTGTAGGAGATTACTGAAAGAAATTGATGATCTGGTTTTTCTGACATAGATTTAATAAAGGGAAACATATTCTCGCTTGTGCTATCCTTTGAGATTTTCCTGATAATATTGATAATTGCTCTCTACGTGGGAATAATCGTATTCCTAGATCGTAAAGGTGTGTTGAAAAGATACAATATATCTCTGTATGGCCCTTTTTTGATGATAAGAACCGAAAAAGGTAAGGATTTGATATATAGATTGTCTAGGAAGAAAAGATTTTGGATATGGTTTGGAAACATTAGTATAGTAGTATGCTTCGTAACGATGGTTGCTATGGTTCTTCTTTTGCTTTGGCAATTCTGGTGGCTGGGAGAGCATATAACTAAAGAGGTTGCAGAGAAGCTACCTGGAGTTAATATGGTTCTTATAATACCCGGCGTTAATCCCATACTACCTGTAGGATATACTATAATAGCAATAATCGTAGCAATAATTTTTCACGAATTTTCTCATGGTATATCTGGAGCGTCTCAAGGTTTGGAGATAAAGAGCATGGGCATATTGGCTTTTATCTTTCCTGTTGGAGCGTTTGTTGAACCAGATGAAGAAGAATTAAAAAAGATAGAGAGAAAGAAAAGGATGAGAGTTTTTGCATCAGGTCCTGCCATGAATCTTCTAGTCTCAATAGTCTGTCTCCTGATCTTTTCTTTCATTCTTATGAACTCTGTAAGCGTGGCCGCTGATGGGGTAGGAGTTAGATATATAGTTAAGGATTCCCCTGCTCAGAGCATAGGTCTGGAATTTGGATCGATAATACTAGAGATAAATGGAAGTAAGATTAGCAATATAGATGACTTCTTTGTTGCTATGAATAAAACTTACGCGAATCAAACTGTACCAATAAAATTTTACAAAAATGGAAAGACCTTTAACACAAGTGTAAAACTTGCTGATAAGTATACGTTTACAAAAGATGAAAAAGATAGGGGGAAAGGATTTTTAGGAGTAGGACCAACGACTGGATATAAATATGAGCTTTCCATCTTGAAAAATCCCTTCAATAAATTCCCAGGAAGTTTTCTCTATCTGTATGTAATGCCGCTCAGCACATTTTTCAATGGCTATAACCCAATAACCGAACCTTACACCAAATTCTATGAAATAAAAGGCATATTTGCATCCTCTCCAAATATATTCTGGTCTCTCGCAAATGCGATATACTGGATATTCTGGCTAAACCTTGCGGTTGGTTTATTCAATGTTCTGCCTATGATTCCTCTCGATGGAGGCTACCTGATGCAGGATGTCTTGGATAGTGTTCTCGAAAGGTTTAGGGTTAAGAAAGACAAGAAGGAAAAGATAACGAAGGTAGTGATGACTTCTATTTCACTATTAATCCTATTCTTAGTTATATACCCTCTACTCCTAAAATATGCATATTCTCTGCTTCATTGAGCATGTCCTTCTATAACTATCCTAACAGGTGAAGGGATTTTCATTCCAGCTCTTCTCAATGCTTCTTTTGCTTTATCAACGAACTGCTGTTTTGTTTCTATGGTGATTATCGGCTGGTTTGGTCTAACCCTTGCTGCTGTACCTACTGGCTTTCCATAAGCTTTTCTCATTCCCTGTGAAACTCTATCTGCGCCTGCTCCAGTTGCTTGCTTATTTTCCCTCAGGATAACATGAGGGTATACTCTAACCTTAAGATGATAGTTTGAAACTCCCGCAGACTTCTCCATAAATCTGTTTGCTGCAACTCTGGCAGCATCCAATGCATTGTGTCTTATATGGCAAGCTTCTTCTACGAGTAGGGATATCTTGATTGGAAACGTTTCTTTCCTGTTGCCCATATCGAATTGGGTTATTTTTGGATTTGGTACTCCTTTTAGATATTCCTTTCTGGTTGTTGGCTGTCCTTTAATATCCCTATACATCCTGTTTGGTTTTCTGGCCATAAGGATTCACCTGGTGAAGACCCAAAACAGTTTTTTATTTATAAATCTTCCTTGAGGAAAACGTTATATCCTTATCCTACAATAATATGGTAAGATGGAAGATGGATTCTACAGAGACATTATTCAAGAACTGCGTAAAGGTAGCATTAGATCAAAGAAGGATCTACATAGGGCAAAGATTAGGTTGTGTAAGCGTTACAATCTAAGTAAGATTCCTCCAGATAGTGAAATTCTGAAAAGACTACCTGAAGATATGAAAAAAGATGATATCCTGGAGATTCTGAGGAAGAAGCCGGCAAGAACCGCATCTGGAGTAACTGTTGTTGCGGTTATGACGTCTCCAGAGAAATGCCCACATGGTAGATGCAAACCTTGTCCTGGAGGTATCGAGGTAAACACGCCCCAGAGCTATACTGGCTTTGAGCCGGCAGCGATGAGAGCCATAAATAACAACTTTGATCCCTTTCTTCAGACCAGAAACAGGATAGAACAGCTTGAAGAGATAGGACATGCTGTTGACAAGATAGACTTCATAGTGATGGGTGGAACGTTTATGGCAAGGGATCCTTTTTACAGAGAGTGGTTCATAAAGAGATGTTTTGATGGAATGAACAATTCTGATAGCAAAGATCTGGAAGAGGCAAAGAGAAAGAATGAGAGAGCTAGATCAAGATGCATAGGTTTAACCATAGAGACTCGCCCAGATTGGTGCAGGATGAATCAAATAGAGGATATGCTTAGATACGGAGCTACTAGAGTGGAGATAGGGGTACAAACTGTTTTTGATTCTGTCTTGGATAAGATGAGTAGAGGACATACTGTTTATGATTCCATCCTGGCAACAAGGTTAGCAAAAGATGCTGGTCTAAAGGTATGCTATCACATGATGCCAGGATTACCTGGATCCGATCTTGATATGGATCTGGAAGCTTTCAGAACGATATTTGAGGATTCTAGATTCAAGCCAGATATGCTCAAGATCTATCCGACCTTGGTTATCAAGGGAACAGAACTCTATGAGATGTGGAAAAGAGGAGAGTACAAACCTTTGGAAACTTCTGAAGTTATTGAACTTTTATGTAGAGTTAAGAGCATGATACCCGAATGGACAAGGATACAGAGGATAGAAAGGGATGTTCCATCAAATAGAATAGAGGCAGGAATAAAGGAGAGTAATCTCAGACAGATTGTTAGAAATGAGATGGAGAAGAGAGGGTTGAGGTGCAAATGCATAAGGTGTAGAGAGATAGGTTTCACAGATAGAGAATTTGATCCTGACAATCTGAAGGTACATAGAACAGATTACACAGCAAGCGATGGAGAAGAGGTGTTTCTCTCTTTCGAGGATAGAGAGAATGGTGTTCTTTTAGGATATCTTAGATTAAGGCTACCAGGAAATCCTTATATAAAGGAATTGTCAGAAGAGAGATCTATGATTATAAGGGAACTGAAGGTTGTTGGGAGAGAGATAGAGATAGGAGAAAGATCAGATCTGGCAATTCAGCACAGGGGAATAGGTAAGATGTTAGTGAGGGAAGCTGAGAGGATAGCAAAAGAAGACTTCGATTGCGAAAAGATCCTTGTTTTGAGTGGGGTTGGTGTAAAGGAATACTACAGAAAGTTGGGATACAGAGATGATGGGTTTTACCTGAGCAAGATATTAAAATAGTCTCTCTTTTTCCACAAAGGTATGAAGATTCAGCCCGAGTGTATTCCTTGTCTGATGAGGAGATGTTTATACGAGATCGAACTGGTAAGCAAAGATGCTTCTTTCTCGAAAGAGGTTTTAATCAAAGCAATGGAAACTCTACTACAGGAGTTTGATCCGGATAAATGTAGTGCAACTATAGCTACCAAGGTTCATAAGGTAGTATACGATGGTTTGGGCGTAAAGGATCCTTACCGAGATGTAAAGAGGAGGAGTAACGAAGTTGCTTTATCTTTGATTTCAAAGATCGAGGAAAGAGTCAAAAGAGCTAAAGATCCTCTAAAATCCGCGATTATCTCTGCCATAATCGGAAATATTCTAGATTTTGGCATAGAAGGCGGAAGCAGAGATCCGGATGATTTGGTAAAAGCTTTTGATAGTTACTTTGAAGAAGGTCTTGGGTACAGCGATTATGATATCTTCAAAAAGATCCTTTCGAATGCAAAAAAGGCTTTGTTTGTAGCTGATAATTGCGGAGAGATAGTCTTTGATAGAATTCTCTGCAGAGAGATAAAGAGATTCAATCCAAATGTAAAGTTAATCTTGGTCGTAAGAGGTGAACCTATACTGTCTGATGCTACAAGAGAAGACGCCGAAAGGCTGAGATTCGAAGAAGTTGTAGATGGAATACTTGATACGGGAACATTTGCTGTTGGCTTGGATTTGGATAATATACCTGAAAATTTGCAGAAGAATTTACGGGAAGCGGATATAATAATATGTAAAGGGATGGCAAATTATGAGGTTTTTTCGGAGCTCAACTATAGACCTATAGCTTATCTACTCAGAACAAAATGCACTGCAGTAGCGAGATCTATGGGACTGAAAACAGGCATCAATGTCCTGAAGATCTATCTCTAATTTCTCTCCATTTACCATAGATATATAAAACCGGTGGGAGGACAACAATGGTTGTTACGAGAGCATAAAATATACTCATAGCGGTAATTACACCAAATTGTTGCTCTGGTGGTAAAGGAGATAAGATGAGTATTCCAAATCCTGCTATCGTTGTTATTGCAGCAGCCAATATTGCTCCTCCCGTGTGGCTGATTGTCTCAAAAACTGCCTTTTCTACATCTCCAGTTCTTCTCATCACTAATCTGTATCTCTCCACCGCATGTATGGCATAGGTCACTCCAAGACCGATAGTCAGAGATGTGACCATCACGGTCATCACATTCAAAGTGTATCCAGCAAGATACATTGTTCCCAGTATCCATATGGAGGAAAGAGTGACGGGAATCATGGATATGAGCCCAAGAATTACATTTCTATATGCTAGAATCAAGACTATCCCAGCCAGTATCAGGCAAACAACCGTTGAACTGGCTTGACTCTCTGTAAGAGATTTAGTTATAGTATAGATGAGGGAGTGCATCCCCGTAACTGTAGCCTTTGCATTCCCAAAATTTTCTATATCCTCACTTAACTCTCTGTAAACAACATCTCCTCCTCTGCTTGAGATCTCAGATGAAACGTATACTCTTATCAACGTAGCCTTAAATTTGTTGCCTTCCTTGTACAGTACACTCCTAGTTTCTCTACTATAATCTGGACTGTTATAGAGATAATCTAGTAGAGCTTTTACTTCCGAGTTGCTTCTTGGAATGTTATTTGCATTAAGATTGAATTTTTCTGCTATACTTTTATTGTATCTCACAGCTTCATCTATAATAGAAATTATGCTTTCTACCCTTGGAGAACCATCCGGATTTCTGGCAACGGAAGTATCGTCTTGTATGTTTAGTAGCGTGTCGCGAATATCTCTTAGAACATTTACATTGGCTATATCTCCCTCTATAAGCATGTATTCTTGATCTTGACTTGCCGAAGGGAATTTTTCTGATATCTTCTCCATGGTTTTTATGGCAGGAGCATCCTCAGGAAGGAATTCTTCCATACTGAAACCTGTATCTACATTGCTTGCAAAGTAGGCCATGACGATTGTGACAAAAAGTGCCGCTAAAAGAATTCCTTTTCCGTACTTGCAAATGCGCCTTGCTATGCCCTCCATGGTGATTTTTAGAGAATGGTTCTCGACCTTGAGTTTACTCTTTGGTTTTCTTCTATCAAGGATGTATCTCAGTGATGCTTGAAGGGATATTGTCACGATAAACGTATATATTATTCCTATAGCACAGAGGATACCAAAATCTCTCACTGGAGGAACTGAAGATGTTAGGAAGGAAAGGAAGCTTATGCACGTGGTTATCGTAGCTAAAAACATAGCTGTACCGACATCTCTTATTGAAGATGCTATTGCCTTTGCAGGTGTGGATCCCTTTGATATCTCAGCCCTATAGTTGTGAAACATGTGAACGGAATAGTCCACACCGAGACCCATTATTAATGGAACCAAGGCTACCGCTATCGTATTGAATTTTATGTGAAGGATGGACATTGTCCCAAATAACCATATAATGGATATGCCCAAGCCCAACAATGGAAGAAACACATAGGATGGTCTTTTGAAGTTTAGAAGCAGGATCAGCATTATTGCTATGAATATGCCTGGCGCTATTATAGAGTTGGACTTACTCGTCAATTTATCTATTTGGTAAGAGATGATACCAGAACCTGTGACTTCAAAGCTGATACTCTTATTCTTGCTTTCCTCTCCTAGAAGATCGCCTATCTCTTTGCTCAGTTCTTTCAAAGTTTCTCTGCTTATAGTTCCGTTTATCTGAACAATCATTAGGGTTGAATCGTAACCATTTTTCGGTAAGAAGCTGAGTATAGATTCTTTCAAGTCTTTCATGAATTCAGGCTTTAGAAGAAATGTTTCCTTCGAGTAACCTCTATTTGGTGCAGTATCTAAGGTTTTCCAGTTTTTATCTACATCCAAAAGAGATAGGGTATGGTTTTTGTCTGTATATTGTGTGAATTTGCTAGCATCTTCTATGCTTATGTTAAATCTCTCCAATACCTTCTCATATAGAGCTTTTAGTAATTTCCTACTCTCAAACCATTTCTCCATTTTTGATAGAAGAGATGAATCTACAGAAAGTCTAAACCATGGAAGATTAAATCTCGATAGACCATAAAATCTAGTTTCTATCCGCATCTTTTCCAGTTTTGCTGGCAATTCCATGTTTCCAAACTTGGGTGCTATTCCGAAGGATCTGAGATCGTCTCTGCTTACATTTATGATTATCCTGTTTCTTTCCAGATCAATATCAAAGGTTGAATTCTTCAGCTTTATAGGAATATAAAGGCCCTTTCTTGGTGGTTTTATCCAAAGATAAACGTTTCTTTCGTAATGATCAAGATTTCTCTTTAGGTCAAGATTGGTGACAATATGTCTAAGATTTTGTAGATATCTCTCTCCAAATACCCATACAGATTTGGGTTCTAATCTCGCAGATACTCTATAAGATATCTTCATCTTATCTGGAATAAAGCGGTTCTCAAAGGATATGCTCCATTCTATCGAATTGCTTAGACCTGGTAACTCTTTTATGTCCAAATTCGACAAATCTTGAACTTCTATTGTAAAGATTAATCTGCTATTGTCTTCTCTCAAGTATGCATTTTTTATATCCGCAAATGCGGGTATATTTGATTCTCTTGGATCTGGTTCAGCTAATAAAATTATACTCTTTTTCTCACTCATTACATCTTTAAATGCATCTGATATCTCCTGATAACTGCAATTGTCTATATCTTTTCCATACTCCATATAGCATACGTGCTCTAAGAAGAAAGGCAAAGAGATTACTCCCTCTACAAATCTTTTCTTTGAAAGTTTTTCAGCTATAAGTTTCTGCTCCTTTATGGCCTGAGGTTGAGTTACGTTTTTGTCTTTAACATATACCATCAAAACCTCATAGCTTTCCCCAAAATACTCAAGCACTTTCTGATTTGCTCTCACTACCTCATCATCCGGAAGGAAATCTTCCATATTTGTGCCACTTTCCATGATGGGTATGAAAAGGGAGAAGATTATAGTTATTAGAGTAGCAGCTAATATGACGGCATAAGGTTTCTTTTCGACTATTTTGGCAAGTTGTGGCAACATTTTTATCTATCCTATTGTATAAATATTGTTATATAACTATATTTGGTTTCGAATATTAAATTTTTATGATTTTCATGAAAAAACATAAATATATGAAATCTCATACGAATAGTGATGAGTAAAAGAGATTTAAAAGGATTCGAGTTTTATGGGAGCGCAACCGTTGGAGAGAGGGGACAGATCTCCTTACCCGCAGAGGTTAGAAGAAAGTATGGTATAGGTCCTGGAGACAAGCTACTAATATTGGGAAGAGGGGACCTCGAATTCTGGGGAATTATGTTAGTTAAGGCTGAGGTTCTAAGCAAACTCTTGGAGAAATTTGAGAAGAGTATAAAGGAGATACTGGACGAGAAATAGACTTAAATCATCGATATATTTTTATTCTCTCCAATCATAACATGGATGAGGAGAGGATGGGAGAACTAGAACTGCCAAAGGATTTAATTAAAAAATGTGATAAATTTAAACCAACAGATATCGTTGTTGGAGTTCTTTGTAAAAACGTGGAGACAACCGTTCTTCATGTTCTGAATGTCGTAAATGAAGGACTATATTCTTATTTCCCAGATTATAGAAAATGTATAGCTGTGAGTATTGGTCCTTCAGATGATAGAACAATGGAGATGGCGGAACTCTTTCAGACATATAACAGCATAGGCAAGATAATAACGCAGGATATAGGGGGAAAAGGGAAAGGCGCAGGGATTAGAACGATAATGGAAATAGCGAGATACTTAGAAGCTGAGGTTTTGGTACTTGTTGATGGAGATCTATTAAGTATAAGACCGAAATGGATTGAATCGATAGCGGGTCCGATCATATATGGTAGAGCTGATCTTACCGTTCCGTTCTATATCAGACATAAATACGACGGAGTTATAACGAATGTTCTAGCCTATCCATTTACAAGGGCTGTCTATGGGGTTGATATCAGACAACCCATCGCGGGTGAGTTTGGACTATCCAAAGATCTATATGAAAAGCTTTTGGATCATCCTCTTTTCCCATTTGATTTTGGTATAGACATATTCATTGTAACTGTAGCAGCAGCCGAAGGTATGATGGTCAAGGAAAGTTTGTTTACTCAGAAGATTCATGAGTCCACAACCAGATACCTAGAGCCTGAGAAACTTTTGATACCGATGTTCAGACAGGTAACAGGTAAAATGTTTGACCTTGCAAAGTACTACGAGAATGTGTGGAAAAATAGAAAAAGATTCTACCATCAGAGAGCCTACAGAGCTGGGCTCACCCAAAAGCCAATACCTGTAAAGATTGATCTTGATAATCTCATAAAGATATTCAAAGAAGGATATAACGAGATGAAAAAAATTGTACATATGTATCTCCCTGAAGATCTCGAGAAGAAATTGGAAAAAACCCAAAAGGACATAAAACTATTAGATGCGGACCTCTGGTCTAAAATTGTTTACAATTTTGCAGCCTCATATAAGCTTCTAAACAGAGATACAGATAAGTTTCTTCTCCTAGAAGCTCTAAAACCCCTCTGGCTTGGGAGATTTGCAAGTTATGCGATAGAGGTAAAAGATATGGATGTGAACGAGGCTGAAATGGCGATACAGGAACAAGCTAGTGTGTTTGAAAAGAATTTTGACTATCTTGTATCCATATACTAGTGAGAAACTTTATATAGAAAAACTTATAGATTAATAAGTGTGGAGGAAGCTAGCGATATACAGAGAAAGATATTGAGAATACTCTACGCCTGGGGGCTTGAACATTTTGATAAATTTATGACCAAAGAGGAGCTGATATCAAGACTTGGAAGAGGAGATATAGACAGAGAGGTTCTCGATTTGAAAGAAAAAGAAATGGTTGAAATAGCACCAGATGAAAACTGGAAAGCTATAAGGATAACTCCAAAAGGAGTTCAAACTCTTAGATTATTGGATATCATCTAATAAATCTGAAAGCTAAATCCAAAGCTTCTTTTGCATCCCTTGCAATGAGATACCTTCCCTCTATGTTCTCCAGAATTTTATTTTCTATTATCTCGTCAACAACTCCCCCAGTTCCTTTAACAAGAATTGTGGGTTTTCCTAGAATTATAGATGTTGATATCTCGTTCAATGTCCCCCATCTTCCACATATAGCAATTACAGCATCTGCACTACTTATGATTATATAGTTTCTAAAATGACCTAACCCGCTTTCTATAGCTACATCAACATAAGGATTTGCCTCTCCTTTGGAGAAAGGTAATATCCCTATAGTAATACCTCCACCTTCCTTGGCTCCTTTGCATGCTGATTGCATTATTCCTCCTCTGCCTCCACATATCAGTATAGCTCCTCTTTTTGCTATTTCTTTGCCTATCTCCTCGGCGATTTTGAGTGCTTTATCACCGAGATTCTCATCATCCTCATCGCTACCACACACAGCTATTAAGGGTTTCATGGGTAAGCCATTTAAAAGAGGTTATTAATCATTTCCCCATAAATCTTATAAATCACTCTCTATTTCACTACCCCACTCTTTGGTGATCAGATGGCAAAAAAGATCAGGAAAACAAATCCTGTGCTCATCAACTTAATTAATGAACTAAAGAAAAAATCGTACGAGAATGATGCTCCTATATGGAAAGATATTGCTGAAAGATTGGAGAGACCTTTGAGAAACTGGGCTGAGGTAAATTTGGGCAAGATAGAAAAGTATGTAAACGAGAATGAGATAGCCCTTGTCCCAGGGAAAGTATTATCATCTGGGGAACTAACAAAAAAGATAACTGTAGCAGCATGGTCATTCTCACAGAAGGCTAGGGAAAAGATAGAGAGGGCTGGCGGAAGATGCATATCCATATCTGAGCTGGTTGAAGAGAATCCAAAAGGAAAGAATGTTAGAATAATAGGGTAGGGATCATGGTAACAGTAATAGACGCATCTGGAGCTGTACTAGGAAGGATGGCGAGCATAGTTGCAAAGAGATTACTGAATGGAGAGGAGATAGCTATAGTCAACTCTGAAAAAGCTATAATAACTGGAGATGAACAGAGTATAAAAGAGGAATATAAGAATAAGAGAGAGATTGGTACGCAGAGGAAGGGGCCATTCTTCCCAAGAATGCCTCATCTCATAGTGAAAAGAACGGTAAGAGGCATGCTTCCTTATCAACAACCAAAAGGAAGACAAGCCTTAAAGAGGTTGAAATGTTATATTGGAGTACCTGAAGAGTATAAAGATGTTGAAAAGGAAAGAATTGGATTGCCTGAAAAGAAACCCTACAAGTATATGACAATAGAAGAACTATCAAGATATTTGGGTGCTAAGATATGAAAAAAACGATAGTAGCATCTGGAAAGAGGAAGACCGCAATAGCTAGGGCATATATTAAGAAAGGAAAAGGTAGAGTTAGGATAAACAACATACCTCTAGAGATATACCAGCCAGAGGTAGCGAGATGGAAGATCATGGAGCCTTTAGTTATGGCAAACAAATACTGGAAATCTGTGGATATAGAAGTGAATGTTGAGGGCGGCGGCGTAATGGGACAAGCATATGCAGTGAGAACAGCGATAGCAAAGGGCTTGGTTGAGTTTACAAAAGACGAAAAGTTGAAAGAGATGTATATCCAGTACGATAGAAGTTTGCTTGTAAGTGATCCGAGAAGGAAGGAACCAAAGAAACCTCTTGGAAGAGGAGCGAGAAAGAAGAGACAGAAATCCTACAGGTGATTTGATGATAATTCCGGTAAGATGTTTCACCTGCGGTAAGGTAATAGGCTCAGCCTATGAGGAGTTCGAGAGAAGATACGAGGAGTACAAGAAAGCGATAGAAAAAGGAGAGAAACCGAAAGAGACTCCAAAGGAGATACTGGATGATCTTGGAATAACAAGGTACTGCTGTAGAAGAATGTTACTCAGTCATGTGGATCTCATTCAGGAAGCTGCACCTTACGAATAACTAAAATATTCATTTCTCTATTTTATATTCAGGGCGCGTGGCCTAGCCAGGATAGGGCGCTGGCCTTCTAAGCCAGTGGTCGCGGGTTCGAATCCCGCCGCGTCCGTTTAATCTATAAGGAGAAAAATTGGTCAACAAGCCAAAAAACCGCGCTCTGTTGGTTTCGCTCTCTAGGATGGTAAATGGTTATATATATAATAAGGTATTTAGGGCGCTTAGAAGAGGTATCAAGATGAAGAGAAGCTCAAGGGCATGGAAAAAGAGAGGCAAGATGCGCTGGAAGTGGAGAAAGAAGAGAATGAGAAGGGAGATGAGAGCCCGTAGGCAGAGGAGATAATAGTATATAAGATGGGAGCATGGTGTAGCCAGGCATCATCGCGGGCTCCAGTTAGGGGATGATTAGAAGAGGGTCATCTGACCCCATGATGATTAACTGGAGCGATGACCCTAGAGGTGACCCGCGGACCTGGGTTCGAATCCCAGTGCTCCCATCTTCCTCTCCCAATATCGAAGGTGATGCAAAATGGAAATCTCAAAATTGATGAATTGGAAAGGGATCTTGTCTGTACTTTCTCTACTCTTTGGTCTAGTATTCTATATACTGTGGTCCTCAATCTACAACTCTTGGACTGACATATCGAGTTACTCTGTTGCTGTACCTTTCATTTTACTCGGCGCACTTGGCATATTACTAGCTATATCTGACTGAAATTCCAAAAAAATTGCATATCTTATCTAGAAAAATTTTTAAGGTAAGAACATCTTGTAGCTTATGATGCTTGATAAAGAGGATATAGAAAAGTTCTCGGGAGAATGGGTTTTACTTTTTGGAGATAAGGTAGTGAATCACAGTCCAGATCTTGAAGAGATACTGAAAAGTGCAGAGGAATTTCCTGTAGATGAGATAACAATTGCAAAGGTTCCTCCGCTGCCATACGATCTAAGACTGGTGGAAGATTAATCAATAACGTATTTAACGTCCTTTTTATTTTACCCCAATGATGGGAAAGAGTTACACGTTTCCATACATACACTATCCTCTTCTACCAGTCCAATTTGTACATAAAGATAGGAAAACGCCAGTAATCGCTGCCTTAATAGATTCGGGCGGAGACAGCATAGTTATTCCAAGAGCTATAGCGGAGTTTTTGGGGGTGAACGTAGAGGAAGCCGAGATAGCAAAGACGGCAGGCGGATTTACCAGTATAAGAAGGACTAAATTGAAGATGATTATAGGAAAAGATAGCGAGAAGATAGAGTACAATGATGTTGATGTTTTTGTTACAGATAGCAGTGATATTCCTGTTCTTTTAGGAAGAGATCCGCTTTTTGAGGACTTTGAAATCACTTTCAAGAAGAGAAAGAGAGAGATAATTCTAACAGAATCTCAGTAATTTCTTATATCTCTTGATTTCATAAACTCTCTAAGGAGAGATGTCGCGTAAGATCCTTTTCTCAAGAAGAATTTCATCTCTACAGATGAATTATCTAGGAATCTGTAGCTGAAATCTTTATAGGGAGAAACTAAGGCTCTTCTTCCTCCTTTGGATGAAAGAAAAGGTATCTCTGGGACTATAAAATCTCTCACATCTATAGATTCTTCCTCAACTATCCTTTTCTCTATCTCTCCCATCTCTCCCTCTGCAAATCTAGTATCATAACCAACGATTGCACCAGTAACAGCAGCCTTTCCAAGTCTTATCATGCGATTCACTTTTTCTATGTTTCTGTTATTAACGGGTATGATATCTTCCTCTTCCCCGTATTTACTGACAGGAACTATAAGGTCCCCCTCTATAGCCTCACCTAGAGGTAGTTTTCTTTTGATTCTCTCGCTTAGTATCCTATTGAATATGTATGATTGATACGCATAGAGAAACATCATGAGAAGGTTTTTTGGTAAGGATTGTAAAGCCTCTATCGCATTTTTTCCTTTCTTGAGTTCATTTAGAAGAGTTAACTCAAAGTTGAGATGTTTAGGAAAATATGATAGAGCTTTTGATATGTCTCTCTCCTTGGAAAATCTCTCTCTAGCTAGTCTGTATGTCTCATCTTCTTTATCTGTCGTGTATGTCAGATAAAGATCTACAGCCCTATCAAAATCTCCTTTCACAATTTCCTTTCCAACAATATGAGTTACAGGTCTAAGGCTCCCAAACCTTTGAAAGCCATAAAAGTTTGGAAATCCTCCTATCTCTTTCAGTTCCTTGTTAATTTCATCTATCCTTTTTTTCGCCTCTTCTTTACCAACTTCTACATCTCTTATAACTATCTGGAATTCATTTCCAATAAGGTCTCCTATCTCTATCCTTCTATTTGATCTACATACAAACTCTATCTCAATATCTTTAATCTTAATCTCTGGCAACTCTTTGTCTGGATAGTATATGGAAAGGAGCTGGGTGGTTACAGCTCTTCTATCTTTAGTTCCTGCAAAGCTTATTCTTTTCCTAGATATTCCCAATCTCCTTGCCAACTCCCTAATGAGATGGTTTGTCTCCCAGTTTTTTGATGTCACTTTCAGTATGATATAATCCCCTTCCTCATCTGCAGATATGTCCTTAGGTATCTCTACAACTCTAAAATCCTCTGGTTTCGATCTAAGCTTCCCTCCTATACCCTCTACATCCGTATAAAAGACATCTATTCCTATCTTCCTTTCATCATCAGAAGCATTCATAACTTTGTCTTCTCTATCTGCTCTCTAAAAGACTTAAACTCTTTTTGTAATTCCTTGAGTACAGCCTTGAGTTCATCCTTGGGATTTGCATTTTTCGTTTTGATGTAAAGCTTTGGATTAGAGAGTATTGGATGCTCTATCGAATATTCAGCGTAAACGACATTCTCTCTTTCCAGAAGTTTTTCCTTTATCGGATTCAAAATTGTTGAATCCTCACCTATTATTTCTAATTCCAGTTCTTTAGCCCTGTCCTTAATAACCTTTATCTCCATAACTCTCATACCCTGAAAGGAGAGGCTGTTTTAAATATTACGGTTAAGAAGTTTAGATTTTATCAACAGTAACCTTAAAATATCAAACCCTACCTTCTTTATTTGAATGATAACAAGAGAAGAGGCTTTGGCTTTCCTTAGAAAATACATCAGAGATGAGAATCTGATAAAGCATTCTCTCGCCGTAGAAGCCATAATGAGAGGTTTAGCCAGAAGATTAGGTAGAGATGAGGAGATATGGGGATTAACAGGATTGTTACATGATTTGGATTATGAATATACTCAAGACGATCCCATGGAGCATGGCGTAGTAGCTTGTGAGATGTTAAAAGGTTTGGTTCCAGAAGAGATACTAGATGCAATAAAGGCTCACAACTACAAGTACACAAGTCAAATGCCCACGAGAAGCTTAGAAAAGGCTTTGATTGCTGCAGACGCTGTATCTGGTCTGATAATAGCAACAGCCCTAGTGATGCCATCCAAGAAATTATCAGAGGTCAGGGTTGAGACTTTAATGAAGAAATTTGATGATAAGAGCTTTGCTAGAGGTGCCGATCGAAGGAAGATAAGTATATGCTACGATTTTGGTATACCTCTCAAGGAATTTCTGGAAATATCCCTGAAATCTCTGCAAGCTATAGCTGATGATCTTGGTCTTTAGAGGGTGTTGGTATGAGGAAGGAGGAAACAAATGAGCAAGAGGAGTATCTTCGTACACCTTTGCCCAGGAGAGAGAATAAGGAGATGTTTGGTATAGTTGATCAGATGATGGGGGGATCTAGAGCAAGGGTTATATGTGAGGATGGAAAGGTAAGATTAGCGAGGATACCCGGAAGAATAAAGAGGAAACAGAGGATAAGAAATGGAGATCTTGTAATAATAAAACCATGGGATGTTGAGGATGAGAAGGCCGATATAATCTTCAGATACACTCATATTCAGGCATCGAATCTAAGTAGAAGAGGAATTTTACCCAAGGAGTTAGATGTGTTCTAGTATGGATGTTGATGAGGATATTTTAAGGGAAATAGATAGGGAGATTCAGGAGATAAAGAATAGGATAGGTATTGATAGGAAAACATTGAATGAGGTTTTTGATAGACCTACCCTTCTAGCTTTTGGAAAGCTAATATCCGATAGAATCATAGATTATGTAGATTTTCCCATATCTACAGGGAAAGAAGCTAACGTTTTCAGAGCTGTAACTCCCAGAGGAAAAATCATAGCTGTCAAGGTATACAGGATAGCTACATCCAATTTCAAGAGGATGATATACTACATCCAAGGAGATCCCAGATTCTCAACTGTAGAGAAAAGTAAGAGAGAGATAATACATCAGTGGGTGAGGAAAGAATACAAAAACCTCGAGATTTTGAAAGATCTAAATATTCCAGCTCCTCGACCTGTAAGAGCTTGGAAGAATATTCTTGTCATGAGTTACATAGGTGATGAAGTATCTCCAGCACCTTTGCTGAAAAGCGTAAAATTGAGCAAACCGGAAAAGATTTACAAGGAGGTTTTAGGATATATAGAAAGGATGTTCGTGGAGGGAGATCTTATACACAGCGATCTCAGCGAGTACAATATACTCTATTTCGATGATATCCCCTATCTCATAGATCTGGCGCAGGGCGTGATCAGTGAGCATCCCATGGCCATGGAGTTTCTAGCTAGAGACATAAGAAACATAGTAAACTACTTCAAGAGGTACGGCATAGAAGAGGATGCCGAAAAGATTTTTAATAAGATCATTAAGAATAGATAGGTTGTAAGGCTATGAGGTATGTAAGGATCCCAAGAGATAGAATAGGGGTGCTCATAGGGCATAAGGGAGAGGTTAAAGAAGAGATTGAGAGAAAGACAAAGATAAAGCTGAAGATAGACTCAAACTCTGGGGAAGTACAGATAGATGATTCAAATGCAGAAGATCCTTTGGCATCTCTCAAGGTAGAGAATATCGTTGTAGCTATCGGAAGAGGATTTTCTCCAGAGCATGCATTCAGATTATTTGATGATGATTCCTATTTTATCCTCTTTGATCTTAGAGACTATGTTGGAAGGAAGGAGAGTCATATAAGGAGGGTAAAAGGTAGGATAATAGGAAGAGAGGGTAGAACAAAAAGGATTTTGGAGAACATGACAGACTCCATAATCTCTGTCTATGGACATACGGTAGCGGTTATAACCTCTATAGAATTCATGGAAGCCATAAGAACAGCCATAGAGATGCTGATAAATGGCAGTAAGCATGGAACCGTCTACAAATATCTGCAGAGGAAGAGGAGAGAGATAGAATTCGAATCGATGGGAAACTGGTAAACCTTTTATGGTGAAACTTTATTTTACCTAATGCGCCGCCGCCTTAGCTCAGCTGGTGGAGCACTCGGCTGTTAACCGAGAGGTCGCCGGTTCGAATCCGGCAGGCGGCGCTCTCGGTTTTTCTACACATCAATCCTAAAATCTATTTCACAACACGCAGGAAGTTTTGTGGGAGATCTAAAACGATTTTGAACATTTCTGAAAACCGAGTTTTCCTTTTCTTCTTGCATAAACTTACAATCTCCCTATCATTAGTTATAAACCAGCTACATCTATCTAATATAGCAGTTGTTAGTAAAACAGCATCGTGTGTTCTTAACCCATATTCAAGGACTAATTTTGGATATACTTCTCGATCTATCTTATCGTTTATAATGTCTGCATTTTCTTCCAACTCACCAATGTATCTTGTGATTGTTTCTCTTATCAGATACTTGTCCTCCTCTGTTAACTTCTGCTTTTCTCTCATCTTTGACCAAAGAGTCAAAGGAATTCCATTGCGATATAGCCTAAGAGAAATTATCTCATTGTAGATTACATGGTAGACTTCAGCTATTGCCAAGTTTGAAGTTTCAACCTTGTATTTATCAGAAAAGAGGAGAGCTTCAATCAAGGTGTGTGAAAAACTTATACTTTCAAATCTTCTCCTAAGTACCCTTTCATTCTTAAATTCATCTATCTTCTCGCTTAAGTCCTTTATAAGTATCCAATTTGCAATCACGTTGGAATCTAGAAATACTTTTTTCATAACTCTATTTGCCCAAAATGAGATCGATTAAGGATTTTCTCATTAACTTTTTTGGTGGCTTCCACAATCCTTTAATTTGTCCCTTTCTACCAAACTTTGTAGTCCTCTGTCTAATAGTGTAGTATCTTCCAGTAACAGGATTGTATATTCTTTTTCTTTTACTCATAATCATAAAGTTATAATTCATAGTGCCTTTTAAATGTTGGGTATCTATTAGAATAAGTACAAATCCTAACTAAATTATTAGGTTTTCACTTCAACCTAACAGCTTCCATGTTTTGTGGGGCTACTGTTGGGATGCCAAATCTTCTGTGAATAGTTGATGCTAGATCAAGGCATTTTGATTCTTCTCCATGACAGAATATCGCTCTTTCTGGTTTTGGTGACATGTTGTTAAGATATGTTATGAGTTGACCTCTATCGCTATGCCCAGAGAATCCATCACATGTCTCGACATCCATCTTTATCTTTATTGTAGCGGATACTCCTCTCACACTAAGAGGTACTTCTTTCCATCCTTTTTGGATTCTTCTTCCCAACGTACCCTCCGCCTGATAACCTACAAATGTTAAGGTATTCTTTTCATCTTCAGCCCATGCTTTCAGATATTCCATTATAGGGCCTCCATTAAGCATACCACTGGTTGCTAGAACTATGCATGGATCTGGATCTCCAAGTAATTCCTGTCTCATGTCATAGCTATCAACCCTAACAAATGTATCAGATAGAAGAGGATTCTCTCCTTTATGCAGAATCAAGCTTCTCAGATGATTGTTTAGATATTCTGGATAGGCTGTATGTATGGCTGTAGCCTCCCATATCATACCATCCAGATAAACTGGAACATTGGGTATCTCCTCATTTCTAATCATATTCTCTAAAGCTATCATCACTTCCTGAGATCTACCAACAGCAAAGACAGGTATGAGAACCTTTCCTTTTCTCTTTAATGTTCTCTGAACGATATCTCTGAGTCTCTCTACAGCCTCTCTCCTCGATGGCTGGAGATCCGCTTTTCCTCCATAAGTAGCTTCCATCACAACAGCCTCTACTCTAGGAAATCTGTTTACAGCAGGATCGAACAGCCATGTTCTCTCATATTTTATATCCCCAGTGAAAACTATATTATACAAACCTTCTCCGATATGGAAGTGAGCTACCGCAGAGCCGAGGATATGACCTGCATTGTGTAATGTAAGCTTCACACCTGGAGCTATATCTGTCGTATCTCCATAATTCAAAGTAATGCAGTGTTTTAGCAATTCTCTTATATGCTCGGAGGAGTATGGAGTTTTCTTTGCGTCAGCAACAGCTACCTTGAGGTAGTCCATCTGTAATAGGGTCATGAGATCTCTGGTTGGAGGAGTACAGTAAACCGGGCCATCGTATCCATACTTATAGAGAACAGGAACAAGACCAGAATGATCTAGATGAGCATGCGTAACTACGACTGCATCTATGGTCTCTAAAGGTAAAACTTCAGGCAGATTTAGATATGGAGAGCCATTAGCATCTGAGGAGACATCAAGACCCACATCGATAAGTATCTTTGCATCTTTGGTATGAAGCATCGCACAGGATCTTCCAACTTCTCTGAAACCGCCAAGAGCTATAACCCTGACAAACTTCTCATTCTCAGATACTCCCCTATGCAATCTTCTCCCTATCTGTCTGAGAATGGATTTTCTTTCCTCTGATACTGTTCTGAGGTAGGCTCTTATCTCCTGAACCGTTTTCGATTGGATAGGTGGAGTTCTAACCACTCTCGGTGTCCAGTTTATCTCCTTCTTTATCTGGTTAAGCAAGGCTCCTTTTTTGCCTATGACGACGCCTGGCTTAACAGCCTCTATAATCACCTCTCCAACATCAGGCTGGAAGTAGAGATTTGTTATCCCTGCCTCATCAGGTATTATCTCCTTTATTCTCTTCTCAGCAACCTTTGAATCTGTCAAAACGGATGGATCTGGTCTCACAGTTATCCTCTTCTGTAACATCTTTGCAAGTTGCCTTACCAAATGTTCCTTTTCAGCAAACTTTTGGGGATGCTTTGTGTAGATAACTAGAAGTGGACCCTCAAACTCAACGTCTGTGATCTGGATATCACTGGGTATAGTTTCTTTTACCTTTACCTTGATCTCTCTAAGAACATCCTCTACTGTCATTCCTCATCCGCTCTAAATAGATTCTATGCCTTCTTCTTTTCCAACCTCTCTCTTCTCTTCTTAACCTCATCTTCAGGTATAAACCTAAAGCCTTCCTTTGTAATAACAGCAACATCTATGCCATCCCCAGAAGCAGAGTCTCTTCTCATTGCAGCGGATATAGCTCTTATAGCAAGGTCAATACCCTCATCTACACTCATATCATCTTTGTAATGGTCCTCTAAGACTCCATAGACATAGGGTGAACCTGATCCTGTAGATACATACTTATCTGGTATCGCTCCGCCTGCGGCATCTAGAGAGTATACATGAGGACCCTCTAGATCATAGCCAGCTATTATGAGCTGCACATAGTATGGGAAGAATTTGCTCTGGTTCAGGATGTTTGCCATAAGCGTAGCAGCTGCCTCTACTGGCATAGGTATCTCTCTCATCAGTCTGTAGAGCTTTGCTTCTGCACTTAGGTATCTAGCTAGTACTTGGACATCTCCAACTAGACCAGCGGTTGTCAGAGCAAGATGTTCATCTATCTGGAAAAGCTTCTTTGTAACTTTGTGGGCTATCATGGTCCCCATTGTAGCTCTTCTCTCTGTAGCTACTACTACGCCATCTTTGCAAACCAATCCTAAGGTTGTTGTTCCGGTTTCCTTAACCCTTTCCTCTTGCATAGTAACTCCTCAAAATCCGGTTTTATAGAAGCAAAACGCATATCATATTTCCCTTATTTATAGTTTATCGTTGCTATCTAACTTAGGTCCTCTTTCTTAAATATAATTAAAGATAGGAGTAACGTAACTACGAGAAAAACGATGAGAGAAAATATCGATTGCTCCACTGATATAGGTGGATTCTGATAGAGAGGTTTTGAGATTATCCTTTGAGCTGAGTTGAGATTGTTATATGGAGATATAGCGTATGCTATCTTTACATACCATGGAATTCCAGATACATTTCCCGAAAATGCTCTATACATCACAGACAGAGGATAAATCATGCTTAGTCCAAACCATCCTACTATTAGGGATAATATAAGAGAAGTTGCAGATGATCTAGAGAATGTTGAGAATAGAAGAGATAAGGATATATAACATAAGGTTGCCAGTATTATAGCTCCAAGATAGAGATAGGATTTTGATAGATCATGGAGAGATGGAGTACCATGGTATAAGGAAAAGATTGCTGATCCTATTGTAACAACAGGAATCAGGATAGAGCATATTACCAGAAACACTCCTAGAAATTTGCCCAATACAACCTCCTCTCTGTTAACAGGTTTCGAAAGCAGGAGATAAATCGACTTGTTGATCCTTTCTCTTGATATGAGATCATATGATAAAGCTATAGGAAGGATAGCATAGAATATGGATGTTACAGAATGTGAGGCAGCCAGGATTTCCAAAAAATCTCTAGAAGTTAAAGTGTTGTAATAAGATGAAATCCATATGGATAGTATAAAACCTAGAGCGTATAAGCCTGAAATCAGAATGAATCTCTTTGTCTTTAGATGTTCATAAAACTCCTTCCTCGATATTTCCCATATCGATAAAAGTGATATCATCATTTGTTCTCACCTGTGAGCTTGAGAAATATCTGTTCAAGGTCTGGTGTTAGGTGCTCTATCTTTGTTATTCTTCCGCCTGCCTTGGTTATTGCTGAGTTCAGATTCGCTATGGTATCTTCATCTTTTACGTCGGCTATTATTGTCTTATCTGATGCTTTTATCCTCGTTACTCCTCTAACCTCTCTCGCTATTTTTAAAATATCTTCATTCAGATTGAGACAGGTTATTCTGACTCTAATGGTTTGGCCTCTGATCTCTCTGATTAAATTTTCTATCCTGTCTTTCTTAACCAGTTTACCCTTATCGATTATAGCTACCGTATCACAGATCTGCTGAACTTCGTAGAGAAGATGAGATGATAGAAACAGGGTTACACCTTCTCTTAATAGATCTTTTATTAACTTCCTGACTTCATAGCTCGATCTTGGATCCAATCCTGATGTTGGCTCATCATATATCAAAAGCTCTGGATGATTTATCAAGGATTGTGCGATTCCCAGTCTTTGCTTCATTCCGTGAGATAACTCTTTCACCTTGGAATCTTTCCTATCCAGAAGTCCTACACGTTCAAGGGTTTCTTTTATTATTTTATTTCTCTCTAATTTTGAAATACCGAACAATCTAGCATAGAAATCCATGTTGTCATAAACAGTCAAATTCTCATAGAATCCAACTTCTTCTGGGAGAAAACCTATTCTCTTTCTGATTTCCTTTTCATACCTATCTACATCTTTCCCAAAGATTTTTACCTCCCCAGAATCTGGATACAAAAAACCCATGAGAATCTTTATTGTCGTTGTCTTTCCAGCCCCATTTGGCCCAAGAAAGGCAAAGGCCTCTCCTTTTTTAACCTCAAAGGATATGCCATCTAAAGCAACTATGTTTCCATAGGATTTTTTGAGATTACTTACCTCTATCACTCCAGTCAGATTATGATTAGTATATTTAAGGGTTGGTATTACAATACTGTAAAATTTTAATCCAGAATTCAATTCTGTCTCGTGGATCTATACAAGATTTACAAGCTTCTGTTAGATCATTTCGGAGAACAGGGATGGTGGCCTACAACAAAAGAAGGAGAATATAAACCAGAGCATAGAGGTGAGAAGCCAAAGGTAGAAAAAGAGCGGTTGGAAATAGTTGTAGGTGCGATACTCACACAAAACACCAGCTGGAAGAACGTAGAGAAGGCTATAGAAAATCTGAACAGAAAAGGTTTAATGGATATTCACAAACTTAACCATATAGACAAAAAAGACCTTGCAAGACTAATAAGATCTTCTGGATATTACAATCAAAAGGCTCAACGGATTAAAGATTTTGTTAGTTTTGTGATAGATAAATATGAAGGGAAACTTGAAAACCTGTTCTCTCTAGATATAGAAAGCCTGAGGAACGAACTTCTGAGTATTAAAGGTATAGGAAAAGAGACTGCAGACTCCATGATTCTGTACTCTGCTCTAAAGCCTATTTTCGTTATAGATGCCTATACAAAGAGAATTATGGAGAGATTAGGTATTACCAAGGATAAAGACTATGATCAGCTCCAAAGAATTTTCATGGAATCCCTCCCCAAAGACCAAAAGATCTTTGCTGAATATCATGCTCTACTCGTTAGACTAGGAAAGGAGTACTGTAAGAAAAGGGAGCCAAGATGTAAGGATTGTCCTCTGAGAAAATTATGTAAATATCCAAAATCTATGGTTTAAAAATTATACTAACCGCTAAACTAATAAACTCAAACAGTATACTCAACTCTGGAGGAAGCGGGATGGGATTGATAGATGCGTTTCGCTTTTCATCTCTTGGCAGATTCCTTGAAAGGATATTTGGAAGGAGGCATGCAAGGATAGGAATATATGGTCCTCCAAACGTAGGAAAAACAACCCTCGCTAACAGGATAGCAAGAGACTGGTGTGGAGAAGTCATAGGAAGCGTATCAGATATACCTCACGAAACCAGAAGAGCGAAAGCAAAATCAAACATAAAGATAGAAAACGGGAACTCATCATTGATCATAGATATAGTTGATACGCCAGGAATAACAACAAAGGTTGACTTCAGAGACTTTTTGAACTATGGATTAAGCGAAGAGGAAGCAAGGCGAAGAGCCAAAGAAGCGACCGAAGGAGTTATAGAAGCTATAAGATGGTTAGATGACATAGATGGGGTTGTCCTTGTCATGGATTCTACCCAAGATCCATTTACCCAAGTAAACGTTACTATACTTGGTAATCTTGAGGCGAGAAATCTCCCTGTGATAATAGCTGCAAACAAGATAGATCTAGAGAATGCAAGTCCAGCAACCCTAAAGTCGGCGTTTCCCCAACATCCAGTTGTACCTATAAGCGCTTTGACTGGTCATAATATGGATATGTTGTACACAAAGATGGTTGAGCATTTTGGTAAGAAGAGAAGGAGGAGATCGAGGTGAAGGCTAGAGGGATAACCGTTAATCTTGTATCTAGAAATAAATTGAATGAACTCTCGAGCTCCGAAAAAATAGACTTCATAATAGGGGAAGTAAAGAAGGGAAAGATACTGATTCTTGAATCTGGGTTAACAGCTAGTGAACAGGCTGATCTGATAAAGAAAACGATGTCAACCATAGATCATGATACATTCATAGGAATAGAGATGGAGGGTTATCCAGAAGAAAAGGTTGGTTTCTTTCAGAGAATCCTGGGGATAAGGAGATCGAGAATAACTGTTATAGGTCCAGCCAATCTTCTCAAAACTATAAGAAAGGATGATAAGGTTATAGAGACTATAATAGTTCCAGGTAGAGGAGTATAGGCTATGCCCCATCAGTGCCTAAATTGTGGAGAGGTGTTTGAGGAAGGTTCACCTTATTTGCTAAAAGGTTGTCCAAAGTGTGGGGGGAAGAGATTCTTCTATATCAAAGAGCCTTTGTCCAAGGAGGAAAGGGAAAAGGTCAGAAAGGAAGTTGAATCCAAAATCGAAGAGAGATTTGCTGAGATATTTCAAAAAGATCTGAAAGATGTTAAACCAGAGGATGTGAAGAAAGTTTTTAAGGAGATATCAGAAGGTAAAGAGAAATTCTGGATAGATGAAAAAGAGAGGGAAGAGAGGATTAAGAAGTTGCTGGAAGAGAAGAATGAGGAACCTGAAACCATAACTATAGAAGAGCCGGGCAGGTACAAACTTGATCTAAAAAGCTTACTGGAAGAAGAACTTATAATAATACAGAAGAACGGATCTTACACTATACACCTACCATCTCTTTTTTCGATGATAGATAGAGAGAAAGAGGATTAGATCTCTTTCAATCTCTTGCACATCTTTACGACAGCTTCGACAGCTGATTTTGCCCTTTCTATCCTTTCCTCTGCCTGAAGCCTTGTCATGCCCGGTCCAGATATTCCCAGAGAAACCGGTTTTCCATACTCTATAGCCAGATCTGCTATCTTTCTGGCTGCGTGCTGCATAACTATCTCATCATGCTCGGTTTCTCCTTCTATAACAGCTCCAAGCGTGACTACGCCATCTATATCTTTTCTCTCTAGGAGTTTCTTTATTGCAAGCCCCATGTCAAAGACTCCAGGCACTTTTACAACCTTTGTTATCTTTGCACCTAGGAATTCAGCATGTTCTTTTGCTCTTTCGAGCATCATCATGGTTATATCGTAATGGAACTCTGAGACAACAGCCCCAATTCTTATAGTTTCTTTTTCCATACACCAACACCTCCTTCCTCTATAGAACCAACATCCTCAAAACCCTCTCTCAAACCTTTTCCAGCGTATCTAGTTAGATTTTCTGGTTTGAAAAGAAGGTTTATAACATTTATAGCATGCTCCCTTGCTCTTCTTTCAGCTAGCCATTTTAGTTCCTTATCATCCTTTGCTTCATCCTCATGGACAAAAACCTCTATGACATGCTTGTTGGTCATAAGTTGGACCATCATTATCCCCAGAGAAGCTTCATGGGCACACTGCTTGTCTATAGGTTCCTTACCCGGCATTCCGAGAGCCATGACTATATCGCAGTTCCTTTCCTCTATCAGTTTTTTGCACGCAACCGGTAGATCCTTGATCCCGGGAACAGTGTATCTCTCTATGATGATTTCGGTTCTATGTTTCATCAACTCATCTATCGCATCCTTCGCCATGTCATATCTGGCAAAGGTGGTATCAGCTATTCCTATCCTTTTCATCTCCCTCACCGGTGTAAAGCTCTTTTGCTTTCAACCTGTCCGCTATCTTCCTTATGATTCTTCTAGTTCCATTGAGGTCATCCTCACTATACTTACTGCATCTCACAACCTTGGCGTTTATTCCCATTTCTCTGAGTTTTTTCTCAAGATCTTTCTCATCAAAATCTTGATCATAACCCAGAGCTATTATGTCTGGTTTTATCTCTTTCACTATCTCGAATATGTCTCCATCTTTACCATTCACAGCCCTATCTACAGGTTTTAATGATTCCACTATCTTTCTCCTCACCTCTTGAGGCATTATCGGATTGTGTTTCTTTCTTTTTACCGTATTATCATGAGCAACAACAACTATGAGTTCATCTCCCAGACTCTTTGCCTCTTCTAGATACTTTATATGACCGAGGTGTATTATATCGAATGTACCCGTGGCTAGCACTCTAACCATTTTTCTGCTACCTCCTCTATCTCATACCCCTCTAGAAAGATAAGGTTTTTCTCTCTCGCATATCTCTCTGCAAGATCTCTGCTCAAACTCCTTCCATCTTCTCCTATCATCTCACAACCAAGGGCTACTGGTATAAGATTCGAGATCTTTAGCAAAGTTACAGCAAGCTCTGTGTGGCCTTTTCTCTCGCTCAGTAAACCTTTCCTAGCTATACATATCGGAACATGACCCGGCGATCTGAATTCCCTGACAAAATCATTGATGTCCCCATTTCCAGCTAGCTCTGCAAATCTTCTAGCAGTTAAGCTCCTATCTATATCTGATATCCCAGTGAATGTCTCTCTATGGTTTATTGATATGGAGAAAGAAGATTTTGTATCATATGGTAAATCGAGAGGTAGAAGCTTGCCTAACGTTGGATATCTATCTGAGATGTCCTGATAGATGTCTGCTAAGTATTTGAGATCGAACTTTTCTGCTATCTCGCTCGATATCATCAAAACGATTAGACCTCCTCCATCCTTTCGCATTGTTTTTATAGAATCTTTATCTGCGAACTGCGCTGGTAGTATTAGATCGGTCTCATCTTCTCTGGCATCGCTATCATGTACTAAGACCATCTTTCCATTCTTGAGATCTCTGATAGCTCTCTCTACCTTGTCCTCTGAGTTCATAGAACCCCCTAAGTTGGCATAAAACATGTTAGTATTAAAACTTGAGTTGTTACTCAAAAATGGGTTACGTGTTTCTGAATTTCAATGTGTAATATCTGGTTACATATCCCGCTACCCTATTTCTCACTTCTTTACTTTTTATATCTGTAAGTTCTGCGACCTTCTTTTTATTGTGCTCAAAATCCTTTGAGAATTGATCTGGAAACTTCTCGACCAGCTGAATGGCTACCTGTTTTATATGCAGGGTTTTTATGTTTCCCAAGGCTATCACCTGTTTTGGGAAAAATTGGAATACTTTTTTCTTATAAAAGCCTATCCCAAATTTGCATGATCATTCTAGTAGGAACGGGACATGTGTTTGATCTGTCTTCGAAGATCATTCAGCTAATAGAAGAAAAATCTCCAGATGTTGTGTGCGTCGAGCTAGATGAAAAAAGATTTGCAGCAATGATGTCAGGTGACAAGGATAGCAGAAATATTCCTATCATGTACAGAATTTTATCCAAATTCCAACAGAGAGTAGCTGAGTGGTATGGTACAAGAGTTGGAGAAGAGATGATTACAGCAATAGATCTAGCCAAAAGTAAAGGCATACCTGTAAAATTCATAGATATGGATGCAGAGGAGATATTCAGAAAGTTCTGGAAGAGTATGAGTCTAAGAGAAAAATTCAGGATTATTTTCTCTGGCATATTTGGTCTCATAGGCAGGAGATCGACCATAGAGAAGGAGATCAACAAGTTTAAGGATAGAGTAGATGAGGTCATTGAAGAAATAGGAAAGAGTTTTCCCTCTCTAAAGAGGGTTTTGATAGATGAGAGGAACGAATATATGGCGAAAAGATTGGAAGAATTATCCAGGGAGTATGAAAAGATAATAGCATTTGTTGGAGATGGGCATATTCCAGGGATTGAAGAGCATCTTAGATCCAGAAATATTGAAGTAGAAGTTGTTAGATTAAGGGACTTGCAGGGTAATGCTAGCGTTAGCTTTACGGTAGAGGTGGACCCGTAGCCTAGACAGGATATGGCGGCAGCCTCCTAAGCTGCAGGTCCCGGGTTCGAATCCCGGCGGGTCCGTCTCCCTACGATTTCTATATAGAAAAATTTATAAATAAAAAACTTATAAATAAAGTTTGAGATTATATCCGAAGGTGATTAGGATGGTGAAGGTGAAAAGACTGGTTCCAGTATTGTGTTCTTTATTCCTTATAATGCCTACAATGGCTCTCGACAGGATTCCAATTGTCAAAGCTGATCCTCTGGGTGGACAGGATATCGTTATAGGGAAACTCAAAATTATAAATGGTAACCCGTCTATAGAACTTTATGGGGATTACTATGATAGAGAAAAAAATGTTATCCTTGTCCCAGCCCACATAGAAGAAGCGTCCGAAAGATTTAGATTTTGGGTTGATTGGGAGATCAAAGAGGACAGTCATTACAAAGAGAAGTGGGTCTTTAGCATAGTTCTGGGTGGGTCATATCAGCATCCATGTAAGGTCTCAGATAAGGTAACCATTTACGATACATGGGGAAAGGATGACAGTTGCTCCACAGATGAACATCCGGAGAAAAGAATGTATATAGAAGATCGTCCGTGGGATGCAGAAAACTCCTGGCCAGAAACTGAAATTGTATTAAAAGCTCAGTATTATAGGAACGATGATCCTATATTCTGGAGTGACAAACCCACCCTCAGAAAAGAGGTAAAAAAGAGCGTCACTCTACACTTCTGTTTTTACCCCCCCGAACCAAATAAAGTTTCGCCTGAAATGGAGCCGGCATACGTAGGTAAACCTATAAAAATCCGTGTCGGTGGGGAATTTGCTCCTTCTCTATATATTAACAAATACAGGATTATAATAGACTATGGCGATGGGACAGCGGACTGCGAGGATGTATATTGTGATTACAAACGGAGTTATTGGATAGAGTTCTCCCATACGTATTCTTCTCCGGGCAAATACAAAGTTAAGGCCAAAGCAGTAGAGTACAAACTTGGATTAGAGAGTGATTGGAAAGAAATAACCTTAGAGGTGAAGAAAAAGAAGAGTTATAATGTAAGTACCATAGAGAGAGAAAGTTCTTCAAGGGGCAAAAAAACAGAAAAAACAAAAATTGACTTTGGTGGCCTCAATTTCCTGTATACTATATCAAAGATACATAGATTAAACCGAAACATTACCTTCATCTCTCGACTGTCTCTTCCCGGACTATCACACTTACACCCTCTACGTGCAGAAAGAATTAATCAGTACATTTTTAAGTCATACGACCAAAAGAAGGCGAGAGGGTATTGTGACAGGGAAAAGTAGTGAATAGCTGTGCATATAATTGCTTATCTTTTCACATTTGATATTCATAATCAATGACGGAGTGAAAAATGCTTACCTAAGATTTGTTGTATGAAATTCTAAAAATTCACAATCGATCTTTTGTGAATAATCTTAAATAATGTATCCAGATATGCGACATCATGCGAGCTTTAGTGACTGGAGGAGCAGGATTTATAGGGTCGCATCTGGTTGATAGGTTAGCCAATGAAGGATATGAAAAAGTTACAGTTTATGATAACTTTAGCTCTGGTAGGGAAGATTTTATACAACATCATGTAGGAAAGGGATACTTCAAACTGGTAAGGGCTGATCTTTTGGATGGTGATGTAATAGATAGAGAGTTGAAAGAAGGTTATGATGTTGTCTTTCATTTGGCAGCTATTCCTGATGTAAGACTTGGAGAAAAAATGCCAGAGATATCCAAGATAGATATTCTAGCAACCTATAATTTGTTGGATGCAATGAGAAAGAGAGATGTGAAAAATATAGTTTTTTCTTCTAGTAGCACGGTCTATGGGGAAGCTCCACCTGTACCATTGAAAGAGGATTATGGTCCTCTCTTACCGATATCTGTATATGGTGCGGCAAAACTTGCATGTGAAGCGTTGATTTCATCTTTCTGTCACACCTTCGATATGAAGGGATGGATATTCAGATTTGCAAATGTTGTTGGATCAAGATCTACGCATGGAGTGATCTTTGATTTCATAAAAAAGTTAAGGAAAAACCCAAAAGAGTTAGAGATTCTTGGAAATGGAAAACAAAAGAAGTCATATCTTTACATCAGTGATTGCATAGATGGTATGCTATTTGGTTTTGAAAGATCTTCTGATCAAATAAATCTGTTTAACCTTGGTACCGAAGGAGCAACAGAGGTTAATGATATAGCAAAAATGGTCGTGGAAGAGATGGGATTGAAAGATGTCAAATTCAGGTATACAGGTGGAGATAGAGGATGGAAGGGGGATGTTCCTAGATTTCAGTTCAACATAGAGAAGATAAAATCTTTAGGATGGAAACCAAAATACGAGTCGGATGAGGCGGTAAGGAAAGCTATAAGAGATCTACTCAGGGAAATCTAAAATTGCAGAAAGAAGCGAAGCGAAAATTTCATAAATCTCTAATTTAATTCGAAACTCAGGCGGAGAGATGGGATTGCACTGGGGATGCACTCGCTACTTCTTGTGCTAGTGGGGCACCTCCGCCGCCTCCCCCATAACTGAAAGATTAGCTTTAATAAGCTAAAGCTCTTTCTGGTTTTGCATGAAACTACTGCTGATACATAGTGATTTTATAGAATACGAGGTCAAAAGTAGAGCGATAAAGAATCCAGAGGAAATCGATGAGGAAAAAAAGAAAGGTAGACTGGATGAAGCTTTGGTCGCTTTTATAGCTGTAGAAAAAAAGGATGAAAAGGATCCTGAAGGAGCTGCAGAGAGTAGTTGCAAAGAGATAGAAAAAGTCGCAAATGAGCTCAAGGTAAAAAACATAATGCTCTACCCCTATGCCCATCTCTCACCTGATCTTGCCAGACCAAAAATAGCGATGGAAATTCTGAGGAGTATAGAGGAAAAATTGAAAGCGAGTTTCAACGTGAAGAGATCTCCTTTTGGATGGTACAAGGCTTTCAGGATATCCTGTAAAGGTCATCCCTTGTCAGAATTATCAAGAGACGTATCTCCAAAAAGAGAAAAAACAGCTGTTGAAAAGGAGAAGGAAGTGATTTCTCATTGGTATATACTAACTCCTGAAGGAGAACTCATGGATGCGGATGATTTCGATTACTCAAACTATCCTGAACTCAAGATTCTATATGACTATGAAAGCAAAGGAAGCAGAAGAGCAACTAAAGAGCCTGCCCATATTAAGATAATGAGAAGATTAGAATTGGTAGATTATGAAGAAAGTAGCGATTCTGGAAACTTCAGATGGTATCCAAAAGGTAGGTTAGTAAAAGGTTTACTTGAAAGATACGTGACAGAGATCTGTAAAGAACTTGGAGGGATGCAAGTAGAAACGCCTATAATGTATGATATCGAACATCCAGCTCTGAGTGAGTATGTAAAGAAGTTTCCAGCCAGACAGTATATTGTTAAATCTGATGAAAAGGAGTTTTTCTTGAGATTTGCGGCTTGCTTCGGGCAGTATATGATAGCTAAGGATATGATAATATCTTATAAGAATCTGCCGTTGAGGTTATACGAGCTTACGCACTATAGTTTCAGGAGGGAGCAGAGCGGAGAGTTATCTGGATTGAGGAGATTGAGAGCATTTACCATGCCTGATATGCATACACTCTGCGCAGATATGGAGCAGGCAAAAGCAGAGTTCAAGAGGCAGTTTGAGGCATCGACGAGATGGATGAAAGCTCTTGGTCTGGATTATGAGGTTGCAATAAGGTTTGTAAGAGATTTTTATGAGGAGAACAAGGAGTTCGCAAAGGAGTTGGTGAGGTTAGTTGGAAGACCTGCACTGGTTGAGATATGGGATGAAAGATACTTTTACTTCGTGATGAAGTTTGAGTTTAATGTTATAGATACCACGAACAAAGCAAGCGCTTTATCTACGGTTCAGATAGATGTAGAGAATGCAAAGAGGTTTGGTATAAAGTATGTTGACAAGGAAGGGGAAGAGAAGTATCCTTACATTCTTCATGCGAGCATATCTGGAAGTATTGATAGATGCCTTTATGCCCTCCTTGAAAGAGAAGCAATGAAGATGAACAAGGGAGAAAAGCCGATGCTTCCTCTATGGCTATCTCCAACACAGGTTAGATTTATTCCAGTTGGTCAGGAATTTGTTGAGGATTGCAGGAAGTTTGCAGAAGAACTAGAAAACATGGGAGATGGTATCAAGGTTAGAGTTGATATAGATGATAGAGAGGAGAGTGTTGCAAAGAAGATAAGAGAGGCAGAAAGAGAGTGGATTCCTATAATCATAGTAGTTGGAGAAAAAGAGAAGGAGAGTGAGAAATTTAAACCTAGATTCAGAAAGGCTGAGTTAGACGATGGTAGAGAAGAGTATACTCTAGAGGATATTTTTGAACTGATTAAGAAAAGAACTAAAGGATATCCTCAAGATAGATTGCCATTACCATTGCTTCTATCTCAAAGGGCAAAATTTGCTGGATAACTACAATCTTCTTCCGCATCTACTACAGAATAGTGCATCCTCACTTTCTAAATATCCGCAATGAGGACATCTTATCTTAATTGAACCTTTGGTCTCATGATATTTTGAACCAGTTAGAGTAAAACCAATCAGGGCTGTTCCCACCGCAGCTATTATCGATCCCACAAGAAACTGTATCATCAGTTCTTGCGCTTTGTCATAGAGGTTTTCTGGCCTTATATTTAAAGACTCTAGGTGACTCGTTATTACTAGTGTCATACCGATTATAATCAGAGATGCGCCGATCAACCTTACTATAGTTTTGTATTTAGAATTGAATCTCATTCCGTATCGTTATCTAGCATTGTTTATAAAAATCCTCCGGGCAGGTACATTTATAACATCAAACTCAATTCCCAAGAAAAAGGGGGTTAAAGTCATGATATCAAGAAAAGATATACAGAGTATAGTAGATGAGTATAACTTAGAGGATGTAAAAATTGGAGTGATCGCATCTCATTCAGCTCTGGATGTGTGTGATGGTGCCGTGGAGGAAGGATTCAGAACTTTGGCTGTATGTCAGAAAGGCAGAGAGAAAGCCTATGCTGAGTATTTCAAATCTATAAGAGAAAATGGTAAACTGGTAAGGGGTTGTATAGATGAGACATGGATATTCGATAAATTCAGCGAAATCTTGAAGGATGAAAACCAGAAAAAACTCAGGGATAACAACGTTATATTTGTCCCAAACAGATCATTCACTTCCTACTGCAGTATCGATGAAATAGAGAACAACTTTCTTGTTCCGATGTTCGGTTCCAGAATTCTGCTCAGAACTGAGGAGAGAGGAGAAAAGCAGGATTATTACTGGCTCCTTGAAAAAGCTGGCCTCCCTTTCCCCGAGAAGATTGAAAATCCCGAAGATATCAACGAACTCTGCATAGTTAAACTCCATCATGCTGTTAAGAAACTGGAGAGAGGATTCTTCACATGCTCCTCTTACAAAGAGTACAAGGAAAAATCAGAGAAACTCATCAGGCAGGGAGTTATAACCAAGGAAGACCTCGAAAAAGCAAGGATAGAGAGGTACATCATAGGGCCAGTATTCAACCTAGACTTCTTTTACTCTCCAATAGAGGAAAAAGGTAGCAAACTCGAACTCCTTGGGATAGACTGGAGATTTGAAACCAGCTTAGATGGTCATGTTAGATTGCCAGCTCATCAGCAGTTAAGTCTACCTGAACACCAGATGATTCCTGAATACACAGTATGTGGCCATAACTCAGCGACACTCAGAGAATCTCTCCTTGAAAAAGCGTTCAAACTTGGAGAAACTTTCGTCAAGGCAACATGGGAACACTACGAATATGGAATCATTGGTCCATTCTGCCTGCAGACCTGCGTGGATAAAGATCTCAACTTCTACATCTACGACGTTGCTCCAAGAGTTGGAGGAGGAACGAATGTTCACATGTCTGTTGGACATCCCTATGGAAACACACTCTGGAGAAAACCGATGAGCACAGGGAGGAGGGTAGCAATGGAAATCAGGAGAGCAATTGAGATGGATAAGCTGAAAGAAATTGTTAGTTAGTTTGGCTATAAATTTATATTGATTCAATTATATTATATTCATAATGATCAAATTGAAAACCTTACTCATCATACTCTTCCTGTTTTTCATGACAACTATAGCAACATTTACAGAGGGGGACAAAGAATCTCTGACAAACTGGACCGTGATGTACTACATCTGTGGGGAAACAGGAGGTATGGATGCGTATGCAGATCTGCTGATGGAGAATCTCTCAAAGATAGGATCTGGACCTAACTTTAATCTAATTGTTTTAATTGATGGTCCAAGATATAATGACTCAAGGATACTCTACTTTGATAGAGATGGACAGACAGTGATATTGAACGATGTCATGGGTTGGCCATCAGAAGTTGATATGAGTAGTGGAGTAACGTTTGAAAGGTTTTGCAGAGATGTCATGCAAACCTTCCCTTCCAAGTATTACGCTTTTATAACATTTGCAAGTGGAGCTACTGGATGGAAATGGTATACATTCAACGATAGAAAAGGTAGAGGTTTGAATCTTTCAGACTTTGCAAAATCTCTTGAGATAGTAACATGCGGAGGAAGCAGGAAAATTGATGTCTTATTCACTTCTTGTTGTATGAGTTCCATAGAGTTGTCTTATGAAATTTATCCCTATGTCAGCTATCTTGTTACAACACAAGAGCATATAGCTGGTTAC
Source organism: Thermoplasmatota archaeon (assembly GCA_029259115.1). GTDB lineage: Archaea > Thermoplasmatota > E2 > DHVEG-1 > B18-G2 > B18-G2. Next base: position 353 of record JAPDJO010000005.1, on the reverse strand, counting down.
GATCTCATAAAAAGATACTATCAGCCGGTATGGTTACTCAAAAATAACAGCTATTTGAATCCCGAGAGTTTTGCAAGACTATCAGCAGAGATTTATGAACCAATTACATTCGAATATTTCACATCATACGGTTACAAGATCTCTCCTATTACAAAAGTGCTGAACAAACTTCCTTTCCCAAAACTCCATACCGTTCTGATGAACTCCTCTGTCGTAGTCATAAATTTGAGTAAATTACCCTCTTTGGTCAGAGAGGTGGACAATCTTTCCACTTTTCTGATATTACATGCGTATGATGGAAAGACAAGGAAAGAAATAAAATTGGCAAGAAACGAAGTAAGGGAATTCGGGAA
>JAPDJO010000034.1 GCA_029259115.1 Thermoplasmatota archaeon | reverse complement strand
CTGGTCAGTGAAATCTATGTTCTCTGATCTGGTTTCTCCACGTATATAGTCCAGCCATTTACTGAGAGGTTCTATCTTTTCCTCGTCCACTGCAATTTGGGTGTTTATCCTGTCCTCTATATCGAGGTTGAGCTCCTTCCTCATCGACTGAATTCTCCTGACGATCTCTCTGGAAAAGCCCTCAGCAAAGAGTTCGGGTGTCAATCTAACATCCATTATCAGTTTTATTTTCTCGCTTTCCTCGATAAGGTAATCTCCCTTTTCTATTTCTTTCGAGTATTCCGTAGTATCTCTGGAAAACTCAACGGACTTTACATTTATCTCCTCCTTCACCAAACCCATCAGTGGCGATATCTTTTTCTCCACATTTTCATCACACACCACGATAGCTCTGCCAAGGGGATATCTGATCTTTACTCCCGCCCTGCTCCTTATTGCTCTGCCCATATCGGCTATCTCTCTCACCACATCCATTGCTTTCTCCATATCCTCGTCTATAAGGGAGCTATTAACCTCTGGATAGTCACAGAGGTGTACGCTTTCCTCCATATCGTCGTGCCTTATACCTTGGTATATCACCTCTGCCAGAAATGGTATGAATGGAGCAGATAGTTTGGAAAGAGCCAGAAACACATCATACAGTGTGGAGTAGCATGATAATTTATCCTCATTTTCCTCTTCCACCCACAACCTTTTTCTTGACCTTCTTATGTACCAGTTACTGAGGTCTTCTATGACGAATTCTTCTATTGCTCTCGTCGCCTTGTGGATATTGAAATTTTCCACATTTTCTGTTACTTCCATGATCAGTTTTTGTAATCTGCTGATAATCCACCTGTCTATCTCTCTTCTTCTATCTATAGGGATGTAACCTCTCGTCGGGTCAAATTTATCCAGTGAAGAGTAAGATTTGTAGAATCTGTAAGAGTTCCAGAATGTAAGAATGAATTTTCCAAGTGTCTCTTTTATCGCATCTTCATAAAACCTTATGGGCATCCATGGAGCATTCGTTGAAAGGAAATACCATCTCATTGCATCCGCTCCCTCTCTGTCGAAGATGTAGTTTGGATCAAGATAGTTCTTCTTGCTCTTGCTCATCTTCTGTCCTTCCTTGTCGAGGACCAGACCAAGCGTGAGAACTCTCCTGTAAGGTGCGCGGTTGAAAAGTAAAGTAGAGATAGTCATCAGAGAGTAAAACCATCCCCTCGTTTGATCTAAAGCCTCGCATATAAAATCTACTGGAAAGTTTTCTTCAAACTCCTCCTGATTTTCAAAAGGATAATGCCACTGCGCAAAGAATGCTGACCCAGAGTCATACCAGCAATCTATAACATATGGCTCTCTTTCCATTCTGGAATTACAGTTTGGACACATAACTTCAAGATCATCAACGAAAGGCTTGTGGAGGTCATATTTCTCCGGAAATTCTTTGGACAATTTTTTCAGTTCTTCCACGCTGCCAACGCATATTTCATTTCCACATTTTTTGCATCTCCATATCGGCAAAGGTGTCCCCCAGTATCTGTTTCTTGAAAGAGCCCAATCCTTTGCTTCGGATATGAAATCTCCAAATCTCCCATGTTTTATGTGGTCTGGATACCATTCTACTGTTTCGTTATTCTCCACAAGTTGTTTCCTGAACTTTGATACGGCTATAAACCATGACTCCATCGCATAGTAAAGCAAAGGCGTATCACAGCGCCAGCAGAATGGATAATCGTGAGTATAATCCTGGACCGCAAAGATAAGACCTCTCTCCTCTAGATGTTTTACAATCAGGGGGTCTGCATCTTTGACGAACATGCCCTTCCATGGCTCCACCTTTTCATCAAACGTTCCATCCTTCTTTACAAGCTGAATCACAGGAAGATCATATTCCCTGCCTGCTTCATAATCTTCTTCTCCAAATGCTGGAGCTATGTGGACTATACCAGTACCCTCGTCCATTGTAACGAAATCGGCACATATCACATACCACGCTTTCTTCTCTGGCTTTTCGTATGTAAATAGGGGTTCGTACTCCTTTCCCTCCAGCTCTTTCCCCATAAATCTATCGAGAATCTCATATTCCTCTCCCTTGAACAACCTAGCCACTCTTTCTTCAGCCAGTATCAGGATTTCGCCTCTATATTTGATTTTGAGGTAAGGTTCATCAGGATGAACAGCGAGAGCAACATTCGAAAGCAATGTCCATGGTGTGGTTGTCCATGCCAAAAAGTAAGAATCTTCATCTTTGAGCTTGAACTTAACAAAGATAGATGGCTCTGTTATACTTTTATACCCCTGAGCAACTTCATGAGCTGACAAAGCGGTACCGCATCTAGGACAATACGGAACAACCTTGTAACCTTTGTAGAGATACCCCTTTTCCCAGAGCTGTTTCAGAGACCACCATACCGATTCTATATAGTCGTTTTCGAGAGTAATGTATGGGTTATCCATATCTATCCAGAATCCTACTCTTCTGGTCATCTCTATCCATTCATCTTCGTATTGGAATGTGCTCTTCCTACACTCCTGGTTGAACTTTTCTATTCCATACTTTTCTATGTCTTGCTTTGTTTTCAATCCGAGTTTCTTTTCGACCTCGATTTCAACAGGTAAGCCGTGTGTATCCCATCCCGCTCTTCTCGGGACATAAAATCCCTTCATTGTGTAATATCTCAAAACAACATCCTTCATTATTCTAGTAAGTACATGACCAGGGTGAGGTGTACCATTTGCTGTGGGGGGACCTTCAAGAAAGACGAAAGGTTTTGATCCTTTTCTCTTCTCTACAGATTTCCTGAATATGTCGTTCTTTTCCCAGAAGTCTATAATCTCTTTCTCTAGTTTCGCTGGTTGATAATTTGCAATATTACCCATCTTCCATCACCGTGAAGCCAGATAGTAATATGGAGTTGTATTAAAAAGATATGGATGACAACGAGCCAACCACCGATACATATTAAAAAGTTTCCCCTTTTTAATAAGAGGGGATAAGATGGATTTTAGGCAGGAATATGTCACAACCTTACACGATTTACAGGTTAATAAGAAGAAGCTCATCAAAAAGATGGAAGAGTTTTCCTCCATATATCCTGTCTCCATAGTTGTACCTATCATATATTCCGATCTCAAAAGAAAAACGATAAGAAAGATAATAGATAAGCTGAATGAATGCAAATATGTAACAGACATTTTCATAGCCCTTGCAGCCGACAACGAAAAAGAGTATAGAGAGGCATTGCGGGTGTTTTCGCAATTGAAACTCTCTCATATTGTTATATGGTGTAACGGTCCTTCTATCAGAAAGGCTCTACTTGAACTGAAAGAAGAAGGATTGGATGTGACAAGATACAAAGGTAAAGGTAAGGATGTCTGGATAGCGCTCGGGATAGCAACTATAAGATCCCACGCCATAGCGGTGCATGACGCAGATATTATAACATATGATGAATCCCTCCCAGCAAAGTTGTTGTATCCCTTGGTAGAGCCATCCATGGATTTTGTCTTTAACAAAGGCTATTATGCGAGGATAGGGGCAAATACTCTATATGGAAGAGTAACGAGATTATTTGTTCAACCTCTCCTTGAAGCTTTCGTTGAAAAGATGGGGGAAAGAATAACCTTCTTGAACTATCTAAGATCCTTCAGATACCCTCTTTCAGGAGAGTTTGCGATAAAGAGCGATGTTGCCCTGGATGTTGGGATTCCTGCAGACTGGGGTCTTGAGATAGGTCTGCTAGCAGAGGTTTATAGAGGTGTATCTATAAAACACATCTGCCAGACAGATCTAGGGAAGTATGACCATAAGCATCAGCATATTGGGGATTTAAATAGAGGATTGGTAAAGATGTCGGGAGACATATTGCGAACCCTTCTTAGATACCTAACTGAAGAAGCGCACATTGATGTTACACCTTCATTTTTGAGATCTGTAAAGGTGATCTACAGGAGGATAGCTAGAGATTATATCAAAAAATACTTCTCTCTGGCAAGGTTCAACGATCTCGATTATAACAGACATAAAGAGGAATCTACCGTAGAGAAGTTTGCAGAGGTGATAATGGTAGCTGGAGAGAGGTACATCAAAAAACCAGCAGGTAGTCAAATACCAAACTGGTTCAGAGCCATGTCTGCCGTTCCAGGTATTAGGGATATGCTACTTGCTGCTGCTGAGAGGGATGTTGAGTTGTATGGAAAGGCATGACGAAAAGATCAGGCTTGTAGAGAGATTGAAAAGATATGGGTACATAAGGAGTAAAGAAGTGGAAGACGCCATGCTCAGCGTAAAGAGAGAAGATTTTGTTCCTCCCAGTGTTAGAAGATACGCCTATGACGATACCCCTCTCGAGATAGGTTTTGGTCAGACCATATCTGCTCCCCATATGGTTGCTATGATGTGTGAAGAGCTTGAACTTAAAAAAGGATTAAAGATTTTAGAGATTGGAGCTGGATCTGGATACCATGCTGCTGTTATATCTAAAATAATAGGTGAAGAAGGAAAGGTCTACAGCATTGAAAGAATAGCAGAACTTGCTGAGTTTGCAAGAAAGAATCTCGAAAAGGCGGGAATCAAAAATGTTGAAGTTATCGAAGGTGATGGTTCTCTTGGTTTACCAGAGTATGCACCTTATGATCGGATACTCGTAACATGCTCAGCCCCAGATATTCCTGAGCCCCTGATTGAACAGCTCAAGGAAGGCGGGATAATTCTCATACCTGTGGGGAGAACATTCTCTGTCCTGATAAAAGGCATAAAGAAAGGAAAAAGACTCGAGAGGAAAGAGATCTGTGGATGCGCATTTGTTCCTCTCATAGGAAAATATGGCTTTAGTTGATCTCTATACCGTATATCTTTTCTGGCAGTTCCTTATGGATTTTGTATAACGTATCTTCATCCACAAGATTCTCATCTAAAAGCCTTTTTGTGTATCTTGGTATGGTTCTAAGACTCAGAACGGCGCCTGGCCTCTTTGGATCATCTATATAGTCTGTTTCCATAAGAAATCTATCGCCCTTGCCTACAGCTTCCTTTAAGTTTCTCCATGTTGATAGCACAGATGGAGTTAAGCCATGATTTTCATCGCTTCTTATTAGCGGTGGAGAGAAATGCTTCACCACCTTTTCTCTAGGTAATCCGACCTTATCTGCAAGTTCTGCCAGTTCTTTGCATAGATCAGGCGTTGCTTTTTCGGTGTGCAAAATTACAGGAAGATCATGATCCTTTGCACATTCAAAGCCATAAACCATTATTTCGTTGGAATCTTGGAGTGTTGTATCATCAACTTCAAAATGCGGTCTTCCGATCTCCCCTATACCTACGCATATATCCTCTTCTGAGTAGAGTTGAGCAGCCTCTTCCATACCTCTTTTCATTATCTTCTTTGCCTCTTCTCTACCAAACCTCTCTCTAAGGTAAAGGTAATCAACAGGATACGGACCTATAGTAACGAAAACCTTGACATCGATTTTCTCCATCACCTCTCTAGCCATTTTAACAGTCTCTTCGTATATCTTGATATAACTCTTTTCTTTGGCTACTATCTCTGGCATAGGATACTGACATAAGATGAGATGCGTTCCTCCATACCTTTTGAACTCTCTGACCGCATCTAAAAATCTGCCATCTCTCCTGAGATGCATGTGATTATCCAGAATTACATCCATCTTCATTAGAGCTTATAACCTATCTTTCTCAGGAAATCCTTTCTCCACTTTATATCGTTTTCATTTTCAACTCCAACAGGAGTAAAACCGTCTATCACACCTAGAATAGCTCTTCCCCTCTCTCCACGATTCTCATCTTCCAGTAAAATTACCCTCGTCGGGTTTGCCGTTGCACAGAATATCCTGCATACCTCTGGAACATTCTTTATAGCATTGAGGATGTTTATCGGATAGCAATCTTTCATAAAGACTATAAAGGAATGTCCCGCCCCTATGTTCAATGCATTCTTTTTAGCAAGTTCTTTCATCTCTTCATCATTTCCTTCTACTCTTACCTTTCTTGCTCCACTTGCCTCACAGAATGCTATACCAAACTTTGCGTTTGGATTCGAGTTGACTATCGCTTCATAGATATCTTCTATGCTTTTGATGAAATGGGTCTGACCCAAAATAAAGTTGATATCATCCGGCTTTTCTATATCAACAATCTTCATCTCCATTGTATCCCTCCTACAGAGTTAGTAGTGTATTTGTTCCATAAGGTATAACTCTTACTCTTGCATCTTTACCAACCATATCAAACGCTCTGTTTAGAGCATTCTCCAGACTCTTCTCCGGATTCATCCTGAATACCTCCTTTACCTCCTTTTCATCCATATCCGATACTAGGATCACGTTGAAATCTTCTATGGCTTTGAAATGGTAATACGCCTTGTGGGCTCCTGCTATAAATCTCTCCATAAGAGCCTTTTTTACCTCTTCCGAGCTAGAATATTTCCTCATCCATTCATAGTATACCTCGTTACCATGTCCATTTCTGCACTCTCCAACCAAGATTATGACCCCACCTTTCTCTACGACAGGCATTGCCATATGCATCGCTTTACATGCCTGAAACAGATCGATATCATGTGGATAACCGCTCGCTGAAGTTATAACTATATCCGTCTTCTCTTCCACTTTTATCTTGTACATCTCGTCAACTACCTTTGTACCTGCAGAAAGAACCGAATCGGGATTCCCAGCCCATGCTCCCACGACTTTCCTGTTAGAGTTCAAAACAACATTGAACGCAAAGTCACAACCAGCGAGATGCATCGCATCATTCATATCATGATGAACCGGATTATTTTTCAACTCTCCAGCTTTTGCATTTTCGTTGAACATCATTCTATGATTGAATTGGATAGTTTTCATGGATGAGATGCCTGGAAGTATGCTTCTTCTTGTCCCGTCGTATCCTGCAAAATAATGATAACCTATAATTCCAGTAACGATCTTGAGATCTCTTTCCGCATATTCTTTTAACACCTCTACCTCGTTTCCATATCTCGTCTTTCCAACCATAATGTACTCTCCAGAAAACACATCATTGGTTATAACCCTGTAATTTCTCGTAACCTTGTCTCCAACTATCCTTCTTATGGTTTCAAAATCTGGAGGCACATGCATACCATTTCCAACTATGATGACAATATCTGAATCACTTACGCCTGCTCTGCTCAATTCATCAAGGACTAACTGTAATATCTCGGGAGTAGGACATGGTCTGGTGTGATCCTCAACCACTATAGATACGGTATCTCCCTCTCTTGCCATCTCAGATAGTCTTTCCCCTCCTATGGGATTCATGATAGCGTTCCTCATTATACTCTCTGGTCTTGCTGGAGCTATGTACTCTTTTGGTAGGATAATATCAAGTAAATTCCTATCTGGGATATCAAAAACTACCTCTTTTTCTCCATAAGGTAGTTTTATCTGCATAACCTATACCTTTTTGTAATATCTTGTCCACCTTACCTTTCTTGGAACTCTTTTAAGTTTTAAAAGATTTTTTTGGCACTTACTCGAGCAGAAGTGGTATATGGTTCCGTCTTTTCTAATGTAGAGCTTTCCTGTTCCGGGCTCTATCTCATTTCCACAAAATGAACATATCCTTCTCTCCACCATAATCTCTACCTCGATCTACCGAGTTTCTTTGCCTCTCTCTGAGTTTCTGCAAGCATTAGTATATCTCCTATCTGGACAGGACCTCTAACATTTCTGGTTATTATCTTCCCTTTATCATTGCCCTCAAGTACTCTAACCTTAACTTGTGTAGCCTCTCCAGCCATTCCCGTTCTTCCTATTATTTCAACAACCTCACAGGGTGTTCCTTCCACCATACTAACCCTGCTTCTTTACTTCTTCCAATTTCTTTATAAAGTTTTCCAGATCATCTTTTGCTTCGCCTGGAGATACTATAGCTACAGATGCCGCAGCTACCTCTAGGCCAGCTGCTGCACCCAGTTCTTTTTTGCTAGAGACATAGGTATAGGGTACGCCTTTCTCCTCGCAAAGCAGAGGCATGTGAGCTAGAATCTCTTCTGGAGAAACATCTGTGGCCATTATTACCAATTTAGCTAGACCTCTCTCTACTTGTTTCGTAGTCTCATTTGTTCCTTTGCTTATCTTTCCGGTCTCTCTAGCCTTCTCTACCAACTCATAGGCCATGTCTTCAAGTTCTTTTGGCACCTCAAACCTAACATATATCGGCATATCTAGGCCTCCTTGGGTAGAATGTGGAATAGAGGATGTGTTTAAAAAGGTTTCCAGAAGAATCTTTAGGATAACAGAATTCTCTCCACTTCTAACCTGTCAGCGGTGGGATATTCCTCTACTATGTAGCATTTTATCTTTTCTTTCGCCAGATCATCTGCTATTTCCTCCAATATCCAGGGCGCGATCTCTACTCTTCTTTTCTCAAGATCGAAACGAATAAGGTCTTCGGGTATTTCGTATCTTCTTCTCAGCATATCCAGAAATGATTTAGATTCAACCTCTATAACTCCTTTGATCAAAAGACCTTCATCGCTTATTATTTCGAATGGCTTTGCAACATTCTTTGCCCTTCTCTTTATCCTGTTCCTAAGTTGAATAGCATCCTTGAAAGAGGATGAGCAGTAGTGTATACCTAAAGAGAGATTTTCTTTTGCCATCTCTTCTATTATTGATATCGCTTCCTCTTCGCTTCCCAGCACGGCTGCCGAAATTTCATCTTTAACATCGAAGCCTCTTTCTATTAATTTTTCAGCATTCGTCTCTGAAAACTCTAGTTCGTTGAGATTTATCCATCTTATTCCTCTCTCATCACTCCATCTTATAAGATCAACTATCTCTTCTCTCATGCCAGGTATGGCAGGTATCTCAATAGCAACATCAACATCTTCTCCCAAGGATATTTCTATAGCCTTCTTTATTGGCGATCTTTCCATATCTTTCCAGTAGATCGGCATGGGATGGAATCTTATTTCATCCAATCCAGCAGAAACCAAATCAGGAATATGCTCGAACTCCTTAAATCCAGAGGTGTAGAGGTGTATGTGGAAATCTTCCCCAAAATTTTCCTTCAAGAGCGATATGTAGTCCCTTGTCCTCTTCCATACAATTAGAGGATCGCCTCCTGTTATCCCTGCGCCTTCTGCTTCTATGAGTTCTGCCTCCTTTAAAATTTTATCCGTATCTCTCTCATTCTCTAGTTTCCATTCGTCAGCATAGATAACGTCTTTACCTTTCTTCTTCTCACTGAGTGGACAATAAAAGCAGGAGGCAGGACATAAGCCGGTAACAAGCAAAACAAGCTTCGAACCTTTCGCACATAGCTTACAACCTGAAGAGAGGGGCTCTGTATATATGCTCCCTTTGAGCCATTTTTTGATCTTTTTCATTCGGGATGAGTAAAATTTGAAAGTATAAAAAGTCGTAGGTAAGTAGATTTGTGACACAAAATTTATATACAACATAATTATAAAAAATTAAAAAACTTTAGGACGGTGTGAATAAATGAGAAAAAATAGATTGGTAAGTATCATGCTATTTCTGGCAATCACTCTATCCAGCTTAGCTGGAGTTGGGTCAAGCATAGCAATCGAAGGCAAAGCCAAGGGTATAAAAGATATTGATCTAGACCTTCGGAATAGTGAGATTTCCTTCCTAAATGACATGATGATCAGAAACGCAATATCTGTTGATATAAAGCCTGACGATTTACAGAAAATTGGTCTAGGGAGGTTCTCTATAGAAGATATTTTTAAGTTTATACCTTATCTAAATAAAAACATTAAAGATAATTTATCAAAAATTAAAATAAGCAACTTAATTAGTAGACTTAGAGACCTTCCTCTATCTCTGCCCAGCTCGGAAAACAGAAAGATTGCCCTCTTTGAAGGAAAAAGGAATTTCTCAAGATTGATTATAAAGGTAAAAAACCCTCATGCCAAGATAGACATAAAAGGCTATATAGGTGATGTGCTAACATCATTTAGTACTTTATCTGCAATCTCAAGTGAAAAAACAACGAATTTTACTGTAACTAGTTTTGGAAGCTCGAACTTTGGAAAGGTATTTGTTGTCTCTCTTCCCAGCAGTATAAATCTCTACAGCATTATAGGTCTACTGAAAGATAATCCCAACGTAGAATATGTGGAGCCTGATTATCAATTCAGATTGTTCAGTTATCCTGTCTATCCAAATGATCCTATGTTTTCAGAGCAATGGTATCTGAATAACTCATCGGATCACGATATCGATGCTCCTGAAGCATGGCGCACTACAACAGGAAGTGACAACATAATTGTAGCAATCGTAGATAGTGGAATAGATTATACTCATGAAGATCTTTCTGCCAACGTTTGGATAAATTCTGGAGAGATACCAGATAATGGAATTGATGATGATCATAATGGCTACATAGATGATGTGATGGGATGGAACTTTGTTCTTGACAATAATAACGTAACTGATAATCTCGGTCATGGAACCTGGTGTGCTGGTATGGTCGGTGCGATAGGAAACAACAGTAAGGGTATTGCTGGGTTAAATTGGCACTGTAAGATCATGCCTGTAAAATGCTTTGACTATCTACCTGTATCTTTTGCAAGCATTCTTGCCAAAGGTATTATCTATGCAGCAGACAATGGAGCAGATGTTATAATTTTAAGCTGGGGAGCTCCTGTAGATTCAAAATTGATAAAGGACGCTATCTCTTATGCTGAAACTAAAGGAACCATAGTTGTTGCAGCTGCTGGAAACTTTGGAAACAGGTTAAAGATTTATCCTGCTGCATATCCTAGTGTTATAGCGGTTGCAGCAACCGATAGTAACGATGAAATAACAAGCTTCTCAAATTGGGGAGAATGGATCGATATATCTGCGCCAGGAGAAGGTATAGTGAGTACCTGGACCAATGGAGGATATAACTATGAAAGTGGAACATCAGCCTCTGCTCCTTTAGTTGCGGGAACTATAGCTTTGATGTTGTCTGAGAAGCCAGACGCTACAAGAGATGAAATACTGACAGCTCTCAAATCCGGAGCTGAACCAGTAACAACTTACGGTTACAGATATATAGGTATAGGTAGACTTAATGTGAATAACTCTCTAGACAGACTAACTGGGATAGTTACCTCTCTAGATAAGGATATCAGTGGAGCTATAGTTTCTGGTGTAATAGATATAAGGGGATCTGCATTTGGGCCCGAATTCTCAACATATCATCTGTACTATGGAAAGGGAGTATATCCAGCAACATGGCATGAGTTTTATAGTTCCTCATCTCAAGTTGTGAACGGAGTTCTAGCAAGTTGGAATACCACGAGCGTAGACGATGGACTCTACACGATAAAACTCGAGGTTATTGATAACCATAGTAAAGTGTACACAGATATGATAATTTTGACTGTAAATAACGTTCAGAATGTCTGGTATGTTGGAGGATCCGGTCCAAGCAACTTTACATCTATCCAAGATGCAATCTTAGAGTCGGGTGATGGAGATGTCGTATTTGTATACAACGGTAGTTATAATGAGAATCTTATATTGATTGATAGAGATGTAGACATAATAGGTGAAAGTAGAGATGGTGTTGAGGTATATGGGGAGGGGATGTTCTATATCTCTGCCAGTGGTGTTGAACTACATGGTTTGACTTTACATTTTCCGTACCTCGATGTTGTCTTGGATAAAGTCAGCAATGTAGAGGTATCGGGATGTAAACTCAGCAAATGGGCTCTGGTTAATGTATTTATAGCCAATTCAACCAATGTAACTATAAAAGACAGTATATTCGAAAGGTATGATTTTAGTGTAATTTCAATACCGCTAGATATAGAGAAATTATCTCAAGGGTTGTATGAGTTAAATATATCTGCACTGACGGATTCTTTCGATCTTCAATCTAGAGACACAAGATTAAAAATAATAAACAACACTGATGCTGGCGTGATTTGTCTGGTGTGCTCAGACAAAAATGAAATAAAAAATAATACTCTAAGTGGTATCTTCTTCATAGATTCCTCATCGAATGTGGTTGAAAATAATAGTATAAGCAACGGAGGGATGTTTGTATACAATTCATACAACAATCGTGTCGAGAATAATAGTATAAATGGGAAGGATCTCATCTATCTCGAAGATGAAAGCGGGAAAACGATTGAAGAAGGTGGACAGGTGATACTGGTTAACTGTTCAGATATAGCAGTAAGGAATCTGAATATATCAAACATCTTTGTATCCGCGGTAGAGATTTTTGATTCAATTAACTGTAGTGTTTACGATACCAATATATCGTATGCTAACATTGGTATACTTAGCATAAAGTCCAGAGATACAACAATAGCTGATTCTAATTTCACAGAGATTGGTTTTGGAGTTATTTCCATGGCAGGAAGAGATACAGTCATAATTGACAATAATATCTCTGGAGCAGGTATTGGAGTTGCCATAATTGACATAGATGATGTTGACTTAGAATTCAACGGTAGCTCTCTCACCGTCGGGATCGAATTCAATGAAGGGAGAAACACAATAATAGGAAATTCCATGAGAGAGATGTATGCAGCAGGCATAGTGATCATTTCACCAGCAGAAAATAACATAATAGATAACACTATAACTTCTCATTCGCTACTTGTTGCCGGCATCGCAGACATATCTATTAGCAGTATTTACATGAGTATCGATCCTAATACCGATCTATCCTCGAAGATAGTATTTGGAAAGGGTAAGCAAACTCTACTTAATAACTGTGTGAGCAATGTATCCATCGGTAGTATTGTTATCTCAGACTCTTCTGTAGAGGTGGCGGAATTTAATGCAGATAATTCTTCTATAGGAATAGTGGTGCTCTCTCCAGAGTCTATAAATGTGATTTCTAAATTAATGGATAGTTTCAATACAAATGGAAGAGTGGAAATAACGTTCTCTCATCACAACGTATCAATACATGACGCCAATATAAAATCACTACCAGGGAACGAAATACTTGGAACGATGATTTTATCAAATTCTGCAGTGTATGTCAAAAATAATCGTATAAGTGGTATTGGAGATTCAGCAGGTATAATAGATATCTCTTTAGATCATATAAATATCAACTTCGAGACAGAAGTGGAGGGCAAAACGTTTGAACAGTCTGTAGAAGTGGAAATAAAAAGTGGAAGTGCGGATCGTGAGATCAGTAAAAACACTATGTACAACGTATCTCATGGTATCTTGTCTATATCAGGAGGAGATATCGAAGTTAAAGGGAATGAAATAATGGATTTGCATATAGACGGGATAACAGCCCTCTCCTTTGACATACTATACCTAGAATTTAACTCAACAGGTGTAATAAGGACTGATCCCGATTTGCCTCTCGATGTAAAAAAGGCGTATGTTCAAGCGAACATAGTAGGAAAAACATCTCTATGTAAAGTATCCGATAACGTACTAGGTGCAATTAAAAACTTCCCAAGTTGCCAATGGTCTATAGCCGCTATCTTTAGTAATACTATCATAGAGAATAACACGGTGTATCCAAATGAAGGCATTGGAGTGCTTTCAATCTCTATTGAAAATGTATATACAGAGGCAGATTTGATACGCGACAACTTCAAATTGGATATTTCCTTTGCTGATCCAATCTCAAATTCCAGAATCAACAACAACAGGGTTATGAATACATCTATAGGTATTGTTACTGTATCCAATGGTTCTGTTGAAATTTCTGATAACAGAATACGAAATATCAGAGCAATTGGAATATCTTATAGTGGTATAGAATCTCTCCACTATGATTTTGCTGTATCAAACTTTACAGGACAGGCGAATATTACAATCTGTGGAAGTAACAAAGATGCAGATATAAGCGACAACAGAATCGAAAACGTGGGTTTCTCTATAGGTAATCTATCCTCAGGAATACTTATAGCTGGAGGTAAACATGTCGATATAGAAAATAACATTATACTAAATCTATCTCACGAGCTTCCTTCAGGAATTGATGTATACAGCAACGGTATCCTAATAACAAATCCAAATATAGACGCTAGATGGATAAGAAATTCCACAGAGCAAGATATAGATATAACCGTATTTTCTGAGAGTGGCGATCACACAATCAGAAATAATTTAATTAAGAATGGACGAGCTTGTAGTATTTCTCTCTGGTACAGCTCTGGAAATGAGGTATACCAAAACAGGATCGAAAATGTCTCCATAGGGATATTTATTCCTTTAACTCCAATTCCAGAACTGAATATATCAGTCTCTCCAGGCGTTGATAGCAATAACAACATTATCTACCATAACAACTTCATAAACAACACTGCTCAAGCAATTGATAACTGGAATAACATATGGAATCTTACCTATCCATATGGTGGCAACTACTGGAGTGACTATGATGGTGAAGATATCTATAGAGGTGTTGAACAGAACATACCTGGCAGTGATAACCTAGGAGATATACCATACAACATCTCTGGAGATGACAACAAAGATTTCTATCCTCTTATGTTTGAATATGGAAAGATACCTCCTCTCGCAAACTTTTCCTATACCCCAAGCAATCCATACAACGGAGATACCATAGACTTTACAGATGAATCCATGGATATAGATGGAGATGTTGTAACATGGCAGTGGGACTTTGGAGATGGGAATACAAGCAATGAGCAGAACCCGAGTCATGTGTATTCTGACCCAGGAGTTTACATGGTAAGCCTGACTGTAATAGATGACAAGGGTCTATCCGATACTTTCTCCCTAAATGTAACAGTGTATGAGAAGGACATTGAAAAGCCAACCATATCGAATGTAACAGTGGATCCCAGTATTCAAGCTCTAGGAGGCTTTGTCAACATATCGTGTAATGTAGAAGATAACGTTGCTGTTCAGGAAGTTAAGATAAACATAAGTTATCCAGATGGAAGTTATCAGAATCTGTCTATGAATAAGTTGGGTAGTAACGAATACTATCTAAATCAGAGCTATGGTTTGCTTGGTACTTACAGCTTTACTATTTGGGCAGTCGATACAAGCAACAACTCGAATGTTTCAAGCGAGTATGGTTTTGAGATAATAGATGTCACACCTCCAACAATAGTTGATAACACTCCATCTAGTGCAACGACTGGAGATTTCTTCACATTTAATGCAACTGTAACAAATACTGCAGAGATAAGTAGCGTCTACGTTGAATATTGGTATGGAAATGGTACACACCTCAATGAGAGCATGAATAATATCGCCGGAAACTGGTGGACGAAGGAGATTACCATAGCAGATACATTGCAATCCCTGCATTACATCATCTCTGCCGTTGATAGCTATGGCAACTGGAACAGAACGTTAGAAAAAGAGGTGGAAATAACAGATGACGATAAGCCCGTCATATCAGATATATCAATCACTCCCGATGTGCAGGATGTAGGAGAATATGTAAACATATCCTGCATTGTACAAGACAACATAGAAGTCAGTGATGTGTGGATAAACTTAACAGATCCATTTGGTCATTCTGTAGAAATCAAGATGAGTAAAATTGGGGATATGTACTACACCAATGATACTTATTCTATACTAGGCAACTACAGCTTTACTATATTCGCAAACGATACGAGCGGCAATCTTGCCCAATCCTCTGTCTTTACCTTCAGGATAGTGGAAGTGAATATGAGCGTAAAGTTGAAGAAACCTGTCGAGAAAGGGCTCTACTTCAATAATAGATATCTTAAATTGTTTCGACCAAAGATGACAATAATAATAGGTAAGATAACCTTGTCTGCAGAGATCGAGGACGGAATAGGCAATGTAACTGTTTACTTCTATATCAACGATGAGTTAAAAGCAAAAATAGAGAATCCACCATATATGTGGACGTTCAACGAAAGAATGTTTGGAAGAAAGTGTACAATAAGGGTTGTAGCAGAAGACGAGTATGGGCATACTGCAGAGTACTCTGTGCAAGCAAGAATATTCAATCTTGGAATATTCAGCAAGTAAGAAGATGGCAAGGAAAATGGCACCAGTGAAAATTTGCCTTTCTATCCTCTTTTCCCTTACCTTTATTTTGTCATCTGCAAACAGTGTTATCGCAATAGATGAGGGAGATGAAATATACATAGATAGACCAGACTGGTGTACAAATGCTCTCTGGAATTATAGTATTTCATTGTATATCTCGGAAAAAGATCTCGGATATTTAGATGTGAAATGCAGTAATCTAAGTCTATCGGTCATAAATAACGACACTCTATTGTTTCAGGGAGAATTGGTCGGAACAGGCGAGATAGAAGGATATGGAGAATTTGAAATCAAGCATTGCAAAATCAGTGGTTTAGTAGAGACATGCAATCAATCTGATATTCGTAGAGTTCGTGATCTCGCCGTCGAAGGATATGCAAAGAAGGGGCTTTTCTCTGTGTTTCCATTCTATATGAATATAAACGTAACTTTCTCCCCATATCTTCACATAATAGATTTTCCTCTCTATCAAAACAAGACATGGGACATAGAAGATCTCAATATTACTATTGACGGAGGCTTTGATTTCTCAGTATATGAAGGTGAAATATCTGAATCTTATAACATCTCCTCTCCTGTAACTATAATATGTAAAGAGATAAAGGATGCAGATGATGACAGAATAGCAAACCTATCTGTTAGCTCAGAGAACATATCCTTTCACTTCCTTTATTCATCCAATGCACAGATGATCGAAAAATTAGTGATAGATAATCTAAATTTCGAGAATTTCTCGTTTTCTGCATATTTACACTTGATGAACTATTCAGATTGTGATAATTCCAGCAACAACGAAAGCGAGGATATAGATGGACCAAAAATAGTTATAAAGAGTTTCCAGGAAACAATAAAACAAGGCAGATCAAACAATATCACTTGCAATGTCTCAGATCTATCAGGTATTGAGGATGTATGGATTAGAATTACATATCCAAATGGAACTGCTGTAAACTATTCCATGGAAAAATCTAGCTCTAACACTTACTTCTTGAATGAAAGTTACATCCAACAGGGTTTGTACAGATGCAATATATATGCTGAGGATATCTATGGAAATATCAACTCATCTGGAGAATTTTCTTTCTTGGTAGTCCCGTATGTGGTAAACATATCTATTAAAGTACCTAGGGAGGATCGCATATATCTATTTGAGAGAGAACTTAATCTAAAATCTAAAACAACAATAGTTATTGGCAAGTTGAGATTATCTTTTAGTGCTGATAATCTGGAGAAAAACATCAGATTCCTCATCTACATAGATGGAGATCTCAAGAAAGTTATCTATAGCAAACCCCTCTCATGCGAAATCAAAAGCAGATCCATATGGGAATCTCATGAACTAAGAATAGTTGCGGAAGATCCGGATATAGGCATTCTGGCTGAAGAGAGATTAAATTTCACATGGCTCTGCCTATAAACTTGATAACATTTGTACAACAAGTCGTTTATAAAGAGTTTTACAAAGTTATAATTGATGATGATCGTTGGAACTGTATCAAACAAGTCTGAAGCTCAGGAGATCGAGTTTATAGTTAAACTCTTCATCGTTGGGAATAGAGCGAGATATCTTGCTCATCAAAATTAGTTTCATCCCATCTCTCCCCTCCCTCCTTTTACCCAAATATTACTCTTCCATCATCTGAAAGATCCATGTTTTCAGCATGGGGTCTCTTTGGCAAACCCGGCATTGTTGTGATCTTTCCGGTTATTGGAACCAAGAAACCGGCGCCGGCTGAGAATTTTATCTCTCTTATTGTTATCTTGAATCTTCTTGGCCTTCCCAAAAGAGAAGGATCATCTGACAGAGAGTACTGGGTTTTTGCTATACATATAGGAAGACGATCTAGATTTAACTTTTCAGCTAGAGAAATGTCTTGCTCTGCTGTTACTGTATAAACAACTCTATCTGCACCATAAATTTTTCTGGCTATAGTTTCTATCTTATCCTTGATAGACGTATCTACATCATAGAGGAATCTGAATCTTGGTTTGCTGTTATGAATCAGATCTATGAGCTTTCCAGCGAGCTCTATACCTCCCTCTCCACCTTGATCATACACCTCTGCGACTGCAAAGGGAACGTTTTTCTTGTTACAGAATCTTTCTACGATCTCTATCTCCTCATCTTTATCATGTTTAAACTTGTTTAAGGCAACTATGAAAGGGATGCCAAAAAGAGATATGTTCTCCATGTGCTTTTCCAAGTTCTCTAAACCCTTTTCTATGGCATCTTTTCCTTCTCCGCCTCCATGCCTCTTCAGTGCCCTAATGCTAACTACTAAAACCACTGCATCAGGTTTTAGATTTCCTACCCTACAAACTATATCGAAAAACTTCTCAGCTCCTAGATCGGTACCAAATCCCGCCTCAGTAACAAAGTAATCCGCTAGCTTCAATCCAAGCTTTGTAGATATCAGGCTACTTGCCCCATGAGCTATGTTTGCAAAGGGGCCGCCATGAACAAAAGCCGGAACACCCTCTAAGGTTTGAACCAAATTTGGTTTTATCGCATCTTTCAAGATAACGCACATCGCTCCTACCGCTTTAAGATCTTTGGCGGTTATCGGATTATCTTTGTAGTCGTAAGCAACTATAATTTTAGATAGCCTCTCTTTCAAATCCTCTATGCTCTGATACAAACAAACTATGGCCATTATCTCCGATGCTGGTGTTATAGAAAACTCTACTTCATGAGGAACTCCATTTTTAGGACCTCCCAAACCTATGACAACATGCCTGAGAGCTCTATCGCTTATATCCAAAACCCTCGGCCACACAATATATCTAGGATCAATATTAAACTCGTTACCGTGGTGTATGTGATTATCTAATAGGCTAGCAAGAAGATTATGGGCAGAGGTTATGGCATGCATATCTCCTGTAAAATGAAGATTTATGTCCTCCATCGGTATAACTTGAGAATATCCCCCTCCAGTAGCACCTCCTTTTATTCCCATCATCGGACCTAGGGAGGGTTCTCTAATACCAAGGATGACCTTCTTTCCGAGTCTTGCTAGGGCTTGAGCCAATCCTATGGTTATGGTTGTCTTTCCTTCCCCCTCTGGAGTTGGATTTATTGTTGTTACAAGGATCAGCTTTCCATCTCCTCTGGATTTTACTCTCTCCCATGCAGATAGAGATACCTTTGCCTTGTATTCTCCCCACTGTATTATCTCATCTTCTTTCAAACCAGCTTTTTCAGCTATCTCTGTTATGGGTTTTGGAGTTACTGAATGTGCTATCTCCAAATCTGATTTCATTAAGATTGTGAGAACCGAAAGGAAATCTAAAAGATTATGCGAAAATTTTAAATACAGAATCTTACAAAATATATACCGCGGGAAGGATATGACTGTAATTACATTAGACGACCTAGCAAAGGCTATTGCGAACAGGATAGGTATAGACATAGAGGAAGCTAGAAAAGATGCAGAGTTCGTAATGGATATCTTTGGATTCGATGATAGAGTTATAGATAATGTTCTGGATCCTGAGGGAAGACAACTCTTTTACATACTTGAGGAAGAGGGAATGCTCACAACAGAGAGAGAGGAAACAACTCTTTATGATGGCAGAGAGTGGAGAACCCATTACTGGCAGCTCAAGAAGGATGCGATACTGAAATATGCAAAAGAAAAGGGAAGAAAGGAGAGCAACATAATCCCAACTAAGCAATCCGTGGAGGAGCTATCTGCAGAAGAACTCTACGCAAATCTAGACGATGAGATCTGGATTTCAAGGAAGAGAAAAGAGGAATAAACCTCCCTATCTTAAATTTTGGTAAAATTTTCGCTATTTCTAGTGTTTTCTTCTGGGTCTTTATTTGAATGTTATCTGCATTGTTTTTACTTCTTCTCAGCACATCTGGATCATGGAATACTGCTCTCAGCCAGGGAGCTTTTACACGAACCTTTGCGACCTCATCTGTCTTGTAGTATCCGTTGCTATCCAGATCCCTATCTGAATGGTATATCAGGTCTGAAAAATCTTTGAAGACGAAATCTCTCCACTCTAAAATCCTTCCAGGTTTTTCGAAAACCATAGGTATGCCATCTATCAGTTTCTTGTTCAGTGACATCCCATGGCCTCCTCTTTCAACATAAACAAAGGGATGATCCCCTTCGTTATACGAATATCTCTGTATCCAAAGATGCATCGAGGTAGCTACATAGAAAGGATATCCATCTTCATCAACCCACACGAAAACCGCTTCAAAATCATGCTCATGGATGTCATTTATCTTTATTGAGTAGTAATTGTAGTCATTGTATGCATAGTAGAACCAGTACTCGTATACCTTGAAACCATCGTATGAGACAACATTGTAGTAACACACTGGCTTATCTGGAAATAACCCTTTCTCATAGTTCTCGTGATTGTTGGTTACGTTGTAATCGTCTCCATGAACATCTACTGGAAAGTATTTTTCTTTGTAATCGTAGCATAACGTAGGTGCATATCTTTGGACATCGATATTCTGATCTTTTAGATAGCATTTTCTCTGAATATGCATCGCTTGCGTGGGGAAAGAAAGAATCAGCAGGGTAATTACCAATAGAAGTATGAATTTGTTCATGATTTGTAATATAAATTTTGTTTAAAAATTTTTGATGATTAACTTTTTCAATCACGAGGAGTTTACAAGCTCAGGGGCCCGTGGGGTAGCTTGGTATCCTTCCAGCTTGGGGTGCTGGTAACCCGAGTTCAAATCTCGGCGGGCCCATTTTTGTTATAAAGGAAAAACCTGAGTTTAAAATCAGTAAAACTTTGCTGAAATGTGAATAATTATTGAAAAAATTTTATATATAATAAAGAAAATAATATAAACCACATCTGATTGCTGGTCAGCAACCAGAGACAAACAATCAAGGGGTATAGGCTTATGAAAGGTATAGGAAAAGCTCTGCTGACGCTGTACATCTTTCTATCCCTAGTTCTACCCACATCAGTATTTGCTCTTTCTGAGCAGAAACCTCTAAAGATGATAGAGGTAAAGAAACTAGTATGGGATGAAGAGCATGGCGCATGGAACAATCTAGTGTATGCAGATGCTGGAGATGTTTTAAGATTCAAGATAGTCATAACTTATCATGATCCCGATGGAAAGGGACCCAGCTACAAGATTAAGTGGATAAGCATAGAGGATCATCTTCCTCCATATCTAGAATATCTCGGAAACGCAACTCTTGAAGAGAGTATCATATCTGATGATATCGTAGAGTGGGAGAATATCTCAGGTGTTGAATTGTTTGATGGTGAAAGTTTCTCTTTAGAGTATGATGCCCAAGTTTTAGATGATGGTATCCATACAAATGTTGTAGAAGTAAAGGCATTTGAAACATGCCCACATGTCTGGCATACCGTAGAAGCGAGAGCTACCGTTTATGCGATAGATTATCCCGCATACAAGGATAGAGATGTAGATGACGATAGTCATAACGAGACAGCTACTGATACCAATTTGGATCTAAGAGATGGGTTCGAGGCTTACCAAGATAGTGACGGTTCATCCAGAGCAATTAAAACCATAGATGGAGACTGGGATGAAAAGAAGGATCATTTCATAGATATAGATAGTGATGGTAAGCCAGATAAGTACTGGGATCCAGATGATGATATTTTGTCAGATGTTGAATTAAAGGATGTTGACAATGATACCACAAAGGAATGGGTTTTTGATTCGGATGGAGATGGAATCAAAGAGAGTTATTATGATCCCGACGATGATAGTATACATCTTTTAGATATTACTCCTCCAATGGTTAAGATAATTAAGCCCGAGGAAGGCTATCTCTACAGAAACAACATAAAGATAAGAAAGACTCTGTTCAAAACAAAGATCATAGGACCTATAAACATAAAGGTTGAGGTCAGGGATGATTCTGGAATAGACAGGGTAGAGTTCTACATAGATGGAAAGCTGAAACACGTAGACGAGAAAGCTCCTTACAGCTGGCTCTGGATTGCAAAGCCTTTGGGTATAGCTAGAAAATATACCATAGAGGTAAAGGCTTACGATATCTATGGAAACTCTCAGACAGACAACATAACCGTTATAAGATTGAGGAGTAGAGTGTTTTTAGGCTTGGCTCTGCTTACTGTAGGTTCTGGTCTGATTGTAGAGAAACTAATAAGCGAGAAGCCTGAAGAACCTACGTCTCCACCTGAAGAACCTCCAGCAGAGGTAAATACACCTCCTGTAGCAGTAATAGATGCATCAAAAGAAGGTCATGTGGGAGATAAGGTTATATTAAATGCATCTCGCAGCTATGATCCAGATGGAAAGATAATAAGCTACAAGTGGGACTTTGGAGACGGAATGAAGGCAGAGGGCGAGGTAGTATCTCATGTTTACAAGGAGGCTGGAAGATATACAATAACGCTTGAGGTGACAGATGATAAGGGTAAAACAGATACTGCAGAGACTTACATAGAAATACTTTCAAAGGAGGGAGGTATAAAAGGTATCTCTACAAAAGATGGTTTCATGTACGGTGTTGCTGCTCTCAGCTTGATACCTTTACTCTCGGTAGCTTTATTAATTTTGAGGAGAAGATGAGATGTATAAAGTTAAAGATTTAAGGGTAGGAGTTGCTGTCTTTCTGTCTGTACTGCTGATAGCAGAGATATATTTCATGGTGTCGTTCTTTACCCATGGACTATTCGTAAGGTATGGATACTCGATGGGATCTCTAATGTTTATACCATATCTTCTGGTTATTTTATTGCTGCTCTCAGCAATTACTATATCTACAATCCTAATATTCTATGGCTTCTTCCAGAGAAAGGAATGGACCCTCATATTTTCCAAACTATTTGTAGGATGGTCGATGATCTGGCCGATATGGGGAATACTTGTGGGATTGAATCTTGTGGAACAGGTAATACTGTTGCTGATCTATCTCTCTCTGATACTGCTATTGAACACGCCCTTAATCAAAGAACACTTTGTCAAGGTATTCAGATTTGGAAAGTATACACTTTACAAGAGAGATGTTGAACTTAAGAGTGGAAAAAGATTAACAATATACTTCTTTAGCGAGGGTACTCCAAAAAGCGGTACACCTACAACTTTACCAGAGGGTTACAAAGTAGAGGTCAACGAGAGATCGAAGATGCCCTACCTCAAGAAGATATGACGTAGAAGATCAAAGTGATGTGCCTGGAGGGGAGCGACTACCTCATCACTGATCAGAGGAGCCGGTTTCCCCCAGGCGGAAAAATATTATAAGGTAAAAAGAAAAATTTTTCGTGTTCATCAGTCTATGAAATCGTCCAGTTTTGTTTGTTTCATCTTTCTGATGCGAATAAAATCCTCTATATCGCTTATAAACTCCTCAAATACCTTTGCAGGCATCTTTATCTCTGCTATTACCTCTTCCTCACCCTCCTCAAGATCTGCTGTTGAGCATAAGGTTATAGATCCCTCTTCCTTGTTGAATTTAACATACACTGTATCCGCTGGAATTATCTTGAATACCTGATTTCCTTCCTCATCGACCTCACTTATTGTGAGCGTTATAGAATCTCCATACTCTCCGCCGAAGATATCTTCCTCCTCGTCTATCTCTATCCTATCTTCTCTCATGGTTCTCATCTTTCAAAACCTTTTCAGAGAGACAATTGGTATGGTTTTATAAATTTTGTGACGATTTTCATAAGTAATGAAGATTCTCTATATAACCCCACTGAGGGGTGGGATTGGGCACTGGAGCAGATGTCTGATAGAAGAGCTTGATAAGATGGCAAAGGTTACGATAGTAACATTCAGAAAAAAGAGGAAGGAAGATGATGCCAAGCCTTTTACCAGAATAGATGATCCCTTTATCCTAGAGGTTATAGATCCGGATAGACCTTACTATCTCATAGAGTACAACAACCCCAAGACTTTGGAGGATACAGTTAATTTGACTCTAAAGATCAAGCCGGATGTCGTTCACTTCATCATGTGGGCAGGTCCTCAGATTTTATGGTTTTTGAAATGTTATACGAAAAGGTTAAAAGAACTCTCTATACCAAACATAGCAACTCTGCACGAGGTTTATCCTCACATAGCAACAGAGGAGGAGAAAAGAGAATTCTTAGACTCCTATACCTACATAGATCACCTCGTTGTCTTAACTGAAGATGCTAAGAGAGATCTAGATGAATCTGGTATAGGGATACCCTCTACTGTGATACCTCATGGAAACTATCATGCCATGGATAAAAAATTGGTTGACAAAGATAAAGCAAGAAAGATACTTGGAGAAAAGTTAGGAATCAAGATAGGAAATGATGTTAATGTTGTGGGGTTTTTTGGCTTCATAAGGAAGTACAAGGGATTGATATACCTGATAAGGTCTGCACCCAAAGTTCTGGAGAGATTTCCCGATACCATATTCTTTGCAGCAGGATCTGTCGAGCTCGATGAGGATCCCTCCATCTATGATAGAGAGATCGAAAAGCTCGGTTTAGAGGATAAATTCTTCCTCTACAAGAACTATGTTGAGGGACAGGAATTCTTTGAGTCTGTGTTCAAAGCTTCAAATGTAATGGTCTTTCCATACATCGGAATAAGTCAGAGCGGTGCCATGATAACCTCGATATCCATGAAATGTCCAGTCATAATAAGCGAGATAGGCTCTTTTATAAGGGAGTTGAAAGAGAAGGGAGTGATAAGAACCTCTAAGCCCGGAGATCCAGATTCTATAGCTAGCGAAATCTGCTGGGTTTTAGAAGATAAAGAGAGAGCAAGAAAGTTAGCAGAATATGCCTATGAAGTTTTTTCCAAGGATTACAGCTGGGAAAGGATAGCAAAGAGATACATGGAGGTTTACGAAAAAGCAATTAGAGGAACCTGAGTAACTCTATCATATCATCAATAACAACATCCGCATACTCTTCGAGATTTGCTTTTGGTCTATAAGCTATACCTAGTCCCGCTGTACTCAGCATGAATCTGTCAATACTCCCATCACCGATCGCAATAGTTTCAGATGGATCTATATTTAATTTCCTACAGATCTCTTCCAGAGCCTCGCTTTTACAAACAGAGTATGATCTGCAATCTCCTATTTTATCAACTGGATTTCTGTTGTGCGGTATTACTACGCCTGTTATTATTCCATCTTTGACGATAAGCTCGTTTGCAATGACGAAGTCTATTTTTAATCTCTCTGCGAGATCCTTGGCAGCTATATCATAGCTATTGCTTATTATCGCTGTCTTTATCTTTTTCTTCCTTATCTCATCAAAAACCTCAGGCACGTTATCATTGAGTGGTATTGATCTAAAGATTTCCAGAAATTCTTCTACACTCATACCCTCTAAGAGTTTTGCTATCTCCATGGTTTTTCTGTAGTTTGGTATCTCCATGGATATTATCCTGTCAACCTCATCTCTGAAACCTTTCCTATCAGCAATAACATAGATCGTTCTTCCAGAAAGAAGAGTATCGTCCATATCAAACGCTATCAGTTTGTAGTTCATGGAATGGAATCAGAAACGGTTTTTAAACTGTTCCCTGATTTGAAGATCATGAAACGTGTGTTGCCTTTGATCTTGATCCTTTCTCTGCTCTTTATTGGGTGTTTTGAGAAAAATGGAATGAAGGTAACATCTGAGGCTTTCAAAGATGGGGAGTTTATTCCCGAGAAATACACCTGTGATGGAGAAAACATCAATCCTCCTCTAAACTTTTCGAACGTGCCAGAGAAGGCTAAATCACTCGTTATAATCATGGAGGACCCAGATGCACCAGGCGGAACATTCACTCATTGGATCGTGTGGAACATACCAGCGAGCGTGAAAGGGATAAAGGAGGGTGAGAATATTAGCTATCCTCAAGGTAGGAATGATTTTGGGAAGATAGGTTATGGAGGACCTTGTCCTCCTGAAGGGTCTGTGCATAGATACTATTTCAAGGTCTATGCTCTGGATACATTTCTCGATCTTCAGGAAGGCTCAACAAAAGATGATTTAATCAATGCAATGTCTGGACATGTTTTAGACAAAGCAGCGCTTATGGGGAAGTATGAGAGGTAAAAATTAGGATTCTAATTCTTTTAGGATCTTCTCTAATTTTGGTTTTAATAGGGGTAATTCCTTCTTTATCACGTTCCATATGATTTCATAATCAACAACGAAATAACCATGTATCAATCTGTCTCTAAGTTTAGCCATACTGCTCCAGGGGAGATCAGGATATTTTCTTCTCAGCTCTGCTGGCAAATATTTGGTTGCTTCTCCTATAATCTCAAGCTTCCTTATCACTGCACTAACTGTTTTGTCATCCTTGGTGAACTCGTCAAAACCCATATTACCCACAAACTCCTCTATCTTTTCTATCGCATCAAGGATATCCTTCAAGAAAAACAGATATTCTCTTTTCATACATATGCAACCTGTTTAAGTATCTCCTTCTTCAATTCTTTCCTGATAGCTTTTTTTCTAACGAGATCAACTTTTCTCCCTAGAAGTTTGCTCAGGTAGTCTTCTATCTCTATAAATTTGATTAATCCGGGAACCTCCTCAAACTCCACGAGTATATCTATATCGCTCTTTCTGTTGTTTTCTCCTCTAACAAACGAGCCAAAGATTCCTATCTTCTTAATCTTATATTTTTCATAGAGCTCTTTCTTGTGATCTTGCAGAATTTTCTTGATTTTCTCCAGATCATCCATAGCCTCTACACATTATAGGAACTTGTATATTTAGTTATTGTCGTTGAAATGTCTTTACAGGTTTTCAATTCCTAATCCAAAATCAATACCATTCTTCTGCATCATCGCACTCGCACAGTTTATACAGATATCTCCAACCATTTTTTCAGGAGGATATTCCTTCCCGCAGATTTTGCATTTTGGCATATCCGCCCAATTATAATTCAGGATATCCTTATCAAATGTTTGGACGAACTGTGTAGTATCTTTGATTGTAATGCATGAAAAGCAAATGTACCTCGATCTTACTTTAGTCTGTTTTAACGGTGTCAGGTAGAGAATTACTAGATACAGTTAGATTAATCACTTTTCTGTCTTAAATTTTTATGTTTGTATTCATACTTGGTAAAAATTACACCTATACTTGGTAAAAAGCCTAGTAAAATAAATTATTTAAAATAGAACTGCTAGATATTTATCGGGTGATAAAAAATGGCAATTCAAATAAACATTACAGGTAGAGACGTTCCATCGATACTCGCCATCTTTGGAGTAATGCTAATAGTAACACATATAATCAACGTAACAGTAGGTGGTCCAATAAACACTATCCTACTCGGAATAACTGGAGTAATTCTACTAGTGATTTCCATAATCCTCCACCTGTTACCTACACAGCAGAATATTATCTAGTAACCCCCGTTAATTGAAATTCTTGGATGAACCAAATCATGCAGAAAATCTTCATGCTTTGCATATCCACATTGCAAGGCATAGAGGAGAAGGGGAAACGACCATGAGGGGTAAAAGGAGGAGATAACATCTCGAGGCGGGGGCCAGCATCACAAAGGAAACATGACAGAATAGTTGCTCATGTAGCTGAGATGTATAGAGCGAGAGGCAAAACAAAAGAAAACAAGACATTTCAGATTGGTTGTAGCAAGATAATATCCGCACCCAACCCCCAAAGACTTTTAAATACCATGAACTCCTTGAAATTTCTAGAATGCGAACTTTTCATCTCTAGTACAGAGAAAAGAGAGAGTCATCTTATTTTATGCCGGATGTTCCTACTCAGGTTATGAGAAGAAATTGAAAAGAATGGTATTAAGAATGTATCCTTTTATGCAATCCATTCCATACTTTCAATACCAAATCCTTCTCTTTTTGTTCTATTAAAATTTTTGATATTCTGTTCAAATCTCCGCAAAGCTCATTCTCCAAAGATATTCTGAAAGATCTCATGAGGGAGAAAGTCATTATCTCGTCTTCCTCATAATAGATGGCATAATTTCTGAAAGGTAATTCCAAGCTTGGTTGTCTGCTCCGCTTTAACTGAGAGTGTTTTAGTCCTGTGTGGTCTACTAACTGACAAGTTAACCTTTCGGCTAGTTTTTTAACCTCGTTATTTTCTATGTCTTTTCTTGTCGGTACAAACTGCTTCTCAAAAATAAACATCTTATTGTCTGTATCCTTTTCTTAATTTAAAACTTTTCAAAAATTACTCACACTCAATTCCCATAAAACTCCCAAAAATGGGCCCGCCCGGATTTGAACCGGAGTCCATGGCTCCCAAAGCCACGAGGATAAGCCAAGCTACCCCACGGGCCCCTAAGAGGAGATTAGGCAATAATTTAAAAACCTTTAGGAAATGCAAAAGCAGATAAGATGAAGAAGGCTTTGAAGATCATTCCCATCATTCTGCTTTTCTTCTTTATCCTGGCATTTTACATCAGACCTTTAATGGGTTCATCCTACACGCAAGAAATAGAGATAACCGAGCGTTCTATGATTACAAACTCTCTTATAACGTTATTTTTGCTAATATCAATCCCCCTGAGCTGGCTTTATCTAATTGACGGGAAAAAGACGGAAGATGTTCTGGACTATCTCAAGATAAGGAAAAAGAACCTCGGGCTAGCTATCGTTTATGGTGTAATAGGATTCTCTCTCATGATGTTTGTTCTCATGCTCGTTGGAATCTACATCAAAACATCTGGAGAAGAATATGACAATCCTCTAGTAAAGAAGATAGCCAGAACCTTGTCTATTCCATCTATAGTTTTCATAGCCTTAGCTCAGTCATCTGGAGAAGAGGTTTTCTTCAGAGGGTTTTTGATGGAGAAACTCAGTTTAAATGGAAATTATCATATCGGTATCTTTCTCTCTTCTCTCCTGTTTGGTCTGGCTCATCTCTCTTACAATCAAATCTACCAAGTTATCTTACCGATAGCGATAGGAGTAATCTTCAGTTACATAGTTGTAAAGAGTAAGAATTTGCTTTCTTCCATAATACCTCATGCATCCTACAATCTGATTTCTCTCTTAATTGCCCACTACATCTCGTTAACTCTATAAACAGGATTTGCATACCCTTCTGCAAGGGTGAAGATCATGGAAAAAGAAAAAACTTTTGTCATGATAAAGCCCGATGCTGTCCAGAGAGGACTGATAGGAGAGATAATATCAAGGTTCGAGAAGAGAGGAATAAAGGTAGTTGCAATGAAGATGATCAAAGTGGATAGAGAGCTTGCAGAGAAGCATTATGAAGTGCACAGAGGAAAGCCTTTCTTTGAACCTACGGTTAAGTACATAACATCATCTCCTGTCGTTGCGATGGTTCTGGAAGGATACAATGTTATAGAGATGGTAAGAAAGATGGTTGGTAAAACAAATCCTCAAGAAGCTGAGCCAGGTACGATAAGAGGGGATTATGCTCAGCACATAGGGAGAAACATCGTTCATGCGTCCGATGGAAAAGAGACTGCGGAATTCGAGATAAACCTATGGTTTAAGAAAGAGGAGATATGCGATTACAAGAGAATAGACGAAGACTGGCTGACTGAATAATCTGCAAAAAACGAAAAATTGATTTAGAAATTTTCGTTTTTAGACGAAATCGAGCTAGGCGATTGAAGAAATATTTATAAATGATGAGGAAACTTTTTAGATTCACTAGGAGGGATGAGGAGGATAGAAAATGGCTAAGGCAGAGAAAGATGTGCTAGCAAAAGCTGGAGCATGGGCATTTTTGATAGGTATAGTGGTAGCGGTAGTAGTAGGTATATTCTGGGAACGATGGATAGAGGGCAGTAGCGCAGCTGCATATATCTCAGGATTTCTAGCAGTACTTGGTCTCATCGTTGGTATCATAGCGTTCTTTGGACTCGGAACTATAACCAGAGAAGAGATACCGAACTTTCTGATAGCAGCGCTGGTTATAGTAGGTATAGGAGCAACAGCAACTCTCTTCGGGATGGTACCGCTCATAGGCTGGTTGTTTGAGGGTGTAGCAACAACCCTAGCAGTATTCATAGCGCCAGCCGCAGGACTGCTAGCGATAAGAGCTATATGGGATATCGGTAAAGACTAATCTAAACCTCTCTCTTTTATTTTATTAGATAATAGAGAGCTAAAAATAGTATGCCTAAAACCAGCATTATCATCCAAAGAAGATAGGCTATTCTAAATCTCCTGATCCATTTTGCCCTCTCTTCTGGAGAATCCAAAATCTCTTCAAGTTGATCCTCTAGCAATGCTCCTCCTCTCCATTATAGCTTTTATCCTTTTCCTTCTAAAGAAATCCTCCCTTTCCCTCTCTTCCAATAGCATCTCTATCCTTTTCCTCGTAGCCTGAAGCTTTGGTATAAGAACATTCTCTAGAACGTTCACTCTTCTCTTCGTTTTCTCTATCTCCAAAGCCAGAGCTTTAACAGCTCCATCTATCTCCGCTAAATCAATAAGCTTTCTCAAAGCCTCTTCAAAGAGTTTTTTTGCCTCATCCAATCTTATGCATGTACCTGTAAAACTGTAGAATCTCTCTGCTCTTAAATCCAGATTTTCTCTGTCTATCTTCGGAACCTTAACCCCCATTATGTTATCTCTGAGAAATCTCAATTCTCCTATTTTGCCTACCATCTTAGCCGAGATCCTTACCTGATCAATACCCATTATCATCTCAGCCTCGATGAGGGCTTGCATAGCTTTGCTGAGAATATCTTCAACCTCTCTCTTTATCTCGTCTCTTCTCTTTATGGATTTGAAAAATCTCTCTATAAGTGCATCCCTCTTGTCTTCCAAGAGCTTATGACCTTTCTCAGCTAGTTCTAGTCTCTTTCTTATTCTAAGCAACTCCATCCTTGTAGGTTTTACCCCTTCTATTATCTCACTCTTCATGCTCCCTCTCTGATTTTGGATAGTATTTCTCTATGTATTTCGGATCTATCTTCTTCAACTCAGCCTTTGGAATTATGGACAAGAGCTCCCATCCTATGGTCAATGTCTCCTCTATAGATCTATCCTCATCCCTTCCCTGAGAAACAAATCTCCTCTCAAACTCGTCAGCAAATTTAAGATATGCCTTATCTCTCTCAGATAGTGCTTCTTCTCCAACTATAGCCACAAGATCTCTGAGATCACAACCCTCTGCATACGCAGCATACAACTGATCAGAAACCTGAGCATGATCCTCTCTCGTTCTATCTTTACCTATACCCCGAGCCATCAATCTAGATAGAGATGGAAGGACAGCTATCGGAGGATATATGCCCTTGTTGTGTAGCTCTCTGGATAAAACTATCTGCCCCTCGGTTATATAACCTGTAAGATCAGGAATTGGATGTGTGATATCATCGTCTGGCATACTCAGTATGGGAATCTGAGTGATGGATCCTTTCTTTCCTTTAATTCTTCCAGCTCTCTCATAGATCGTAGCGAGATCTGTATACATGTATCCAGGGTATCCTCTCCTTCCTGGAACCTCTTCTCTTGCCGCTGATATCTCTCTCAAAGCCTCCGCATAGTTTGTCATATCAGTCAATATAACCAAAACATGCATATCTAAATCAAAAGCGAGATACTCTGCACATGTAAGAGCCATTCTTGGTAGTATAATCCTCTCTATCGTCGGCTCATCAGCGAGGTTGAGAAAAACAACAGTCCTCTCTATGGCTCCAGTTTCTCTGAAATTCTTTATAAAGAAGTTTGCCTCCTCCTCAGTTATTCCCATCGCACAGAAAACTACAGCGAACTCCTCTCCCTTACCTTTAACTTTGGCTTGCCTCGCTATCTGAGCGGCGAGCTCATTATGAGGTAAACCAGAGCCTGAGAATATGGGTAGCTTCTGACCCCTTACAAGGGTATTCATGCCGTCTATGGCTGATATTCCCGTCTCTATAAACTCTCTTGGATACTCTCTAGCAGTTGGATTTATTGGCAAACCATTTATATCTCTCATCTCCTCTGGAATTATGTCTGGTAAACCATCTCTTGGTCTGCCCATGCCATCGAATATTCTCCCCAGCATATCTCTTGATAGACCTATCTTCATCGTTTCTCCAGTAAATCTCACCGATGTGAACTTTGTATCCAGACCCTTTGTACCTTCAAATACCTGAACAACAGCCTTATCCTCCTGAGCCTCTAAAACTTGGCCGGTTCTCTCCTCTCCTGTTGATGTCTTTATCTTCACTACCTCTCCATATGCTACGCCTTCCACCCCCTCGATTATCAGAAGAGGACCTGTTACCTCAGCTACGGTAGAATACTCCTTAGCCTTGCTTACCATTCTGTTTACCCCCTACAAGTGATTCAAATTCCTTCTCAACCTCTTTTTCTACCTTTTTAAATTCCTTCTCAAACTTTTCATTATCAACTATCTTCATCCTTGCTATGATCTCTATGCTCTTCATCTTGAGTATATCCTCTATGTGTACTCCCTTGTTGATTGCAGATACCATCTTATCAAAGAATTTCAAGATTATTCTCAACATCTCGTATTGCTTCTTCTCTGGACAGAACGTATCTATTTCATGAAATGCGCTCTGCTGCAGAAAATCTTCTCTTATCATTCTCGCTCCTTCTAGTATGGCTCTCTCCTGCTGAGGTAGTGCATCCGGACCAACCAATCTAACTATCTCTTGCAATTCAGCTTCTTTCTGAAGCAAAGCCAGTGCTCTGGATCTCAACTCATACCAGCCTTTTCCTATACTTTCCCAGTAATGCCTTATGCTATCAACATACAGAGAATAGGATCTCAGCCAGTGAATAGCCGGGAAATGCCTTCTATCTGCGAGATCCGAATCCAGAGCCCAGAAAACCTTCACTATCCTTAGAGTATTCTGTGCAACTGGCTCAGAGAAGTCACCGCCAGGCGGAGATACCGCACCCATAACAGATATTGATCCCTCCCTTTCCTCTGATCCTAGAGTTACGACTCTTCCAGCTCTTTCATAAAACTCTGCAAGTCTTGATGCGAGATACGCTGGATATCCTTCCTCTCCAGGCATCTCCTCCAATCTCCCAGATATCTCCCTCATTGCCTCTGCCCATCTCGATGTTGAATCTGCCATCAGAGCAACATCATACCCCATGTCTCTGTAATACTCTGCTAGAGTTATACCAGTATAAACGCTTGCATCTCTCGCAGCAACGGGCATGTTTGATGTATTTGCTATCAGTACAGTTCTGTTCATCAGAGGTTCTCCGCTTCTCGGATCTTTTAATTCTGGAAACTCTCTCAAAACATCTGTCATCTCGTTCCCTCTCTCTCCACATCCTATGTATACTATGATATCCGCATCACTCCACTTTGCAAGTTGATGAAGCATTACAGTCTTTCCAGTTCCAAATCCTCCTGGTATAGCTGCTGTCCCTCCCTTAGCTATGGGAAAGAATGTATCAATGACCCTCTGACCAGTTACAAGAGGAGTTGTTGGGTCTAGTCTCTTTTTGTATGGTCTTCCTTTTCTCACTGGCCACTTCTGCATCATCTTTATCTCTGTTTTTCCTTTTTTACCCTCAACCACTGCTATGGTATCTTCTACTGTAAACTCCCCTTCACCAACTATCTCCTTTATCTTACCCTCAACACCTGGAGGTACCATTATTTTATGCACAACCAGGCTAGTCTCTTTCACCTCACCAATTACATCTCCAGAGACAACCTTATCTCCCTTCTTTGCTACAGGTTTAAACTTCCACTTCTTCTTTCTATCCAACGCAGGTATATCAATGCCTCTTGTGATAAAATCTCCAACACTATCCTTGATCTGAACAAGAGGTCTCTGAATACCATCAAATATGTTTGTCAGTAGTCCTGGCCCCAACTCTGCAGAAAGTGGTTCTCCAGTGGAAATAACTTTTTCTCCTGGTCTTAATCCGGTTGTCTCCTCATAAACTTGTATCGTTGCAATATCCTCGTTTAGCCTTATTATCTCACCTATAAGATTTTCATCTCCCACTCTAACGACATCGTACATCTTTGCTCCTCTCATTCCCTTGGCTTCAACGACCGGACCAGATATCTTTATTATTCTACCTTCTTTCATGTTACAGCGCCCTCCTTTCTACGCTTACACCAACCGCTCTCTTTATCAGAGAAGATATGTTATCGATGTAACCTTCCACCTTTTCCTTTCCAGGAATCTCAACAATTATAGGAAACTCCTTGCCTTGGAGGAAAAATTCCTTGAGATCTCTACTTATAGACTTTGCCACATCTTCTGTTACAAACATGATACCAACGTCTTCTCTCTCTATAATCTCATGGAATATCTCTCTCTCATCTCCATCAGGAACATATACCTCATGTATGCCTGCAAGCTCCAGGCCTATTGCGGTATCTTCATCACATATCGCGACTATCTTCATATCAACCACCAATTATTAACAGAGGTTTTATCCTATCCTTTGAAAGATTCTCCTCAATACCTTTAACTATAACTTTAAGGTTTCTTATCTCGAAGTACCTTGATACAATGAATTTGAGTAGTGGACCAAGAAAAGGAAAATTCCTCATTGATATCTCCTCTACAGATTTCAACATCATCTTATCTAGACTA
The DNA here is from genome assembly GCA_029259115.1 of Thermoplasmatota archaeon. Classification (GTDB taxonomy): domain Archaea; phylum Thermoplasmatota; class E2; order DHVEG-1; family B18-G2; genus B18-G2. The sequence continues at coordinate 25,474 of JAPDJO010000034.1, read as the reverse complement.
ATCTCCAGAATTTGAGTGTTATCATATCTCTTGCTTTCTTCATATCCCTGCTTGATCGTATCATAATAAGATGTTCCTTCTAATCCAGATATGATTTCATCTAGATTTTTGGCCATAAATAAATCTTTGAACCTCCACTCAGCTATTTCTCTCCCTTCTCCCAAAAACAATCTCTCGTACCCATCTAGAGAAATTTCGCTCATCTTCATCCTTATCAGATTTCTTATGTTCGCTATATCTATTAGTCTCCCTACAAACTCGTCTCTCGCTTCTCTCGCTATTTTAGGAACTTTTGCCTTGCTTAATCCCTCTATAACATACCTATCTATCTGGAGATCTATATCTATTGGATCAGTGTCTATGGATATATCCAATCCAAATTCCCCAAGTATCTTGGGTATCTCCTCTTTATCTGCAGTTTTAATCAAATCTACAATTCTCCTAAAGTCTCTTGAGAACGGAGTTATGTCTAATTCTAAACCCTTTACCTTTGCTTTTAGGAAATTCTTAAGATTGTAGCTATCTAGAAATTCCACAAAACGATCATAAAACCCTCTCAAACTCTTTGGGCTATCCTCTTTTAGTGTTTCAACAGAATTTATCATGTTCAGATCTAAAGATCTTTGAATATCCCCATCCTTTTCTCCATCTACACTAAAATCCTTGTAGGAGTTTACCAAATTTTTAAAAGAGTTTAGAGATCTTGCTTCTAAAAGTTGATTTAGAGCCTTTTCTGTAATGAAGGGATTTCCTATGGATTCGATCTTTGCGGTCGGATATGCAAACCTTATGTATGGTATAGATCTATAAACCATGATAGCAATGACAAATCCAGAGAATCCTATCGCTAGATATATTATGGTATCCAGCCCTACTCACCTCCAAACAGAATACTTCCCACTTTTGCTCTTATTTCTCTCTCCTTTCTCTTGAGTATACTCTCAAATCTGTTATCTATAGTTATCCTGCCATCTTTCGATTTTGCTGTGAAGCCTCCCGCTGATTTTATCTTTTTGTTTTCAACTTTTAATCCCAATTTCTTAGCTATCTTTGTATCTTCGTCTCTGGAAGGTATTACTATACAATCCTTTCCTATCTCCTTCATGGTTGATCTCATGAGACTCTCCACGATCCTCTCATAATCTTTACCCCTCAGATTTTTGAGTTTCTCTAAGGCTCTATCGAAGCACTCCTTGATCATCTTCTCTTTCAGTTGCATTACTTCTTTTTTTGCTTCTTGCCTTATCTTTGCTATCTCTGCTTTCTTCCTGTTTTCCAGGTCTCTCTCTGCCCTCTTTATCTTCTGCTCCTTTTCCTTATTTATCTCCTTCTCAGCCTCTTTCAACCTCTTGTTTCTTTCCTCTCTAGCTCTGGATAGTATCTGCTCTATCTCTCTATCTGCCTCTTCCTTGATCTTAGAAAGTATGTCCTCGAGAGCCATATCCCATCTATCCTAGGATCTTCAGTCCTAGAACCATTATCAGTAATCCAACCAGGAATCCAAATATAGCTATTGTCTCTGGCATTACAGCAAGCATTATACCTCTACCTGCAACGCTTGGATTTCTACCTGTAGCCGTTATACCTGCGCTTGCGATCAATCCTTGATTTATGGCAGATAATCCTGTCAATCCTATCAGCAGACCCACGAATATTGCTGAGTTACCTATTGTAGGATTCAGGAGATCCATCGATGCTTTTCCTCCAAGGAGACCTGCTCCCATCAACAGAAGAACAGAGGCTATAAACGCGTAGATGGTCTGAGTCATTGGTAGCATTTCTAGGATAAGTACTCTGCTAAACACCTCTGGTTTCTCTGCAGTAACCGCAGCCGCAGAAATACCTCCTATCGATATACCTATCGCTGAGGCTATTCCTGCTATAGCCATAGCCAGGGTACAGGCTAGAACAACCAGAGATTGATTTTTCTTCTGTAGTTCGTTGTTGTTACTTTCCTGAGCAAATGCGGGACTGGCCAGTAGTAGTATGCTTGCCACCAGCATCATTCCCATTATACCATATTTTCTCATCTCACCTCACCTCATATCAACTCGGTATATTTCCTTTTCGCTTTTAGCGGGGCAAACTCTTTGCCTCCGCCCTCATAAAACCTGTTAAAGAATTCAACATACTGCAACCTTAAGCTATGAACAGCTGCACCAAGAGAATTCAAACCCATAGTAGCCAGATGCGCTATGAGCAGTATAAATATAGAAACAGTAACATGTATCATATCGCCAAACAACTGTGCAACTATGTTAAATGCTAAAGCCATACCTGCTGTGGCAAGACCAAGGGCAAGTAACCTTGCATAAGATAACCAATCTCCAACAAACCCCATCAACTCTAGGAATACCATTCCCTTTGCTTCCAAGGCTAAAAGGGCTATGCCAATCAGAACTCCAATGTAGGATACAGTTTTGAAGGTTGAAGATAATTCCCATATCTTTAAAAGATACTCTCCGATCAGGGCTCCTCCAAATATCTGGAGTAGAATGAAGGAAAACTTTCCGCAGATTAAATCCTTTATCTTGTTGTTTTTCAGGTCCTGATATATTCCAAGGATCAGCCCTATATTGAGATGAATGAGTCCCAGGATTAAAGCGATTTCTAAAAAGATGAGAGGATTTCTTAATCCATCTATAGGTATTTTTACACCAAAAATATTGATTCTTGGAAGATCTGTACCGAAAAATCTTGGTAGAAGATCTCCAAAGAAGCTGTTTGACATATATCCAAATATTGTTGTCCAGATTCCGAGGAATATTCCAATGATAGACCACTCTCTTATCATCCTAGATCTTTTACCTAGCTTGAGGAAAGCAATTAGAGATCCAAAAAGTATAACTAGCCCATATCCAGCATCTCCAAGCATAAAACCAAACATTAGAGGAAACCATAGGGTTATGAAGATTAGAGGGTTTATTTCCCTGTACTTTGGCAGACCAAACAGGGTTAAAAGGGGCTTAAATGGTTTGGTTATCTTTCCAGTCTTTATGTAAGTGGGCGGCTCTTCAGGATTTCCCGAAGGATTCGATATGGTATATGCAAATCTCTTGTCCGTTATCCTCTCTAAGAGGTTCAGAAACTCCTTCACTCTTTCTTTCAGAACCCACCCCTCTATGAGATAGACTCTCTCTGTCTTGCCAAAATTCTTCTTTGCCTCGAGTTTTACTTTCTCTATCGTTAGTTCCTCAAGATTTGCAAGAATTTTTATCATATCTTTGTTCGCTATCTTTCTCAGTTCATTTTTGAGCTCTGCGATTTCTTTTTCAGCGCCTTTTATCTCCCTCTTTAATCTTTTTATTATCTCGGAAGGTTTTCCGGGAATATCTGGAATTTCTATCTCCTCAACATATCTCTGCCAGAGCTTATCAGCCTCTTCTCTCTTTGTTTGATGAAACACAGCTACTACTACCCATCTCCTATCCTTTCCTCTGCCGAGAGATCTGTAATCGAATATGCCCCCCAGTTCTTCTACTTTCTTCCTCAAGAGATCTAAATCTTTTGATATCCCTGCTCTCAAGATAATATGTTCACTCTCTTTCACATAACTGAGATCAAAATCTAAAAACTGAAGGTTGGACAGCTTTGAGATAAGGGAATCTTTTGCCTTTATACTTTCATCTAAAGATTTGAGCTTAGAATCTATCTCTAGTATTTTCTGCTCAAAATTTGCAAGATTTTTCTCTGTTTCATCCAAAAGCTCGTCTATACTTTTCTTCTTGACTCTTATCTTTTCAATCTCTGGGGGAGATATTATAGCTCTTATACCTGAAGGTCTTTTTCTGTAAGGCCTCAGTATCGACACGATCTTTTTCAACCTGTTTTCATAGGAAATTATCTTTGAGATAACACTATCTATCTCAGGATCTTTAGAGATGTTTTCTTTTGAACCAATATCTGTGATGTGGATTATACCTCTTTCAGATATCGTATCTATTACCCTTTCTAGATCCGAGGAATGAATCAATACAGATACTTTGTTTATCTTCTCTGGGAATAGGCTCATCTTATCTCCTTCAATATTGCCTCAACAGCCTTGTCCATATTCTTGATAGCTCTCTCTTCAATTTCTCTCAATTCCTTCTTGCTATCCTCTGTTATTCTCCTTCTCTCCCTCTCAATCTCCTCCTCTATCTTTTCCTCCATACTTGCTATTTCTCTGTTCATCTCTTTTCTTATCCTCTCCTTGATTTTTTCTATTTCCTTTTCGGTCTCTCTTAATATCCTTTCAGCTTCTGCCTTGGCCTTTTCTATCCTCGATTTCGCCTCCTCTTCTTTTTCTCTTATGCTCTTGATATATCTTGAAATTGAAGTCATTCTTTTACCGCAATATAGAGAATCCTTATATACTTTTCATGATTAAATCAGACAAACTTTTCTATCAATAAGACATTCTTCCATCGTTAAATATGAAGGCGATACTGATAATAGCGGATGGTTTGGGAGGGAGACCAACAGATTACAATGGAAAAACCTGTTTAGAGGCTGCAAATACTCCAAATCTAGACAGATTAGCTGCCATTGGGATAAATGGCTTACTAGATCCGATTAAACCTGGAGTTAGACCGGGTAGCGATACTGCGCATCTTTCGATATTCGGGTATGATCCCGAAAAGGTATACACCGGAAGAGGGGTCTTTGAGGCTTTAGGAATAGGCATGGAAGTTAAAGATGGTGATATCTGTTTCAGAGCGAATCTTGCCACTGTAGATAATAATCTCAAGGTTATAGATAGAAGAGCAGGGAGGATAAATGAGGGTTTAAAAGAGATAGAGGAGGCAATTAACAGTATAGAAATTAAGGATGTTAAAATAATTTATAGATCCAGCGTAGAACACAGAGGTGCCTTAATATTAAGAGGCGAAAATCTCTCACATAACATAACAGATGCAGACCCTCATAAAGTTGGCTTGAAGGTAGAGAAGGTAAAAGCGTTAACCGATGATGAATCAGCAAGGAGAACAGCCGAGATTGTAAATGAATTCATACAAAGATCTCACCAGATCTTGAAGAATCTACCAGTAAACAAGAGGAGAGAGAGGGAAAGGAAACCTCCAGCGAATATAGTTCTGCTAAGAGGGGGTTCTATCAAACCCAAGATAAAATCTTTAAGAGAGATCTACGGCATAGAAGGCTCTGCTATCGCTGGTGGAGCGTTGTATCTCGGAATAGCAAAGGCTATTGGATTAAAAACCATCAAACCGGAAGGCGCAACAGGAAGAAAAGACTCTGATCTCATCAGCAAAGTAAAAGCAGCTCTCGAGGAGCTGGATAAAGGAAAAGATTTTGTTTTTATCCATTTCAAGGGTGCGGATTCCTGTGCACACGATCATGATGCGAAATCCAAGATAGAGTTCATAGAGAAAATAGATCAAGCCTTAGGTTATCTGCTAGAAAATGTGGATTTAGATGACGTCCACATAGCATTTACAGGAGATCACTCTACGCCTATAGAATTTGGAGATCATACAGCTGATCCGGTTCCGATAATTATAGCTGGAAGAAATGTCACACCAGATGATGTCAAAAGATTCAGTGAGAGATCTGCCATGAAAGGAGGTCTAGGAAGGATAAGCGGGAGGGTTATACCCATACTCTTTGGTTACTGTGATTGGCTAGAGAAGTTTGGGGCATAATTTATTATAACCCCCAGAATCTATCAACCGTTTTCCTCTTTATCTCTATAATCTTATCCAAAACCTCCTTTTCATCATAGGTAAGGTCTCCTATTTCCTTGAGTTTTTTGACCACTCCCTCTGGTAGATCAGTGTACAGTATATCTCCTCCTTTTATCTGCCTACCAACAGTGGGACCCTCTATTGAGACAGCAACCTCCTGCCCTTGGATAGCCTCATCTAGACTTCTTTTCTCAGACTGAATACTCTTTATTGTTCCTATAACCCTGCCATCATCCTTCATCAACTTCATCCCAGGCTTAATTCTCCCAGCGAGAACCCTCACACCTATAATAGCTGGTTTACTTACTCTAAAAACATACTCAGGAAGGAACTTTATCATCCCAGGTCTGGGTATAGCTTCCTTCTTCGCTCTCTCTATTTCCTCTCTCTTCTTGTAAACCCACTCTTCATATCTTTCCATCAGAGTATAGATCACATCTTCTTTAATTACCATGACATCCTGATTCCTTATTTCTTCCTCAGCTTCTGGAAGAATCTTGACATTGAAGGCAAGAACAACTCGCTGGAGAGGATCATTGGTTGCAGAAGCATCTACGATATCTCTTTTTGATACATTTCCTACCTCCGCCTTCCTGATCTTTATATTTCTGCTCTTTGCCTCCTTGACTATGGCTTCTAGAGATCCTATGGTATCAGCCTTGACAACAGCACCCTCATCATCGAGATCTATGTGAAGCTCTGTCTGCTCTTTTATCTCCTTGATCACCTCATCTTTATTTTCTTGAGTAACAACTCTCAGCGGAGATCCAGGAATCACATCCTCAAGATCTGGAGCAGATATCTTGATTCCGCAGGCGGCATGCACTTCCTTAACGCTCTCGAATTTCTCCCTTGGGTCCCTTATCTCATCTAAGGGTCTTGGCTTGAGCAAAGCCTTTATCTTGGTTATTACAGGTTCTTCTCTGGTTCCAACAGCAATAGTATCTGTAGATCTTAAGGTTCCACTGTATATTATCACGTCTATAGTCGTTCCAAGCCCTCTCTCTTCCTTAACTTCTAGAACTGTGCCTTTTGCAGGCCCCTTTTCTATGGTGAGATGTTTTTCCAAAAATCTTTGAGCCAAGCCAACAAGAACCATCAAAAGCTCTGGAACGCCTTCGCCTGTTTTAGCTGATATAGGTATTATAGCTACATTCCTGCTAAAATCCCTGATATTCGTATAAAGATCGGAGCTAAAGCCGTGCTCAGAAAGAGTACCTATGATCTCATAGATCTTTTCCTCAAAGATTGATCTGGCCAGATCATTTTGTTTCTTTAATCTCTCTGGAAGTATGCCTTCCTCCTTGCGCCAGCCCGTTATAGAATCTATCTTGTTTACAGCCACTATAAAAGGGGTTTTGTACTGCTTCAGTATCATAAGAGACTCGTATGTCTGGGGTTTAAAACCTTCATTTATATCAACTATGAGTATGGCCAGATCAGCTATGGATCCGCCTCTCTTTCTTAATGTTGTGAATGCATGATGTCCTGGAGTATCTATAAAAAGCAGGCCGGGAAGTGTAAAATCTTTGCCTTTTAAGAGATCCCCACATAGTTCTTTTATAACGTCTATAGGTACTTCTGTAGCCCCTATGTGCTGAGTTATTGCCCCAGCTTCTCTCAGAGCTACAGTAGAGCCTCTTATATAGTCTAATAAGGTTGTTTTTCCGTGATCTACATGACCAAGAACGCTGACTATAGGCTGTCTTATGTAAGAAGATCTTTCTGAATCCATAATATCGCCTTTGCCTGGAAATGTGATTCGGTATTTTAGGTTTATGGAGATAAAATTTATAAGATTGAGAATTATTAATAACTATATATGAATAGAAAGAACCTTGTGCTTGGTTTACTTTTATTTGCTATTGTGACCACTTCGATGATTGCCGTAGCATTTGAAAAGAATCAGGAAGGAAATGGATATTCTCCTCTATACAAGGTCTGCGCTGCAAAGGCTCTGAATAGAGAGAAGAATATCGGAACTAAATTCTTGAAAGATAGGATTACAATACTATCATTGATTAAAATATTCCTCGAAACAGGAGATCCAAATAGGATTCATATGTGGATGAAAACAGGTGCCCCCATAACATGTCCTTTAGCAAAATGTCTAACAGCAGATTGCCATACTGTATATCCGGTTTGCGGTCAAGATAGTGATGAAATATACCTCTTGTTACCTAAAAGAATGACTCGCAATATTATTACATGCTCGTACACTTGCAGATGGGGGGCGCTCTGTCGAACATTCTATTATACCTGTCATCGTTGCAACACGCATCCAGCCAGTGATCAAAATAATGAAAGACCCCTAATAGGACCTAAAGTATCATGTTATACAGTACCAACATGTTCAGGACCAACCTGTAAAGGAATAAGATGTTTCACACGGCTCTGCCATAATTAAGCATTCCTAGCCGAGCAAAATTCCCTCCAATATTATTAAATTACATAACTTATGCGATTTAGGATCATTTCCCAAACCTTTAATATCCTCATCTTTTTCAGGGTATGGGGAGGTATCCATCATGAAAGAGGAGTATTGGGATTCAAAGATGGAGACGATGCCTTTGAAGGAGTTAAAGGAGTTACAATTGAAGAGATTAAAATGGGTTGTAAAGCATGCGTACGAGAACAACAGATTTTATCACCAGAGATTCAAAGAAAACAATGTAAAGCCAGATGATATCAAAACCCTTGATGATATCAAAAAGTTGCCATTTTTAACAAAGCAGGATCTTAGAGATTACTATCCATTTGGACTAATCTGTGTTCAGATAGATGATATTGTAGAGATTCACGCATCCTCTGGAACAACTGGTAAGCCTGTTGTTGGAGCATATACAAGAAACGATCTTGAGATTTGGGCTGAGGTGATGGCAAGATCTCTATGGGCAAACGGTCTAAGGAAAAACGATATCTTACAAAATGCCTATGGTTACGGTTTATTTACAGGAGCACACGGCTTTGAAAAAGGAGCTCAAAAGATAGGGGCGATGGTCATTCCAATAAGCTCTGGAAACACAAAGAGACAGATAACATTAATGAAAGATTTAGGTTCAACAGCTTTAGCTTGTACTCCTTCATACTCTCTTTACATGGCTGAGGTAGCAGAAGAAATGGGTTTCGATCCAAAAGAAGATTTCAATCTGAGAATAGGGTTGTTTGGGGCAGAAGCATGGAGCGATGAGATGAGAAAGGGCATAGAAGAAAGATGGGGGATAGTGGCGCATGAGCATTATGGTTTAACAGAGATAATAGGTCCTGGAGTTGTATCAGAGTGCAAAGAGAAGAAGCTCCACATCAATGCAGATCACTTCCTACCAGAGGTAATAGATCCCGAAACTGGTGAACAGCTTGAGCCTGGCGAGGAAGGAGAGCTGGTATTCACAACATTAACCAAGGAAGCTTTTCCTGCTATAAGGTTCAGAACTAGAGATCTAGCAATATACTACGAAGATCCCTGTGAGTGTGGAAGAACATTACCTATACAGTCTAGGATAAAGGGAAGAAGCGATGATATGATGAAGATTAAAGGAGTGATAGTCTTTCCAAGCCAGATAGAAGCTGCGCTACTGAAAGTACCTGGAGTGAGTGAAAACTACCAGTTAGTTAAGGAGAAAAAGGGTGCAATTACTTCCCTCAGTGTGGAAGTAGAAGCTACTGAGGAGAGATATAAGGAAGGAAACTTAGAAGAACTTGAAAATAAGGTTGAAGAGGAGATATACAGCATACTCAACCTGAAGATACCTGTCAGGGTATTACCTCCAAAGACCATACCGAGGAGTACAGGGAAGGCAAAGAGGATAATAGAGAGGTGATTATTTTCTTTTAACTGCTCCCCATAGCAACATGAATATTACAAGGTAGCCAAGCAGGAGCAGAAAGGCACTTTGCAGAGAGGTGTCTGCAACTTTTCCAATCAATACAGGAAGTATGGCTCCTCCAACATTGCTAACAGAGATGTACAAGCTTGCAGCTATACCAACGTTTCTCTCATCAACCCCTTTTTCTGTTTCCTGGCAATGCAAGGCAATGGGCCAGCTAGCTTGTAGGAATATACCGAATATGAATGCTATTGCAAGGTAGATAAAGAACGATGAACTAAAGTAGAATGCTAACCAGAAGAGAGTTGAAAGGATGGCAACGGAAAGAGATGTTTTCTTTATTCCATATCTACTAGCAACATATGGGAATACAAACGCACCGAGAGCTGAGCCAAAGAGCATCGCACTTATTATGTTCCCTCCTTCTATCTCACTCATTCCCGAGCCTATCACTATCTTTGGTAATAGTGCTGACGCTGAAAGGGTAGACCCAACTATAAAGAAACCTATCAAAGAATATAAAATGGCATTCTTTGACGAGAATATGCCCTTGAAGGCTTCACTGATTTTGACACTCTCCTTTTTTACCACTTCTCTATCCTTACCAATTGCAAGATATAGCACAAATGAGATCACGGCCAGAGACGCAAAGGTCATGTATACCGCATCTATACCATACATCTCTCTTATATACGGTGATAACAAAGATGCTGTCCCGAATCCTATAAATAATCCTGAACTTACTATTCCTATAGCAAGTGATGCTTTTTCTTTAAACCATTGGATCATCTGAGGAGCAAGAGCGACAAGGAGCCAAGCCAGTCCTACGCCTGCAATAGAAGTTGCAAACAGTATTTCAAGGTAGCTCTTGTTGAGCCATATCCTGCCAGCAAACCCAAGAACCATGAATAAAGAACCTATCAAAACTGATACGCGAGGTCCTTTATTATCTACAATCCTTCCAGCAGGCCATGCAAAGAATACGACGAATAAGCCTATTATAGATAACAGTAGATGGGACTCTGCCCCTCCTATACCATACATGGACTCTAAATCTTTAAGCAGTGGTGCCACAGCGAACCAATTCGCTCCATACGAGAATATTAAGAACCAAAATACTATCGCGACTACCCATGCATATTTAGGTAATTTTGTCCCTCCCACCATCTAGATCACCTCCATCGAATCAGAACAAAGGTATTAAAGTTAACCGATTTTTTCCAATATCAGCTCAGCTGCCCTTTTTCCAGAGAGTAACATACCTCCGAATATGGGTCCCATTCTTGGAGCACCAAATACTGCATTAGCAGCCATCCCTGCAACAATGAGGCCAGGATATACTTCTTTTGTGTTCTCTACTACCGTCTGCTCCCCAAGTTCAGCGCACATTGATCTCTCTTCTTCAACTTTACCGCTGGGTGTACTAAGTTTACCGACCTTTCTCTCGACTATCCTACAGATCTCGGCAGCATGTCCTGTTGCATCTACACAATACCTAGCCTTTATGGTTAAGGGGTCAACATGCAGGCCAGCTATCTCTACAGCGCTCCAGTTTATCACGAATCCGCTAACTCTCTCATCTCTGATCATAACATCCTCAACAGAGATAGCATTGAACATCTTTGCTCCAGTCTCTATTGCAGAAGAGCATAGCTTTGATGTTGTTTCTAAGGAATCTGCACTGTAATATCCTTCTCCTTCATCAGTGAGCCTTACTCCAATCTCTTCGAGCAGTTTCTTGGATTCTTCTTGGACTATAACAACAGGAAAGGTCATTCCCCCTCCCCACATACCTCCTCCAGGAGAAAGCTTTCTCTCAAAGACCACTACTTTCTTTCCAGCTTTTGCCAGATACCTAGCAGCTGTCATTCCAGCTGGACCTGCGCCTGCTATAGCTACATCCACATCCAAAAATTCGTCAAAATCTCTGAAGAACCTAGAGATTATTTTCCTGGTTATCTTGATCTCGTCTATTCTCATAATAACCCCGAGAGAAATAGCAATCTATTCTTAAATATACCGCCAAATTTTTGAGTGAGTTTCAAATCTTTTAAGCGTGGTTGAGATAAGAAAACTTAAGAATTGGGAATTTATGGACTTTATGAATATTCTCTACAAGATATTTCCCGACAGAGCAAATCCAAATCTCTTCCTGAATCTTTATGAAGTCTTTCCTGATGGTTTTATCGTAGCTGTAGAGGATAGAAAATTTATCGGATTTGCAGTAGGGACAATAACTTACGAGGAAAAAGGGAAGATAATTCTGATAGGAGTGGATAAAGATTACAGAAACAAAGGCATAGGTTCGAAACTTCTGAAGAGATTACTCTTAATATTCTCGCTAAAAGGTGTAAACGAAGTTGAATTGGAGGTTAGAGTATCAAATTCGGATGCTATAAAATTCTATGAAAAGAGAGGCTTCAAAAAGAAGGAAAAAATAAGTGGCTATTATGAAGATGGAGAGGATGCATACATAATGGTGAAATCTCTCTAACTATTTCTTTTTCCTGAATCTGTCTGCCATCTGCTCAAGTCTTGCTGAAAGCTTATCAAATCCTGGATAACCTTTTTGGGAGAGAAGCTCTGCAATCCCCTTTCCAAGAGTGAATACCGCAAGTGTATGTTCCCTTTTTGATTTGTAGATGTGGCAGGGTGTAACATTCAATTCCTCATACTCTTTGAATGGTTTACCATCGTTTCCACAGGTCTTCTCAAAATAGGATTTTAACTGTACCATAAGCGTGTGTAGTTGTATCAGTTCCTCTTTCTGCATGACTATCCCCTTGGCTTTTGGGGATTATTACAATTCATTTTAATAAATTTTCGTCGTCTATCTATTTCCTAGATAAAAATATCACAGAATAATGATGGAAGAGATGGTTAAATGAATTACTGCTTACTCAGAAGTGGTCTCTGGTCAGAACTTTTACAGATGTTGGCTTCTTTATCACATTTCCCATCTTTATTCCAACAACTACACCTACTCCTCTATCACTTGCTATATCGAGAAGTCTCTGTGTAACCACACCATCAAAGACCACCACTTTAATGTTGTTTGTTTTCTTCAACTCGTCTGTTAACTCTCTAACCGGTATCTTCTTTATTTCCTTACCATCCTTGTCCAAGAGAACGGCTTTCAAGGTTCCTGTTATCTCATCTAGTATCTCTCTATATCTCTTCTGTTCATCTGAGAGAATCATCTTTTCTTCTCTCTCCTCCCTCCTTTCTTCCTTGATTTCTTCCTCAGGTTTCTCCTTTCTTTTTATCTCTATGTTGTACATCTCAGCATACTGTTCTGCTGGTATCTTGTTCTTTAAGGCCTTCATTATCAGCTTGTATGGAAGTTCCTCAACTTCTCTAGTTGGAGGAGCTCTGGCTACGAAATCTATTTCAGCTACCTGCAGTAACTCTCTCAAGATCAGCTCACCACCCCTATCACCATCAACAAAAGCTGTCGTTATCTTCTCCTTGGAGAGATCTATGATGGTTTTTGGTATGCTCGTACCTTCAACAGCAATGGCATTTCTTATTCCATGCTTAAGCAGATTCAGCACATCCCTTCTACCTTCTACAACGATTATAGAATCGCTCTTGTCAATATCTGGACCAGCAGGGCATCTATCTGGACCATAGGCTATTATCTCCTCTGCCTGCACCGCCTGGCGTACGCTCTCAGATATGCTCTCTCCTTCTTCTCTGCTCTCCTCGATTATCTGAGCTAAAAGCTCTTTAGCTCTCTCTATAACCCTCTTTCTCTTCGCAACCCTGACATCCTCTATCTTCTCTATAGTTATCTTCGCCTTGCATGGGCCGACTCTATCTACACTTTCAAGAGCTGCAGCAAGTATTGCTGTTTCTACTTTATCCAGAGATGTTGGAAGGAGGATTGTTCCCTCGCTCTTACCATTCTTCTGTTCTATCTCAACCTCTATCCTACCCACTCTGGCTGATTTCTGAAGATCTCTGAGGTCTAACTCTTCCCCGAGCAGTCCTTCTGTTTGACCAAATATAGCACCTATAACATCAGGTTTTTCAACCACACCTTCAGCCTTTATATGAGCCCTAATCATGTACTTAGTTGTTGATGGATCCATTACCATATGCTCTCACCTCCGAAAATAGCACTTCAAGAAGCCCATATCCTGTCAGATTTTAATCTTGCATGCATGATTTTGTGAAGAGGTTGAATCTGACAGAGTGAGCCTCATGAAGTGCTATTTTCAAACATGAACAATAACTGCAATATTTAAAACTTATCATCTCATTTGCTTTAGGTAATGAAGGAAAAGATATTCATCGGCGTCGCCTGGCCATATGCAAATGGATCATTGCATCTTGGTCATCTTGCAGGCTGTTACCTTCCAGCAGATATATTCGCAAGATTTTGCAGGATGAATGGAAAAGACGTTCTGATGGTCTCAGGAAGCGATGAGCATGGTACTCCAATAACGATTACCGCAGAGAAAGAAGGAGTCTCACCGCAAGAGATAGCAGATAGATTTCATAAAGAGCATAAAGAGAATATGGAGCAACTCGGAATCTCATTTGACCTTTTCACGAGAACATCCGGAGATTTTCATAAGAATGTTGTTAAGGATGTTGTGAGAAAACTCTACGAGAAGGGCTTTATTTATGAGAAAGAGACGGAAGCATTTTACTGTGAAAACTGTAAAAGGTTTCTTCCAGACAGATACATAGAGGGGACATGTCCTTATTGCGGATATGAGCATGCACGCGGAGACCAGTGCGATGAGTGTGGAAAGCTCCTTGATCCGAAGGATTTGATAAATCCAAAATGTAAGATTTGTGGAAACGAACCTGTTCTGAAAAATACAAAGCATCTTTTCTTTGCTCTCAGCAGATTTGAAGATAAATTGCTGGAATGGATGAAGGATAAGCATCACTGGAGATCGAATGTTAAAAAATTCACCGAGAACTGGATTAAAAGAGGGTTGAAGGATAGAGCGATAACCAGAGACATAAGCTGGGGGGTTGAGGTTCCAATCAAGGGATTCGAAGATAAAAGGATTTATGTGTGGTTTGATGCGGTCATAGGTTATCTATCAGCAAGCATGGAGTGGGCTGAAAAAACTGGAGAACCTGAAAAATGGAAGGAGTGGTGGAAGAACAGGGATGCAAAACATTATTACTTCCTCGCAAAGGATAACATACCATTCCACACGATAATATGGCCATCCATTCTTATGGGGTATGATGAAGAACTCTCTCTACCTTATGATGTTCCCGCCAATGAATATCTCAGGTTGGAAGGAGAGCAGTTTTCAAAGAGCAGGGGTCTTGCAATCTGGATACCTGATATCCTCAAAAGGTTCGATGTTGATCCCATTAGATATTACCTTTCTGTAAACATGCCTGAGCAGAGGGACAGCAACTGGAGATGGAATGATTTTGTGAGCAAGAACAACGATGAGCTGGTTGGAATATACGGTAATCTGGTTCACAGGGTGCTTACATTTTCATGGAAGAACTTTGGCAGGGTGCCGCCAGCTGAAGAGCTGGATGATATGGATAGAGAATTACTGGATACCATCGAGAGAACAATGAAAACCGCGAGGGCAGAACTTGAGAAATGCTCTTTCAAAAAAGCACTGAGAGAGATAATATCTCTCGCCCAGAAGGGAAATGCATACTTTGCCCATAAGAAACCGTGGGAGAGCATAAAGGCAGATAGAGAGAAATGCGCAACCACCATGCATATCTGTTTGAGATTGGTTAAGGCGCTTGCAATCATGCTCGCTCCATTTCTGCCGTTTTCATCCGAGAAGGTGTGGAAATACCTTGGATACCGCGATTCTATATTTTCCCACTCGTGGGATGAGGCGCTTAGCGATATAGAAGAGGGTATGGAGTTAAAGAAACCTGAGCCATTGTTCAGGAAGTTATCTCTTGAAGAGGTTATGCCAGAGAAGGAAGAAGACCCGTTTTCATCCCTTGATATAAGAGTGGCAAAAGTTCTTGAGGTGAGAGACCATCCAAATGCTGATAAACTCTACGTTCTGAAGGTGGATGTTGGAGAAAAAGGAGAGCGAACAATAGTTGCGGGGTTGAAGAAGCACTACAGCAAGGAAGAGATCAAAGGCAAGAAGATAATCATGGTCGCAAATCTCAAGCCGGCGAAGTTGAGGGGGATAGAATCTCAGGGTATGCTCCTTGCGGCGGATGATGGAAAAAATGTTTCTTTACTTCTGGCGGATGGCAAACCAGGAGATATAGTCAGAGTCGAAGGTGTAGAGCACTCACCCAAGGATGTCGTGGATATAGACGAGTTCAGGAAGATAAAAATCAGTGTGGACGAGAATGGCAGAGTAGTGTATGAGGGTAAGATTCTGATGATAAAGGATAGACCGGTCAAATTGGATAGAAAGGTAGAAAAGGGAGCTAGGGTTTTATGAGTTCATGCTGAGAGCTGTAGATAAAACGGAGTTACCTTTTAAGTTGTTTAAGAGAGGAAAGGTCAGAGATATCTATGAGATCGATGACAATCTTCTGATTGTTGCAACTGACAGAATATCTGCTTTTGACTTTGTTCTTCCTGACCCCATACCAAACAAGGGAATTTATCTCACCCAGCTCTCCATATTCTGGTTTGAAAAAATGAAAAAGATTGTGGATAATCACCTTATTTCTGGAGATGTTGAGGATTTTCCGGATGAATTGAAGGATTACCGGGATGTTCTTGATAAAAGAAGCATGCTCGTTACGAAGACAGAGGTGATACCTGTTGAGTGCATAGTCAGAGGTTATCTTTCTGGTTCTGGATGGAAGGAGTATCGGGAGAAAGGTGAGATCTGTGGCGTCAAGTTACCGAAGAGATTGAGGGAATCTGAGAAACTGGATGAGCCCATATTTACGCCCACGACGAAAGCGGAAAAGGGGCACGATATACCGATAACATTTGAGCAACTCAAGGATATGGTTGGGAAAGAGACTGCTGAGAAACTGAGAGATCTATCGATAGAGATATACGAGAAGGCGAGAGATTATGCATACCAGAGAGGGATAATAATTGCTGACACCAAATTTGAGTTTGGTGTAAAGGATGGAGAAATCATCCTCGTGGATGAATTGCTCACTCCTGATTCTTCAAGATTCTGGCCTTTGGATGAATACGAACCTGGAAAGCCACAGCCCAGTTTTGATAAACAGTACGTGAGAGACTATCTTACAAGCACAGGATGGGACAAAAACTCCCCGCCGCCTCATCTTCCAGAGGAAGTTATCAGAGAGACCGAGAAAAGATACAGGGAGGCTTTTGAGAGGTTGACGGGAAGAAAACTAGATCTCTGATCGGTGTCCTCCTAAAACACCAAACCAACATATATCTAGGTTGTACTCAAACAGGATTTCTTTCTTCCCGTTCTTTTCCTCGTAGACTCTTATTGATGTTCCCGAGCATGGGATCAGTAGCTCGTAGAACGGAGAGAAGGATCCATCAAATACAAAACCTTTTGATGTTATGCCGATCACAGTAACATATACCTTCGAGCGAGTATAACCAATGTAAAAAGGCAGTATGCCAACAACACCGCTGAGTTTCCCATTATCTTCAAATGAGCGGTTGAAAGTACGATAAACGATTGGTGGAAAGGGAAAGCACGTACCGTTTATACATCCATTTGGAGTAAAATGGGCTACTATCATGTGAAAGCCTATTAGAAGAGATTTCTTTCCAATCTTCGATGATTTTAGAAACCCTTGACCTTTAAATCTGGCCAGATCGACACCCAAATATTTCCTTATTGCATCTATCTGGTGTTCAATCTTCTCGGCACCTGAGTATTTAACTTCAAAGCTCAACATTTGAAGGGTTAGGCGGTCGATATTTTCTCTCGGGATAGATTTGTAGAAATGGTCTCTTTGGATACCAGCGTTACTGTAAGAGGCTATAGCTACTCCTATCCTGGTTTGGTTACTGGAATGGTTTTTGGCTAATGATGGTGACGAGATAATCACGAGGGATATGACCATAGCTGTTATTAATCCGTGTTTCACGATAAGAATATCATAAAAATTCTTATATTAAAAAATTCTGTTCTTCCAAAACTGGAGAGTTGCTCTATCCAAGAAAATCAAACATACATTTGTTTGATCTGACCAGCAAGATGTAGAAAAGGAGATGAACTGGGTAATCTCAATCATCCGCTTATCTCACTACCGATGCACTTTCTTACACATGTTTTTCGATCAGATAATTTATGGCATATTCAGATAGATCCGCAGAGTATTCTCCTGTTCTCTTTATGCTTTCCACGATTTGACTCACAGAGATCGCAACTCCTCCTTCATGCTGCAATATGAGTGTGTCGATATCTCTACACTGCGATGCAAGGCGAGATAGGGATTCAATATTCTTATTAACTGCTTCCAGGTCTTCTTCAAAGAAAGATCTGATGCTTTTGTCGAACATCTCCAGCGCAAGATTGCTCGCAACCTCCAATGCATGAACAATTTTTTCATCCAAATCCTTATCGATGAGGTCAACAACATTCTTTGCAATTCTAACCGCATGATCTCCAATGCGTTCGATGATTTTGCTTATCAGGAAATAATTGGTACCAGCTCCCATGGCAATACCCATCCTCTGTGCAAGACTTAGATCCTTTGATATGATATTCTGCTGACGGGCAATCAACCAGTGCAGTCTATCTACTTCATCATCTCTGGCAATCGCATCCTCTGCAAGCGATTTGTCTCTGTTTTTCAAAGCATTAATAACATCTCTGTGCATGCCCCTCACAATGACATACATTCTTTTTATGCTGTTTTCAAATGGCATCTCCTCGGGATTGAGTATATCCTTTATTGTGATAGAGACAGGAGTTTCTTCCACAACTTCCTGACCTATCGCCTGGCGCGTGAACTTTCTGACAGCTGCTCTTACGGCTGGTGGTATTGATTTATTCGATTTTATTCTGATGATTGTATATCCTGAGATGTATGCCCCTATCAAACACCTGAAAAGATGCTCTGGTTCTGAGAGATGATCAGCATCGAACTCTATCTTTCTGTGTACCTCCTTTTTATCTATGTTGGGCGTGATGAGCAAAGTCATATCTGGCTGAATGATCATTCCTAAAGGATCATTTTTCTTTATGTTCAGCGATTTCACCCAAGATTTCGGAAGAGAGATGGTGTAACTGGATCCACCCGTAACCTGAACCTTTCTTATCTCCATTATCTCGCCCCAATCCGTAAAATATATACTACTATATATGTCTATTGCTACAATATATTGCAATATATTCTATGTCGAAAAGGTATATATTAAACCCAGCTTTTACAGAGGTCGATGATGAGAACAGGAAAAGAGAGACTGATATTGGTGATGCTCGCGAGCGCCATCATATCCACCACCCTATTGCTAACAGGATGCACAAACGAGAACAAGACCATCACAATCCGCACAACTGGCGCAACATTCCCACAGTATCAAATACAGAAGTGGATAGATGTATATCAAAAGAATCATCCAAATGTAAAGATAGAATACGAGGGCGGCGGCTCCGGGCATGGACAGGAGGCTTTCCTGCAGGGTTTAACCCACATAGGGAGAACGGATCCTCCGGTAAAAGAAGATACATGGAACAAGTTTCTGAACACTGGAGACCAACCATTGCAATTTCCAGAGATCGTTGGAGCGGTTGTTGTAGCCTATAACCTGCCAGGTATCGATGAGTTGAAGTTAAGCAGAGAGGTTCTCGTTGATATTTTCATAGGGGATATCGAGTACTGGGATGATGAATCTATAAAACAGCTGAACCCAGATGCAGATTTGCCTCATGAAAAGATAAAGGTAATCCACAGGAGCGATTCAAGCGGAACGACAGCGATATTCACAACCTATCTAAGTTTGATAAGCGAGAAGTGGGCAAATGAGGTTGGAGCTGGAAAAACCGTTGACTGGCCAGTGGATAAGATGGGACGGGGTCTTGCTGGAAAGGGAAATCCGGGAGTTGTTGCGATTCTTAAACAAACGGAGGGTAGCATATGTTACACAGAATTATCCTTTGCCATCGAAGAGAACCTGCCCGTTGCATCCATAGAGAACAAAAATGGAAGGTTTGTCAAGCCAACCACAGAAACCATACAGGCTGCAGTATCCCAGGTTAGTTCATTTATTCCAGACCCAACAGAAGGTTATAGAGAGGATATAAAGCAGCTTCTCGATGCTGAGGGGAATAACACCTATCCAATAGTGGCATTTACTCATCTGCTCGTATGGCAGAACAAGAATGGAAAACATTATTCATCAGAGGAAGCAAAGGCGATAAAGGACTTCTTGACATGGGTTCTGACAGAAGGACAGAAAGAAGAGAACCTGGCGCCCGGCTATGTTACTTTGCCTCAAGAGGTGGCACAGATTGGATTGAATGCGGTAAACATGATTCAGGAATAACGAGATTATGACGAGCATCAAAACCTCTCTCCATTTTTTCTTTTCCCATTGTAATCTCAGGAAGAGCGCTGGAAAGGTAGATCTCTTCAAAGTGGTAACCATTCCCGCTGTAATCTTTGTTTTCTTGCTGTTCGCATGGATGCTGGTAATATATTTTTACAATGCATTGCCTGCCTTTATCAGAGAAGGATTATCGGTTTATTTTGAGAATGTGTGGCAGGCTGCAGAAGAAGCGAGTAATGAATATTATGGGCTTGCCTCTGCAATCTGGGGAACGGTATACACATCTTTAATAGCCATAATAATAGCACTTCCGATATCCATCGCGTACTCCATCTTTGTCGTGGATTATGTTCCAAAGAGGGTGAAGAATATCCTCATAATAGTCTCCGACATGATGGCTGGATTGCCAACTATAATATATGGAATATGGGGAGCTTTTGTTTTGGTACCTTTCCTTCAGAAATACGTTATGATGCCCTTGTACAAGCATCTATCATTCATTCCTATCTTCTCCTCCCCCCCGATAACAGGTTATAGCTACTTCTCAGCAGGGGTACTGCTTGGCATAATGGTAACACCATTTGCATCTGCAATAATAAGAGAGGCATATCAGATGATTCCTTTCACCTATCGCGAGGCGATATCATCGATAGGGTCAACACGTTATGAGGCTACAAAGGTTCTGCTTGGCTATATCAAACCAGCCATTTTTTCTGGTTTGATTCTGGCATTTGGAAGAGCAGTTGGAGAGACAGTAGCTGTAAGTTTGGTCATAGGAAATACATTCAATCTGAGCGTGGGTTTGTTTTCACCCGGTTACACAATCTCTTCATTAATTGCAAACCAGTTTGGAAACGCATTCATCTATGAGCACATGCTCCCCGTTTTGTATGCAGGGGGTTTGGCTCTCTTCATTATAGGCTTGATTGTGAATGTGGCTGGACTTTATCTGCTGAAAAGGTGGGAGGAGAATGTCAGAATATAGGTTGAGAAAGGGAAAGGAAATCCTCTTTATCTTAGCCATATCTATCTTAACATTTGTTGGCATTTTACCCTTGTTCCACATTATCGTTACAGTTTTCATGAATGGTCTACCGGTTATTTTGGAGAGAGGCTTTACATTCATCACAGGAACGCTCGGCGAAGGCGGAATCGGTCCAGCTATTGCAGGCACATTCATCCTGATATTCCTGTCATCACTGATTGGTCTCCCTGTAGCATTGCTGGTTGGAATCCATGCATATGAATATCCAGATAGTAAAATTGGGAGAGCAACAAAGACATTACTCCAGATAATGCTTGAGTTTCCAACCATTCTGGTTGGCGTCTTCGCGATGAGCGTGATAGCAATTCCTATGGGAACTTACTCAGCATTTGCCGGAGCATTTGCTCTGGCAATAATATTGATGCCCTATGTTGCAGTCTACACACAGGAAGCGATGAGACAGATTCCGTTCACTTACAGAGAGGCATCTTTTGGATTGGGATTATCAAGAATGAAAGTGATATTCAAAATACTCGTTCCCCTTGCAAAGAGAGGTATTTTAACTGGGGTATTGATAGGTATGGCAAAGGTTGCCGGAGAGACCGCTCCACTGCTTTTCACAGCCGGTGGATTGTATCAGAGCTATCCAACATCTATAACACAGCCTGTTGGAGCAGTTCCTCTGCTTATATACACCCTTGTCCAGAGCCCGAGTAAGGCTGATCATGCAATGGCGTGGGGAGCATCTCTTGTTTTACTTTTAATCTTCCTCCTGATATTCATACCGGTGAGGCTCAGTTTAAGGGAGGTGAAACTGTGAAAACCAGATATGCGATAGAGACGGAAAATTTGAGAATCTACTATGGCGAGAATGAGGTTATCAAGGGTATAAATTTGAAGATACCACAAAACACCGTATTCGCTTTGATGGGACCAAGCGGTTGCGGAAAGTCAACCCTTCTCAGAGCCTTCAATCGATTGCTCGAGCTCAATAAGGATGCGAGGGTGGAGGGAAAGGTCATGATCTTTGGAAAAAACATTTATGCAGATGATGTGAATCCAATCGATGTAAGGAGAGAGGTTGGTATGGTTTTTCAGTATCCAAATCCATTTCCTCATCTCACAATATATGATAACGTAGCCATAGGTTTGAAACTGAATCATCTTGTAAGAAGTAAGAAGGAGATGGATGAAAGAGTGAGATGGGCACTCGAGAAATCTTCATTATGGAATGAAGTAAAAGACAGGCTGGAAGATTATCCATCAAGTTTGAGTGGTGGTCAGAAGCAACGCCTTGTTATAGCCAGGGCTCTCGCATTAAAACCAAAGATTTTGCTCATGGATGAGCCCACGGCAAATATA
Source organism: Thermoplasmatota archaeon (assembly GCA_029259115.1). GTDB lineage: Archaea > Thermoplasmatota > E2 > DHVEG-1 > B18-G2 > B18-G2. Next base: position 3,196 of record JAPDJO010000034.1, on the reverse strand, counting down.
GACCCGATGGGAACAAAGAACATCGAAAGTTTGCTATTTGAATTGAAGAAAGATTACACCATTGTTCTCGTAACCCATGAGCCGGCGCAGGCCGCAAGGGTAAGTGATTATGTTGGCTTTCTTTACCTTGGAAAGTTGGTGGAGGTTGGACCAACAAGAGAGATTTTTGAGAAGCCGAAGCATGAGTTGACGGAGAAATATGTTACGGGAGTATTGGTATAGGAGGAGATGATATGGATAGGTTGCATGAGGAGTTGAAAGAATTGAAGAGAAGGGTAATAAAGATGGGCGAACTTGCAAAGGAGATGCTCCGGAATTCTGTAGAGGCATTGAAAAAGCAAGATATCGAGCTTGCTGAAAAGGTCATTTCCAGGAAGAAGAAACTTGCAGATATGGATGCGGAGATAGAGGAAAAAGCTCTACAACTTGTGGCGCTGTATCATCCAATGGCAAAAGATATGCGAACTGTAGCTTGTATTTTGAAAGCCATCACTTACTTAACAAGAATAGGAAGATATGGTAAAGATATAGCAAATATTGCCAAAGAATTGAGCGACAAGCCGCACGTGGCGAAACTCGTTGAGATTCCATATATGGCGGAGATGGTGTGCAGGATGATAGATGACGCATTGAAAGCATTTGAGACAGAGGATATATCTCTGATAAAGGATTTTGAGGAGAGGGACGATAGTTTAGATGCGCTGAGATGGTCAATATTCAGAGAATGTATCACCTACATGATGGAGAATCCATCCACCATCACAAGATGTGCGCATTACATGATGATCGCTCGCTATCTGGAAAGATGCGGAGACCATGCATGCAAGATTGCTGAAAAAGTGCATTACATGGTAACTGGAGAACGGGTTGAGATCAAATAACACGGATAGAGATATTCTGCTTTCAGATTATGATTTCAATTAGTGCGTCGGCAGGCGCAGGCAAGAGTTTGTACACGTACTGGTGGAAATTCTTATCTACGGCTGATAGATGATGTGCAATTTGGGTAGAAAACTTATTAACTAATTAGTTAACATCGAGTTCATTGAACATCTGATAATGGTTGTGATACTTTCTCTTTTCTGATTTCGAGATAACACCCTGTTGTTTCACCCTTCCAGAACCGGAGACCTCCAGTCCAGACCGATGGTTCTTATCCCGATCTTTGGTATGAGCGGGGTTCTTCTCTTGTGCTGGCTTTTTGCTCTCATCTCCCTGACTCTCTCGACAACATCCACAGAAACAGGTATTTTCTCAGCAATTTCATGCGGGGACATCTTCAACTCAAGACCGTACAGAATCTGATCAAGTATGTTATAACTTATCCCTATCTCTTTTTCATCCGTCTGCCCCCTCCACAGACCAGCGGAAGGAGGTTTTTTGATGATCTCCTCAGGTATACCGAGATGTCTTGCCAGTTGGAAAACCTGGGTTTTGTAGAGATCTCCGATTGGCATAATATCTGCGCCGCCGTCGCCGTACTTCGTGAAATATCCTATCAGCAACTCTGATTTATTTGAGGTTCCACAGACTATACTCTTCGTTGAGTTTGCGTATTCATAAAGGAAAATCATCCTGGTTCTCGCTTTGATATTTGCAAGTGCCATCTTATCAGGCTTTACGGGAGAAATTTCTGATATGTTTTCTACGATTTCTGAAATATCGATGTCTTTACAATTGAGATCAAACATCTCTACCAGGATTTCCTTGTGTTTGATATCGTTCTTTGGTGTTGCTTTCTCTGGAAGAAAGAGACACCTGACCTTTCTCTTTCCAAGGATTTTTCTGCAGAGCACAGAGACCACGGCTGAATCTATGCCACCAGATAAACCAATAACGACACCCTTTGCTCCCAATACCTCAACGTAGGTCTTTATGAATTCCTTAATCACTTTCTCTGCATATTCTGGGTCAAACGGTATCTCTATGGGCAAGTTATCACTATTTGGTGAAGGAAGAATGGCTTGATAAAGGTTTGTGACAGTTTTATCTACTGGGGTTATTTTAAGAGGATGAGGTAGTAATCGGTGAGAAGGATGGTAAGAGAAATCCTCGCAAAATCCATCCTGAACAAGCACAAGAAGAGAGATGAATGGTTTCTGGATGATTACTCGGTGAATCCATATTTGGGCTGTTCATTTAACTGCATCTACTGTTATATCAGGGGAAGCAAGTATGGCGGAGATATGAAGCATGGCGTATCAGCGAAGATAAACGCCCCATCCCTCCTTGAAAACGAACTTTCTAAGAGAGCGGAGAAGAAGGAATACGGTATCATATCCATTGGCTCCGCAACAGAACCATGGATGCACATAGAAGAGAAATATAATCTCACCAGAAAGTGTCTTCACATCATAGCAAAGTATCGCTTCCCGGTACACTGCCTCACAAAATCTCCACTCATCCTTAGAGATCTGGATATCCTCAAAACCATAGATGGGAATGCCAGACTCCCCAAGGATCTAGAACACAAACTGAGAGATGGCACGCTGATAACCTTCTCATTCTCAACCCTCGATGAAGATGTGAGAAAGATCTTTGAACCGAACGCACCGAGAATCAAAGAGAGATTGAACGCGATATCGAAAATCGAGGAACACGACCTCAAAATCGGTACGGCCTTCATCCCCCTGCTCCCCTTCATCTCAGACTCAGAGGATCAGATCGAGGAGATGGTTAAAACAGCAAAGGATCTTGATGTGGACTATATTTTCTTTGGAGATCTCACCCTGCACGGCGCCGGGCGCAAGCTCTACTTCAAAATCTTGGAACTGCACTTTCCGGAACTGCTCGAGAAGTACGGAAGTTTGTATCGTAACTCAAATCCCGATATAGAGTACAGAAAATCCATTTACAGGATGTGTACCGAGGTCAGCAAAAGGCATGGAATGAGGATGGGTATACTTTAGCCACTATCCAGTATTCAGCAAAGTTTATATAGGCTTCACCTATAGTATTTCAAAAAAATTTGAAAAAGTTAGGAGGTGATTTGATTGACGGTAAAAAAATGGATTAAAATTGTTGTGCCAACTGCATTGCTTGTCCTTGGCTTAGCTACAATAGTATATTCAAAAATTACTGGAGAGCCTTTGACGCCTGTATATAAATACCACGAGTTGAAGGAATATCCTGTATGGGAAATTCCAATAGTTTATATCTTCAGCTATGCAACCAGAGCATGGGGTCCCCTGCTTTT
>JAPDJO010000051.1 GCA_029259115.1 Thermoplasmatota archaeon | reverse complement strand
TACAAGGATGCGAACGCAACTTTCTGGTGGTCACCACCTCTTGTAGCTACGGGAAACCCATTGCTTGATTTCAAACTGTGGGAGGAGAAATACGATCAATTCGTGGAAATGTTCGGTTCGAAGAAGACAAAGGTGCTGCCCAACAAATACTTCGAATTCCAGGAATGGCAGCTTTACGGTGATCCAGCGTTCAACCCATACATACCCGGAGAGGAGCAATAGGGCGAAACTGAATCCTTTTAAGGATGTACCGCATATATACCCTCATGCAGCAGATATGCAATATTAAGAAAAATCTCGAAAACTGTCCATGCACATACGAACCCTGCGATAAGAAAGGAAAGTGCTGTGAGTGTCTCAGATATCACCTATCGAGAAGAGAGCTTCCTGCCTGTTGCTTCCCGAAAGAAGTTGAGAGAACCTATGATCGCTCCTTCGAAAAGTTCATAGAGACATACTCCTGAGGACAGTCTCGACCTTTCTCACCACATCATCAGGATTTCTTCCAAGTAATCTTATCATAGCTTCCTTTCCAACGCCTCCCGTGTCATATATGATATCAGGTATCTTTCCAGTTTTTTCTATGGCTACCCCAGTTCCCCATTCCATGGTTGATACATTCTCCGGTTCCTCCTTCCTATCAAAATACGCCACTGTGAAACCCATTTTTTCAGAATGTGAAATGAAGTCCTCAGAATACCTCAGATTGACCGCACTCCTGAATCTTCTGTCAAATTTCATCGCAGTCAGTATAACTCTGGATATATGCATCGAAGATGCAAAATCAAGTCTACCTAGTTGTCTGCTTCTATCTATCCTCCTCGTAAGAGCACACACATCATCTCTGCTTTCAGCATTGCTCAGAGCGTATCCAAAATTTATTCCTACTTCCGGAATGAGATGATCGGGTATCATTTTCACAAAGCGTTTGACCCCTCTGTTGAGAGATAACCACACATCGAATCTCTCTCCCACAGGATTCTCCGGTGGAACATCTACCTCTTCTGGCATTCCCAACAGCCGACTCTCAAAGTTTTCCAGTTTGTAAGAATTGACCATCATACTCCATAAAATTCTTTTCGCCTCAACTATAGATGGTCTCAATCCTCTACCTCTTGAAAGATTTGCAACTATTAGAGAAGAGAATGTACATCCTGTACCATGAAACTTGCCTTTCACCCTTGGAAGAGCAAACTTATAGAATTTTTTGCCATCAAACAGTACATCCACAGATTCCTTTCCTTCTGCATCCCCGCCCTTGACAAGCACATTTTCAGTACCCCTATCAATTATATTTTGCGCCGCCTGGCGGACGTCGTTGATTCCAGTTAGCTGGTACAGCTCATACATGTTCGGTGTGAGAAGATAGGTTATCGGCAAAATTTTTCTTCTGTACACCTCTACATATCCGTCCTCACACAATTGCGTACCATCAGATGCCCTGAAAACAGGATCTGCAATCAGTTTTATCTCTCTATCTTCAAGTAGTGCAGAGATACAGTGAAGCAACTCTCTGCTGTAAATCATACCAAGTTTACAGTATCCGGGTTTGTATCTGTCCAGAGCCTCTTCTATCTGATGATAGAGCTTTTCAACGTCAAGAGGTTCGATAGAGATTACCCTGTCCGGAGTTTGAGAAGTTAAACATGTTGTGATAAAATGACCTCTCACTCCTGATAAAAAAAGGGCTTTCATATCCGCAAGTATTCCTGCCCCACCTGTTGGGTCATAGCCGGCAATTACCAGCACGTCTCTCTTCATTCATTGACGACATCTCTTTCGTTAGATTTATATGCTTCTCCTGATTTTCAAACTTGACTTCTGGATGGGGATAAAGATGGAAATTATAGAAGCAAAACCTGGGGACACCATTTTACTGCTCGGGAATGAGGCTATAACCAGAGGGGCACTGGAGGAGGGCATAGATTTTGCCACAACATATCCAGGGACGCCATCCTCAGAGATAGCAGATACTTTCTCCAAAATAGCAAAGTATCTGAAGAGTAAAGGAAAGGAAGTTCCCTTTTATTTTGAGTATTCAACCAATGAAAAGGTTGCCCTGGAGGTTGCTGCCGCAGCATCATTGTCTGGACTAAGGTCTCTCACATGCATGAAACATGTTGGGTTGAATGTAGCAAGTGACACTTTCATGACATACATGTATGTGGGGTGCAAGGGTGGTCACATCATAGTTACAGCCGATGATCCTTTTTGTCACTCATCCCAGAATGAACAGGATAATAGATACTATGCTCTCTTTGGAAATGCCCCCATGCTCGAGCCATACAACCCCCAGGAAGCAAAAGATATGACAAAGGAGGGTTTCAAAATATCAGAATCTCTGGAATTGCCGATAATACTGAGAACCACCACAAGAGTCAGCCATACGAGAGGTCCCGTCAAGATAGATGCATGCAAGGAATCGAAAAAGAAAGGACATTTTGAAAAAGATGAAATGATGGTAACCGTCCCATCTGTGGCAAGAGCCAGACATCCTGTCTTACTGGAAAAAATGGAGAAAGCGGAAGAGTTATCCGAGAAATCACAATTTAACAGGATAATAGAACACGGCGGCGGCGTCGGGATAGTGGCATCTGGAATATCAGTTGGCTACGCCATGGATGCTCTGGACATCATGAAAATTGATGCAGATATTCTGAAACTGGGATTCACAAATCCTCTTCCGAGAGAGAAATGTCGTAAGTTTATGGAGGAGCACGGTAAGATTATTGTTCTGGAAGAGCTCGAGCCCATACTTGAAGAGAGATTGAAATCCCTAGCGTTTGATGCCGGTATAGATGTGGAGATATATGGAAAGGGAAGTGGACACTTTTCCAGATTATACGAGTACAATCTTGAGATCGTTATATCTGGAATATCAAAGATTCTGGGAGTGAAAAATCCGATTCCTGATGGAGGGAAAACTGATCTAAAATTGCCAAGTAGACCTCCGGTTATGTGCCCCGGTTGTCCACACAGAGCAAGCTACTATGCTGTCAAAAAGGTGGCTCCGAAGGGAACCATATATCCTACAGATATTGGATGCTACACCCTGGGCAGGTATCCTCCTCTGAAAGTGGCTGATGTTCTGCTGTGTATGGGTTCCAACGCAGGGATGGCATGTGGGTTTGCAAAATCCACAGACCAGAAAATTATATCCTTTATGGGAGATTCAACTTTCTTCCACGCTGGATTACCAGCGATTGTCAATGCGGTTCATCATAACCATGACTGTGTCATAACTGTACTTGATAACAGAACCACTGCCATGACGGGTCATCAACCACACCCGGGTTCAAAAGTAACGGGGATGGGTGATGAAGCTATCGCGCTTGATATAGAAGAGGTCGTTAGAGGATTGGGAGTAGAGCACGTTGAAGTTGTGAACCCAACCAACATAGAAGAGACAGCCAAAGCTTTCGAAAGAGCTTTGAATTTCAAGGGTCCCTCTGTGGTAATATGCAAATATCCGTGCATCTTGCTGGAGGTCAGAGATAAAAGAAAGAGAGGAGAAAAAATACCTATCTACCAGGTCAACCAGGAGAAATGTAAGCACTGTAACATATGTATAATGAAATTCGGATGTCCCGCTTTCTATTTTGATGAAGAAAAGAATGTCAGGATAAACGAAGAGATATGCAATGGATGTGGAGTTTGCGTACAGGTTTGCCCATTTGGTGCAATAGAAAAGGCTGGTGAGAAAAGATGAAAATAGAAATCGTTCTGGCAGGTGTTGGAGGGCAGGGTATACTTACAATGGCTTCACTTCTTGGCAGAGCCGCTGTAAAAACCGGTTTGAATGTCCTTGTATCTGAAGTTCATGGTATGGCGCAGAGAGGCGGCATTGTCAAATGCGATGTCAGGATGGGTGATATCAATTCTCCTCTTGTAGCGAGAGGTTCTGCCGATGTAATTGTGAGTACAGAGCCAGCAGAAGCCCTGAGACAGATAGATAAAGCAAATAAAGATACTATTGTGGTAACTGATGTGAATCCAGTTGTTCCGCCCTCTGTTATATTTGAAGGTGTGGAGTACCCATCTGTTAAAAAGATACTCGACGAGGTGGAAAGGAACTGTAAAGAGGTGTACGCAATCGACGCAAACTCCCTCGCCATAAAAGCTGGTGATATCATATCAAAGAATATAGTGCTGCTCGGAGCACTATCTGCTCTGGATATACTTCCTTTTTCTCACGAATTATTGCTGAAAATTATTGAGGAGAGACTTCCAAACAAGGACATCAACAGTAAAGCTTTTAACCTCGGGAGAGAAGAGATATTGAAATTGAAAGATGAGAAGAAGCAAAGCGTTCTGCGTTAATTGCGGAAGAGAAACAGATAAGCTGATAGATGGGCTATGCGCAAAGTGCTACTCTGAGAAAGGAAGCTTTTCTCAGATTGATGGCAGGCTGAGAATAGAGATGTGTCCGGTTTGTGGTTTTATCAAGCATAGGGGTAAATGGATAGAGGAAGACTTATACGAAGGGATGAGAAGATTAATAATTGAAAATACATCCTTCTCTCCACAGATAACATGGAGAAGGGTTGATGTTGATTTCCGCAGAAAAGGAAAAACTCTCTATGATGCTGCCATCAAAATAGAAGGTGAAATAGATGGAAATAAGGTTGAAGAGAATCTTTACACAGAGATTCTAGTTGAGAAAACAGTATGTCCAAGATGCTCGAGAAAAGCCGGAAAATACTATGAGGCAATTATCCAGATAAGGACGGATGAAAGGGGTTTTGACAAGGGGGAAATGGAGTCCATAGAAAAGTATCTTACAGAAAGCGTGAACAGGCTCGGAAAGGAAGGGAGAGACGTCTTTATAGCTGATAGGAAAGAGACAAGAGGAGGGGTTGACTTTTATATAAGTGATAAGAGAGTTGCCCACTCTCTGGTGTACCAGATAAGGGACAGATTTGGAGGGGAGATTAAAACATCTGCAAAACTGTTTGGTATGAAAGATGGTGTAAAACAATACAGGATGACGTATCTGCTAAGGCTCCATAAGTACAGGAAGCACGATGTTATAGTCAAGGATGAGAAGATATTCTATATAAAATGGTTCTCATCCAGCGGTGTAAAGGCTGTGGATTTGAAGAGCTGGAAAGAGTACAGTTTTCGACATAAGGAAATTGTAGATTTTAACGTCCTGAGGAAAGAGGACTTTGTGAGAGAAGCTGTGGTTGTCAGTAAAAGGGGTAAAGAGATACAGATACTTGATCCAGATACCTACAGAACAGTAGATGCAGTTATACCAGCAGAGATAGAACTTGACAAAACTGTAAAAATTGTGAAATACAGAGATGAAATCTTTCTGATACCGCCCTCGATCGAATGAAATAGACCTATAGTGAGATTAGTAGAGGGTTCTATCACCAATTTCGCCAGCTATATTTGTTAACATCAGTTTTTTTATTTCCTCTCTGTCTTTTGCATGAGCTAGTACCCACATCAATTTTACATAAGCCACCTCAGGCAACATATCTTCAGCTGGAATAACACCTATTTTCAGAAGCTCTCTTCCTGTAGAATACACATTGAGATTAACTCTACCATATAAGCACTGTGATGTCATCACAACCGTTGAGCCATTCTCTATAAGCTCTTTCAGTCGTGACAGAAGATTTTTAGATACATGTCCAAGCCCTGTTCCCATTATGACTATCCCCTTTTTTTCAGGAATGTCATCAGCCCTCATGCCCGGATAGAAGTATACAAGCGCAACATCTTCACACATTTTATCATCGACCTCAACTTCCCCGCTCTCTGCTTTTCTGTAATCATTCTCTACTGTTATTACGTCGTTTTCTATTTTTCCTATAGGCTCAGAATTTATGCTCCTGAAGGCATCTCTCCTTGATGTATGCATCTTTCGAACTCTGACTCCTCTGTGTATCAATGAGTATGTATCGGAGCTTTCTCCATGCATAACCACAACTACTTCGCCAATGTCAGTTTCTGATGCCACGAGAGAAGCATGGTACAGATTCTGATAAGCATCTGAAGAAGGCCTAACACTTGACCTCTGTGCACCGACTAGGACAACAGGACCAGACAACTTTTTGAGCATGAAAGATAGCGCCGCCGCCGTGTAGCCCATTGTATCGGTTCCATGAGGGATGATAACTCCTCTTACATCCTCTTTGTTGAATTCGTTTGCTATCTCTCTGGCTAGAATTTTCCAGTTTTCGATACCTATATTCTCGCTCAGCAACTGGAATAGAATTCTTGCCCTTATGTTACATATCTCAAATATCTCCGGAACAGAATAGGCCAAGTCCTCAGCTGAATACGCGGGATGAACAGCTCCTGTTCTGTAATCCACGTAGCTCGCTATTGTACCGCCTGTGCCAAGGATGGAAATCGTCGGCTTGCTGGGATCAAATGGTATCTCCTTCTCGATTATCCTTCTTGAAATCTCCCCCTTTTCGATTATCTCAATTTCTGTATTGTCGCTTACTTCCACACCTATGTTATACCCGTTTCTGAGTTTTATAACAACAATATCATCATCACTGAAATCATGAGAAGGCATGAGAATGCCAACGAACTCTTCGCCTTCTTTTTTTATTCTAATCAAATCGCCTGGCGCCGCACCAGAGCGTGAAAGGAGTATATCTTTTGTACCCATGGTTGGTGGTTATCACTTGATAACTATTTAAATCAACCCTTGTTTTGAGAATGAAGATGAGATATGCTTTCAAATTTGCCTATGATGGGATAAATTTTCATGGCTACGCAAGACAGCCAAATGTTTACACTGTGGAAGGAGCAATAATTAATACTCTCGAGATCCTAAGGTTGATAAACAATCCAAAGATAAACAGATTCAGATCTGCGAGTAGAACAGATAAAGGTGTATCTGCTCTCGGAAATGTGATAGCATTTGACTGCTATTATGATTTATCTATAGAGGTGCTGAGGGAAATCAATGAAGAGCTGGACGATATATGGTTCTATGGCTTCAAAGAAGTTGACCAGAAGTTTTATCCGAGATTTGCAAAACTGAGACATTACCGGTATTATCTAAAAGTAAACGATGATTTCGATTTCGATGCCTTTTTAGAGGGGGCAAATCTGTTTACCGGTGAAAGAGATTTTAAGAATTTCTGCAAACATGATGAAAGGAGAAAGACAGTTAGAGAGATAAAGAATATAATTGTGGATAAATTTGGTAATCTCTTATCAATAAACTTCTTTGCCCAAACATTTGTATGGCAACAAGTCAGAAGGATAGTTTCCGCTCTCGAAAAACTTGGGTATCACGAAATAGATATAAATGAAGTGAAAATGGCTCTGGAAAAACCGGATGAAAGGAGGTTCTTTGGGATAGCGAGGGGTGAAAATCTTGTGCTGGTTGATGTGAAATACGAATTTGAATTTGAGTTTAATGAGAGTTTCAGGAGAAAGGCAAAGGAGATTGAAGAGAGAGTTATTGAGAGGGCTATGACTGACAGTTTGGACAGAAGAAAGTCTTTCTCCCGGTGAATTCGTCTCTGTAATAACTTATCTTACCCTCACATCTCCCGCAGTATTTGCGGTTGTAAACCATCAACAATCTCTTTATCCCTCTGCCTTTGAGTTTGCTATCAAGAAATTCCTCACAGAGTCTTTTTGTTATCCTGATGAGAAGTTTGAGTTTTTTCTCTGGAATATCTGATATTCTCCTGTCAGGTCTTATGCCTGACCTGAAAAGAATTTCGTTTCTCAGGATATTTCCAACACCTGCAAATACAGACTGGTCAAGGAGTACCTCACCTATAACTCTGTCCCTATTCTCGATAAGCATGTTGAATAGTTTCTCCTCATCCCAGTTCCTGAGAGGATCTATACCAAGCTCCTTGGACAATCTATCCTCTATGTTTTCAAGAAAATCCACCTCAACTATCGGGGCATTGTAAACGACCATCCTTCCAGATTCAAAATCCAAAATCAATCTAATTCTGTTCTCGGGTTTTGAGAACTTTTCTTCAAATCTTATGCTACCATACATCATAAGGTGAATTCTTATTCCGTATGGTTCAAAACTCAGAAGATGTTTTTACCATATGTATATGCTCTTCGCAACCTTGTTCCAACAAGTTCATTGGGATCAACAAATACCCTTTTACTTCTGATATTTATATTCTCCAGTCTTTTGCCCAGAAACTCTTTTTCTATCTGTATGGCTCTCAATCTCGCTGTTGGACCTTCGGTCATCTAGGATATAATGTTTCCCTACGACTTAAATATCTTCCTTCTGCAAAATGCAACCAAAAGTGTCGCTGTCAGCAGTAATGGGATCTCAAAACCTGGTGTCTTTCCCTGTTTCTCCACTGCTTTTATTTCCACAATAATTGGCAGTGAGGATCTTCCAGCATAGGAAACGTATCCAACAACGTAATAGGTCTGGTTCTTGGTGGCATTTGAAGTGTCCCATGAACCATCAAAATCAATGCTTTCCCCGGATGAGAGATTGTTAAATGGATAGCTGTATGTCTTTATGGTTTCTCCGCCACATCTAATTTCCACAATCAAATGACCTGATGCCGAAACATTCCCACAATTCTCCACTGTAGCGTAAAATTTTATGTTTTTTCCGATTTCAAAAGTTTTCTTATTGACGGTGAGATTTGTTATATTTACCTCCATTTTGCCTATGGTGAGCGAAAAAGCTTTTCTATCAAGTATGAAACCGTCAATGTCTCTCAATTCCACTTCTATATCATACCATCCATGCTCGATATCTTTCGTGTCCCATTCCAGCGCCGCATCACCGAGAGATATGAAATCCTTCAACTCTACCGGAGGCAACGAATCAACAATTTTTCCCTGCTTCTTGACAGTTCCATCAATTACTAATGTTCTTGGTTGCTCATCATCACTTGATATCACAATATGAATAACAACTGTCTCACCGATATCGTATCCAAACTTATCAGGATATACCGAGGATATCGAAAACTTTGAGGATATATAACTCACTCTGAATGTGTAGTGTCGATAGAATCTGGACTCCTTGGTGATATTATTGTAAAAGAATGGAAAGATAATTAAAACCAACCTGCTCGTTCCATTCGGCTCTTCATCCACAAACCATGTGTAATTTTCTTCTGGAAACCATCCGGCGGCGCCCGAGGATGCTTCTCCATCTGTGAGATTTTCTCCTCCCCACTGGATCTTGAAAGTTTTCAGATTAAGCCCGGTTTCTTCCTTCAAACCACTTCTCTCTATGAGGTCAACACTTTGTATTTCAATATCTTGAGAATACCACTTTCTCACTATGTAATATGGAACAAGAGGCTTACCCTCTACGGATAAAATCCTCCCGCCGGGTATGGTGACTTCATCATATCCGTCTGTTTTGTTCACTTCATACCCAGGTATTTCGATTTCAATTTCCTCTTCCATCTCATTCTCTGAGTATCCTGGAAACGTGAAAATCTGTAGCATCATTAGCACAAACAAAACAAACCAGAATCTTCTTACCATCTCTATCACTCCCCAAATTTGGGATCACCATAAAACTGATACTCAGCAGACCAGTATCTATCGTTCTCAAACCACCATTCATCGGCAGCATAACGTCTCGTTTCTTTCCATGCCTGAGCTATGCTTTTGTCTGGATCATCTAACCATCGATCGAAAAAGTCCCTGCTGTATTCGCTGTTTGTGTTGCTCATTGATATTTCTGTCGATCCTATGTATACCCCAGCCCCTATCTTGAGCATCGCTTCGGCAATTCCATTTTCACCACCCGGAGAGTAGTTTGGATTGTCTTCGTACTGCCCTGCACAGCAACAGCACGCAAATACGAGTGGTCTTGAGTTTCCAAAACTGATATTTCCAGCATATTGTTTTTTAACCCTTGGATCACTGCTTACAACACCAGACCAGGCCCTACCGTTATCATTTCCATGGTTTCTGTATACTATAACGCTTGCACCATAGGAGTTGTTACGAAGTTCATTGTACACTCTTACTTGATCCACTTTTCCATCACTCTTCTTGTATGAGCTTCCTCTTATCTTCACTACACTGAATCCTGCATCTTGTAGTTTGGATCCAATATTATCTATATCCGACCAGAAGCCACCTTCACCATTGCCCCATCCACTTATGCAAACAGCCTTTCCACCCTGTCCTTTGATAAATACCGCTCTTCCATAATGAACATCCAGACTCGACCTTATGGGTATAATCAGATCTGCCGCAGTGTTACCTATTATCCTTCCAAGATGGAGTTCTGGAGATATTGCCTCTCCTCTCGTGCTTGCATATGGATAATCGGTATGATATATCGTTTCATCACTCAGGTCATAATCTCTATCCCAACCTTTCACAAATGATGGGATTATCTCTATCTCACCAACTAATAACAGATAGCCCTCCGATTCCCAACTCTCATTCAGATAGTTCTTACCCCAACTTTCAATAATATTATCTATGTCCTCTGGATATACAGGAGGATTTGTATAGGAATTGAACATGAGATAGCCGAGTACGCCATTTTTTTCCCTAGCAAGCTCAGCCATTGTGAGGAGCAGTTCATTCTCATCCTGGAAGGAGGATGTTGTGAATGCGTACAGGAGTAAGGGATTGGTTACGATAAGATAATCCGATGTTTTGAAGGCATTAATAACCTCCTGCGCTGTCCACCCTGGAGAGGGTTCGAAGGATGAGTTGTAATATTTTGTTTTGGCTTTCGAATCGGAAAGGTATCTGACAATGGTCTGGGAGGCTATGCCATATCTATCTGCGGTAACACTATTGAACAGTACGGGGAAAAGTTCGTAGGAGAATCTCAAGTATTCTCTCGCAGGTATCTCTGGAATCGATATTCTCAGTTTTCCATCGGGTACTTTTATTATCCCCCACTGAGTTACCAGGAGATCAGTCTCTATACCGGTGAATTCGAAATCTATTGGAGTATCAGAATATAAGAGCTGTCCCGGCTGGAAGCCGAGATGATGCTCTTCTATAATCACATCATCGGCATCGAGATAGCCCATGTTCCATATGGTCACATTAACTACAAAATAATGGCCTCTCCTGTGCACCCTTCTCGAGAGAGAAAGAGATGCATCCGGTGGGGACGCCCATTCATGGTAAACTGTTATCGAGTCCTTACCAACTACCCCAAACTTGTCGTATGCCCTCACCTCTATAACCGTGCTCTTATTTTCTATAATTTCACTGCTTTCATTAAACATGCTGTTCCGAAGATTTATCCCTTCTAGAGAATCGGCATACCAGTCGTACACCTTTTCAAATGGCAGCTCCTCGTATTCATCCCCCATGTTGATCACCTCACCTTGGTGAGGATCCACAAGGGTCATTTCGCGATATCCGTACTCCACGTGCTCGAGCTCACCATCTATCCAGAATTCCACCCTATCTATACCGACAGTATGATTCACCCTTACTCTTATTGGTGTATATCCCAGTACACCAGAATTATCTGCAGGACTCAGTATTTCAACTCGAGGACATATCGTCTGGACAGGTTCCGGAATACCATTTTGTATGAAGATGCCTTTTCTGAAGCTGTTCATGTTTCCGGCGGCATCAAAAACCCTAGCCTCAAACGTATGAGAACCGTCGCTGTAAAGTTCTGTATTGAACCGAAAACCAAAAGGTGGATGATAATCTGTGTACACTGGTTTGTTGTCAATATAAAAGATAACTCTATCAATCTCTCCATTATCAGAGGAGTTCGTTTTTATCTCTATAAGTCCGCTCACATTTTCAGATATATCAACATCGATGGTTGGTTTTATATCGTCATAGGATAAGGTTCTGAAGAACAGGTGCCTACTCATTGCTCTGTTTCCCGCCTCATCAAATATTGTCACTCTATATACATACACGGTATTAGATTCAAGATTATCAAGAAGGGCATGATGCTCTGTTGAAAGATCCTGGATTTTGATACCTTTTTTCATATCGGTTAATTTCTTTCCGTACTCGATAAGACCGGTGCACGGTTCGTTTGTTCTCCAGATTATTTCGGCTGATTCGAAAGTTATGTTCTCTGCGTTTGGACCTTCTACAAAATGCGGAGG
This sequence comes from Thermoplasmatota archaeon, assembly GCA_029259115.1. Classification (GTDB taxonomy): domain Archaea; phylum Thermoplasmatota; class E2; order DHVEG-1; family B18-G2; genus B18-G2. The sequence continues at coordinate 49,291 of JAPDJO010000051.1, read as the reverse complement.
TGTTGTATCCTCTGGTGGGGTCAAATATCTCTCAAGAATATTATTATTCTCATTCTTTTCATCAATCCACTTCCATGCATCGGCAAAAGCTTTGAATTTTATCTTCTTTCCATCGAACAGATTCGATGCATCTACAGAAAGGGTTTTTCTCTCACCTTTTTTGAGAGAAGATACCACCTCTTCCCTGATCAGTTCTTCATCAACATACATAGCAACGATAAAATTTTCAGAGACATCTGCATCACCAATATTTTCCACCACAACCTCTATCGTATTTTTGTCTTCATTGTATCTTATGGCATGAATGGCCAAATCGGGAAATGCTTCAGCAACCGAAAAATTATAAGCATGCCAGTAATCAGGGCCGATCCTTTCGCCCTCATTATCGGGATATTCATAAAACCTGTATGATGGCCATATACTCCAGTTGCCTGTCATGTTAAGATTCACCGTTATGTTGCAGCTAATCTTCTCCAATCCACTCAACTTTTCCCTGTAAACCCCATCATACTCGATTATTTTACCGTCAGGCAGCTTGATTTTCAGGAATGCTGTGAAATTGTAAATGTAGACCGTGTTCATGTTGAGCAAGGTGAAGTTCGCAGATATTTTTGAACCTTCTTTCAAATTTGATGGTCCTTCCACATAGAAAACCTCTAAACTGATATTGTCATAGGTTGTATCCGGACCTTCATAGTAGTACAGCATCTCAGACAATGCACCCATGCTCAACATGAGCAGAGACACTATCATAAAAATTGTCCCGCACGTTTTTTTGGATCTCATCTTCCAAACCTCTTTTTTTTCTGGTAAAATAGAACACTCTAAATTAATCTTTTGTTTTTGTTCTTAAATACTTCGCTAAAACTAATTTCAAATCCTTTTGGTATTTTTTATCTTTGGAGATAAGAATTATTTAAAATCACGTTACTCATACCTCGCTACAGTCGGTTGAAAGAAGATGCACATCTAACATGGAGATGGAAAGGATAACCTTTGAAGTTGACTGGATTCTCCAAAATGTCAAAAACATATTTATGGAATATTTGAGGAGATTAAGAGGGAAAGAGCAACTTTGCACTTGGAATATAGTGAAAAGGATCATCTAGAGGAGTTTTCCGAAAATACGCTTACCTATGTAGAGAGATCTAGGGGACAATCTTGGCTAGGAGTCAGAAAAATATTTTCAGACCTATCTAAGCCATGAATATCTGTCTGATACAATTAAAAAAATCATATCCGCCTGGCGCCCATTTTTAGATGCTTCTGAGGTAAAGCAGATAAAGAATTACATATCTTTAGTATCTGTATCATGCTCATATCCGAATTCGACCCATGGAAATCGAAACTCTGTACATGCCCAAAGAAGTATTCTTTTAGTCCATATACTGGCTGTTCCCATGCATGTGTATACTGCTACATATCTTCATACATACCAAACCCTTTCAAATCAAGAGTAAAGAAAGATCTTTACCGGAGGTTGAGGAGAGAGGTTCATAAAGTGGATACCTACATAAGCATGGCTAACAGCTCGGATCCGTATCCTCCAGAAGAGAGGTACAACAGGTTTACGAGGGGATGTCTGCAAATCTTCAAAGAGAACGATATCAGGCTGTTGATTCTCACAAAATCAGATATCGTTACAAGAGATGTAGACTTACTCAGAGAGATGCGGGTTGCGGTGAGCTTTACCATAACAACCTTGGATGATGATAAAGCGAAGATCATAGAACCCAATGCGCCGGCGCCATCGAGAAGATTAAGCGCGCTGAAGAAGCTGAACAGAGAAGGTATTCCCTGTATCGTCAGGATAGATCCCATCATACCTGGATTTAATAATGAAGAGATCGAGGAGATTGTTGAGGAGATTTATCCATACGCTGATCATGTGGTAGCATCCACGATAAAACCTAGGAGAGATTCTCTGAAAAGGCTCGAGAAGGTTATAAACCTCAGAGACTACAGACTCGAGAGAAAGGAAGGGGCTTTTTACCTTCCAGAAAATTTAAGATTCTCTCTGCTGGAAAGGGTTGAAAGGATTTGTAGAGAATACAACCTCTCATTTGCAACGTGTAGAGAAGGTTATCCATTTAGAGCAGAATCTTGCGATGGCAGTCATCTCATTCCTTCTTAGATTTTACCGCCCTGTAGATAAAGTAAGCCAAACCTCCATAGAGTACAACCACACCAACGATTAGCATAACTATTGCTGATAGAGGTAGATTCATCTTTTCACCCTCTGAAGAACAAAAGATGCTATCACGATAAAAACTATCGGTAATACACCTGCAATGATTAAAGCATACACAGGGAAACCCATGTAAGGTTTCTTCAGGTTCTCCACGATGGATAATATCAGGAGCATGACCAGAATTGAAGGAACAACATATCTTATAAGCAGATCCCACCATCTTCCTATCCTTATATCTGATGTTTTGTTTGCATGCTCCCTAAAGAGAGATACCTTGTAGAGGTAGCCCAGGGTTATGCATTCGAGCAAACCCACTGCTACTAGACCAAAGTTGGCTATGAAATGATCTACTATATCAAGCCAGTATATCCCGCTACCCGTTGTGAAAAACAAGCTCGCTATGAATCCAACTAAACAGATGATTGCTGTTGCCTTAAACTTCGATATTCTCCACTTCCTGTTTAAGGAAGAAGCCATAGGCTCTATCATCGAGAATGCAGAATCTATTCCAAAGGTGAGCAGAGCTATGTAGAATATCATTCCAAAAATTGCAGATGCAAAAGGTAGCAAGGATATCGCGGTTGGATATGTTATGAAGGTGAGATGGGGGCCCGCTATACCTAGATGGTTTATATCAACGTTTTTTACATATGCTAGATAACCAACCACGCTAAATACGGTAAATCCAGCAAGAAATGATGTCCCCGCATCAGCTAGAGAAGTTATGAATGCATTGTTCGAAATATCTGAATCTCTTCTCAAGTAACTGGCATAGGTTATCAATATCCCCTGAGCCAAGCTTAGAGAAAAGAACACTTGGGCATATGCAGATAACCAAACATTTACATTGAGAAGTTTTGAAAAATCAGGAGTGAGATAGTAACTCACGCCCTCAATTGCTCCAGGCAAGGTCAAACCTCTTATCGTCAGTATTATCAGAAGGATGGTTGGAAGAGGAACGGTAATAGCAACAACCTTCCCTATCCTATCAACACCTTTATAGAGTATGATAAATATGGAAAGCCATACAGCTATCAGCCCAAGCAAAACAGGTATGCTTATTCCTCCTATCTCGGAAATTCCTGACGTTTTTCCAAGGAAGTTAAAGAAGAAATTCTCTGCGTCTGGCTCCCAGAGGAGATTCACCGAATAAACCATATAGGCGAAGCACCAAGCCATAACCACTACATAATATGATGCAACCACAAATGGAGTCAAGCTCGATAACCATCCAACCCACTCAAGTTTTTTATTCACCTTTTTGAAAGCTAGAGGTGGTGGTGATCTGGACCAATGACCCAATGAAAATTCCAGAATCATTAGAGGTATTCCAGCGGTGAATAGAGCTATAAGATATGGAATTAGAAAGGCGCCGCCCCCATTTTTATAACAGACATAAGGAAATCTCCAAACATTCCCTAATCCCACTGCGGATCCTATTGCAGCCATGATAAATGCAAATCTTGATTTCCATACTTCTGCTATGGTACCAGCCTCACTTTGAGTATTTTCGCGGTATTATTTTAATTTTTAGTTTTTAATAATATTAAATTTCTCCATCAGCTTAATTAACACATCAAAGATATCCAAAGTTGTGCAGAGAACCGGGATAGCGAACCTACCTTTGCATCCGGGAAGGGCTCCCAGATGGTTATTCACTAGGATGGTCAAGCTTGGAAGAGCAATAAGCGAGGTTTTGATCATAGAGTATGGAAGGGATGAGTTTTTGAGGAGATTATCTGATCCTTTCTGGTTCCAAGCTTTTTCCTGTGTTTTAGGCTTCGACTGGCCCTCATCAGGTACTACTACTGTAACATGTGGTGCATTAAAAGAAGCTATAAATCTATCCGAATATGGCATAGCTGTAGCAGGTGGGAAAGGATCTGTATCAAGGAGAACTCCAGAAGAGATAGAAAAGTTTGGAGATATTCTATCTTTAAGCGATGGCAAGATAAAATCTATGATATACGCAAGCAGGATGACGGCAAAGGTAGATAACTCTGCTATTCAAGACGGTTACAACCTCTACCATCATGTTTTCATATTCTCGGAGGATGGAAAATGGGTTGTTATACAGCAGGGGATGAATGAAGAAAATCGATATGCCAGAAGATATCATTGGTTATCGGATGATGTGAAAAGTTTTGTTGAAGAGCCTCACTCTGGTATAGCTGGATATGAGAAAAAAGAGAAGGTCTTGAACATGGTTGCAAAAGAAAGCGAGGATTGCAGAAAGACTTGTGTTGATATTGTTAAAGAGAAACCAAATAAGATATTGAGTTCCATCAAAAATTTTGGCTATCAAAAAACATTGGATAAAGAAAAAACGCTTTTTATGCCTGTAAGCATAAACTGGTCCCTCATGAAAAAGATATACGATTTTCAGCCAAGAAATTATGAAGAATTGCTTTCGATAAGGGGTGTTGGTCCTAAAACAGTAAGAGCTTTAGCTCTTATATCTGATCTCGTGTATGGATCTGAGCCTTCATGGAAAGATCCGATTAAATTCACATTTACGGTTGGAGGAAAAGATGGTGTCCCCTATCCTGTTGACAGAAAGGTTATGGACGAAACCGTGGAGATTCTTAGAAATAGTATAGAAGAGGCTAAGATAGGAAATGAAGATAAGCTTAGGGCTTTGAGGAGATTGAGGAGGTTGGTTCCAAAGGGGAGGCAAATATGATACTATCTGATAGAGATATTTTGAGGATGTTGAAGAATGGAGATCTAAAGATAGAGCCCTTTTCAGAAGAAAATCTGACTCCAAATGGTTACGATCTCAGCATAGGCGAAATATACATAAGGAAGGTGGATAAGCATGTAAATGAAGGTAAGGTAAAGATTCCTCCTCTCACATGGTTTGCTATCAGTACAAAAGAGTTTGTTGATCTTGGTAGCAGAATAACCGCTCAACTCTGGATAAGATCGAGTTATGCAAGGAGAGGAATATTTGCCAGCTTTGGTAAGGTTGATGCTGGGTTTAAAGGAAATTTGACAATAGGTTGTTTTAATGCAGATAGAGAGGTAGAATTACAGGTAGGAGATAGATTTTGTCAGATAGTGTTTGAGCTGTTAGAAAGTGAAGTAGAGAAGACTTATGACAAAAGATCAGGTCATTATCAGAATCAAAAAGGAATAAATCTTGTTGATTAGACTTCCAGAACTTTCCTAGCAAAGGTCAGATAACCTGTATGACCAAGCATATCAAAGCTTGGTCTTGCTCCCCTTTCAAGAACAACTATCTCTCTCTGCAGAGTCTCTATGGTTCTTATCTCAACAAAAGGATATTCCCTTAGCTTTTTCACAGTTTTTTCAACTTGAGAAATGAGGGGGGAGTAAGAGCAAAAGCATCCTCCTATCTTCAGCGAATTGTATGCATGTTCAACAACTTCCCAAGGATTTGGAATATCCAAGATCACTGCATCAACATCTTTTTCATCTATTCCTTTGGTTATGTCTTTCTCCTTTATTTCAACATTGTATCCAAGACCTACATTTCTCAGATTCTCTTCAGCGAACCTTCTGAAATCTTTCCTTTTCTCATAGGATATAATCTTACCTTCTCTGCCGACGATCTGTGATAAGACGCAAGTTAAGGATCCGGATCCTATACCTCCCTCCACAACTATACTTCCTGGAACGATTGAGCAGTTTATCACAATATGAGCTGAATCTTTTGGTAATATTATCTGGGCTTTCCTTTTGAGAGATTTCCATCTGTCGTAAGATGATGGTTTCAAAATCCAGACTTCTTTTTGGTTCAGTCTTATCTTCCTTCCATACTCAAATCCTATAAGGTTCTTAGGATCTATAATTCCAAAACCTTTTATCTTTCTCTTATTCCAAGATGTGTTCACTAGGCATCTCTTTCCATTTTCATCGAGAAGGACTATCTCGTCACCCTCAGCAACTTTCATACATCCTCACCATAGATCCTATAGAGAATGTTTCCAAATCCAGAATATCTCTCCATTCTTCTATGCAATCGCAATAGATATTTTCAATATGACTCAGATCTTGATCAAGTGAGAATCTCTTTATGGCATCGAGAATTTTTCTGTCACATCTACCGCAATTATGTGCACCTCTTTTCTCTCCTCCACCAGTTATATCACACTTTATTCTCCTATCTCCCAGGATTCTTTTTCCTTCCCTCAGCACTTCGATAACGCTCCAGAGCCATGGTGGTCTGTAATCTCCTCTCTCCCAGAGATACTCAACGAGGGTATACCTATGAACTGCTGTCGGATTGAGGGATACGGTATCTGTTGTATTTTTTATCTTTTTTATACTCTCGATACAATCGCCTATCGCTTCTCTCTCTGTTAAGAAAAGCGGTTTCAGCAATATGTATGTCTTGAGTAGGGCGCCCGATTTTTTTATTATCCTTGCACTTTCTACATAGTCAGAGAATTTGAATCCTTTGTTAATCGAGTATCTCAGTATTTTATCATTAGCTGATTCAAGCCCCAAGCTTACTTCCAGTCTCTTTGGATGTACTATTCTGATTAACTCCTTTAGTTTCTTTAAATCCACAAATTCCGGTCTGCTTTCGATAGATATGATATCCAGTTCTTCCAATCCGCTAAGTTGCTCTATTATCTTTTTCTGTGTAGCAAAGTCTATCTCTTTTTCGTCCAGAAAGCTACCGGACGTGAATATCTTTATTATCTTCTCTCCCTGATATTCTGAAATTACAAATTCGATTTGTTTTAAGATATTAGCATGGGATACGGTCTTGAGAGAGTCTCTAAAATAACCGCACATGCTGCATAGATTCCAGCTACAGCCTTTTGTAGTTAGAACAACAACTAAAGCTTTGGCAGGTTTTCCATCTACGATCTCATCTTCTCTCCATAATCTAGCTGGAAGATCTGGATCTTTTTCTCTGTATCTGGCTTTGCTCCTTATTTCTCTTATAAAGCCACACAGCTCCTTCATTTCCTTCTCTTCCATGCCACTACTAGAATAACTGCCATTACAAGCGCAACTATCTCAAATCCTGGAGTTATTCTCTTTTGTTCAGGTAGTGGAAGCTTTTCTGCTTTTGGGGGAGTCTCGGTTCCTATGTAGTTATCATTTGGATCTGTAGAAAAGATATACATCGAGCTATCTATGACCGTGTTGTTAACTTTTACATCATAGAAGTAATGTATAACTTCAGCCTTTACTGTGATCGTTACATTTCTTCCTTTATCCCAACCTTTATAAGCTGGAGAGGTTTCATATAGGTTTCCGGATTTCGTCAAGTTTATCTCGTTGCCATCCACTAGATAATACACTCTAAAGTTATCCTTACTCAATTCTTTTACATCAAATCTTATTGGAGTAGCATGATTTACTGTACTTCCGTTTTCTGGATATGCAAGTGAAATAGCATCTTCGGAATACCAGAATGTTCCATTTGCGGTTCTTTTGTTTCCATTTTTGTCTATAGCTGTTATGGTTAAGTTGAATCTTCCCAGCAAATTATCTTTATTTTCAAATTCCCACGCGTACAGACTGTTATTCTCAATATATGGTAAATAGATTCTTTCTCCATCAGGTGATTCTATAGAAAGATTTACCTCTTTTATTCCGAAATTGTCCGTTATGTAGGCTGCTATCTTCACCGTTCCGCCCGGCTCTTGATAGATGGGTAGAATTGCAGTGTCTATTAGTGGAGGGGTCTCATCGTAGAAGGGTGGATTTATCAAGATTATCAGTACAGTTACCCATGTTAGAAGATAAGAACTATAGAGGGTGAACCAGTTCTTTCTAGTGTAATCTGATGTATCAGCTACTCTTGTTATAATTTTGTAAAGGAAAGGTGTCATGAATAACGCGAATAAGAGGATAAGTGGCCATCTTATGTTCTCACTCATCCCCGCCCAGAGAGGTTGAGATACTATCCCTACGATTAAACCAAAGATAAAAGTGAGAATAACAACTTTTGTGTTTCTTTTCTCTTTTTTGACAAACTCCTCTTCATTAAACTCTGGAAACTTAAACTCTATTTCCTCGGATACCTTTCTCCTCTTTGCCATTAGCTTGAGGATTAAGTTGTGGTTTAAAGGTTTTTCCTATACTCTGAAAAAATTAGAAGAAAAAGATGTGGCGGAGTTAAAAATGTGCGATAACGTTCTCTTTTTCTTTAGCATCTACAAATCTTCCCTTGAGTTTCTCTAGAACTCCTGGCAAGGTTGTATATTCCATATCCTCCATTGGTAGCCTGTGAGGTTCAAAAGGACCATGCGCTCTCATGTAATCAGCAACTTCTAACGCTATCTGTCTAGCTCTGTCAAATCCAGGATCATCAAATAGGTCTACGGGACCTACCAGTTTTCCTTCGGATAACTGGAATCCTAAAGCTACAACTCTTGGAGGACCATCAAACCTTGTACATATAGCATTCTTGACTCCAACAGGCATTATTGGGCCATTGTGGGATCCTCTCATCCATCCAGAGACTAGGTGGGGGAATGCATAGGGGTTAAGGACCTCTCCTAGAGCTGGTAATCCTGATTGGCAACGAACAGCAGCTACAGGATCATCCTTACCTATGTATTTCCCAGCGATCTGGTATAACTTTTCGGTAGATACAACAGCTACAGGCTCATCAGCAGGTAGTTTTCCGCCTTCCTTCGGGTAGACTCTCTTTATGACAAATCTCGATTTTGCTCCAATAAGAGCTAGTATATCATACATTTCCTCGGGCGTACTCATCTTCACGATTTTATGCTCCTGGATATCCCATATCTCGAATACAAAGCCATTGTGCATAGATGGATCTATAACCAGACCTGCGGTATTGAATGGATCTGCAAATGTCTTGAAGATTGGCATGTTGAAAGCTCCTGGCTCTGTCTTGTCCATCATGAAAGCGATTACCGGTTCTGCTTTTCTCTCGGTGAACTCCATCTCAGCAACTCCTGGACCCATACCCTTTATATTCCCAGAGAATGCATCAGATAATAGATCTTGACCGGCTCCATAGAGTTTTAGTTCTTTTGCTTTCTCAGTTGCCTCCTTGAATGTTTCCCATGCTAAGCTATGAATTTCTTCATTATCTACTCCCTTTGTGTGGGTCATTATTAACTCTAGGTCATCTCCGCAGTGTGTAACATGAAAATCTATCAATAGCCCTCCCTCTTTCGCTTCCTGTAGTTTGTTCTTGGCTATCTCCATGAGTGCGGGATGTACATTTGCATGCCCGGGCCAGCCGCCTACGTCGGCTTTGATTATGCTAAACGTTACCTTCATACCATCCACCTCCACTATGACAACGATGAACCATTATTTAAAAGGTTTGTTCAATAAAATTGGTATCTATACTAACAGTTTTAAATCTCTTATTCCTTATGAGAAACGATGGTGCTAAAGATCTTCAACACTCTAACTGGTAAAAAGGAAGAATTTCATCCTGTCGAAAAAGGTAAGGTAAAGATGTATGTCTGTGGAATGACTGTTTATTCCGATGCTCATATAGGGCATGCAAGAACATATCTAGCATTTGATATTATAAGGAGATACTTGGAATACAAAGGCTATAAGGTAATCTATGTTCAAAATATAACTGATGTTGATGATAAGATAATAAAATCCGCAAACGAGAGAGGTATGGATCCTATTGAATATTCGAGATATTACACGGAAAGATGTCTAAATGATATGGATGCTCTAGGAATAAGGAGGGCTGACATTTATCCAAAAGCCTCTGAGCATGTCAATGACATGATAGAGATGATTAAGAAGATTATAGAGAATGGCTACGCATATGTCTCTAATGGTGATGTCTATTTCTCTGTTGAAAAGTTCAAAGAGTACGGAAAATTATCAAAGCAGAAGATAGAAGAGATGAAAGCCGGCGCAAGAGTTGAGCCAGGCGAGAAAAAGAAAAATCCTCTCGACTTTGCTCTCTGGAAATCAGCAAAACCAGGGGAACCAAAATGGAAATCTCCATGGGGGGAAGGCAGACCCGGATGGCATATAGAGTGCTCTGTTATGAGTACAAAGTATCTGGGTGTTCCTTTTGACATACATGGAGGAGGGCAAGATTTAATATTCCCACATCACGAGAACGAGATAGCTCAAACAGAAGCTGCATATGGAAATGGCTTTGCGAATTACTGGATGCATGTTGGTCTACTGAAAATAAAAGGAGAAAAGATGTCTAAATCTATCGGAAACATAATCTCTATAAGAGAGGCTATAAAGATGTACAATCCTGAAGTGATAAGATTCTTTTTTGCGAGTATGCATTATAGATCTCCTCCCAATTTTACCGAAGAAGCTATGGAAAATGCAAAGAGATCTTTGGAGAAGATATATAGAGTCTATGATCTCCTAGGGTATTATGAAAAGAGAGAGGATGGAGAAGAGGATGAAGAAATAGAAAGGTTCGTAGAGGAACTGAAGATGAAATTCGAGGAAGCTATGGATGATGATTTTAACACTCCATTAGCTATGAAATCGATATTTGAGTTTATAGATAAGGTGAATAACAAATTAAGAGATAAGAATCTTGGTCCTAAATCTTGTAAAGTTGCAAGAGAAGCGCTCCTCAAATTCTGTAACATATTAACCCTACTTCAAGATGTTAAAGATGAGATTATAGATATCGATAAGATAAAGGGATTGTTTGAGAAGTATGGAATAGATAAGGATGTAAAATCTGGAGAGGAAGGTGTTGAGATTCTTCTCAAGAGGAGAGAGGAGGCGAGAAAGAAAAAGGATTGGGAGCTTGCTGACTCTATAAGAGATGACCTCAAAAAATTGGGTATAGAGGTTGAGGATACAAGGAGAGGAGCTGTATGGTATAAGAAAAGGGTATTATGAAAAGGATATTGGTAGGTTATGATGGATCTGATGGAGCCGAAAAGGCTTTGAATAGGGCTTTGGAACTTATTGAAGAAGATGGTGAACTTATCTTGCTTGCCGTTATTCCTAGTAGGGAAGAGAAGAGTTTTGTTGATAGTAATGCTTACAAGATGGTGAAATTGAAAGCCAATGAGATGATCAAGAGGAAGATAGAGGAAATAGGCGAGAAAAGTTTCGGTATAAGGGGTATCGTAGAGAAAGGAGATGCAGCAGACAAGATTATAGAGGTAGCGAATAGATTGAATTGTGACTTGATAATTTTAGGAAGGAAAGGACAGAGTGAGATAAGGCCAGACGTTCTAGGGAGTGTCGCAGAAAAAGTTGTAACTCATGCCCATAAGCCAGTTATGATTGTAAGATGATTACTTGCCTCTTCTTCCGTGTGCTCTTATACTGGGTCTTACCTTTTCTGCTCCTTTACCCTTGTTTCTGAGGCCTCTTCCTTTCTTTCCAGCAGATGTTAGGCCTCTAAAAGCTCTGCCCTTGTTTGCTGGTCTGCATATCCAGTTTATTTTTGGATCGTTTTTTATAGCAGGATGATGAGGATCTACAAGTATGATCTCATAGTATTTATGAGTACCATCCTCTCCAACCCAGTAAGAATTCAACACCTCTAAGTTTGGATATTTTCTTGCGGCTCTTTCCTCTGCTATCCTCTGTAAACTTTTACCCGGCGTTATCTTAACTAAACCCATCTTTGATGGTTTTCTTCCTCCTCTGATTGCTGGCTTTCTTCTGGCTCCGCGTCGCACTCTTACTCTTACTATCACGAATCCTTGCTTTGCCTTGTAACCCAATGCTCTTGCCCTGTCTAATCTCAAGGGTTTTTCTACTCTAACTATACTCTCTTCTTTTCTCCACTGGATTAGTCTCTGCTTGTAAGGTGAATTGAAGCTTCTATCTGGTTTCTTCCACTGCTCCGCTATGTATTGGTATAGAGATCTAGACATTTTACCACTCTTGGGCTAAATGGAATAGAGTTACCCTTTAAATCTTTAACCCATATTTATTACTATGCTCTCTGGTAAAAATGCTCTTATTACTGGCGCATCTAGAGGAATAGGAAGAGCGATAGCTATCAAGTTTGCAGAGAATGGAGCTTTTGTTGGCATAAACTATAACAAAAGTGAGGATAAAGCTAGAGATGTTTTGAAGATTATAAGAGATAGAGGAGGAGATGGAATTTTATTGAAAGGTGATGTGTCCTCGTCTAAAGATTGTAAAGAAGTTGTCGAGAGATTTATAGATGAAAGAAAATCCATAGACATCTTGGTTTTGAATGCTGGGATATACGAGAGAGGAAGTTTCTTAGAAATAGATGAGGAAAGATGGGATAGAGTAATATCAACTAACCTCTCCAGCTGCTATCATGTTCTCAGATTTGCTATACCATATATAGGTAATGGAGGAAGTATAATCTTCATATCTTCTCAGCTCGCATTCAAAGGAAGTAAACACGGCGCAGATTACGCAGCTAGCAAAGCTGGGATGCTTGGATTGATGAGAAGTTTAGCTTTGGAATTGGCTCCAAGAATAAGGGTGAATGCAGTTGCTCCTGGCACTATAGATACGGACATCATATCGAACTATAGTCAAGAAATGAGAGAAAAGAGGATATCAGAGATTCCTCTTCGAAGATTGGGGAAGCCAGAAGATGTTGCAAATGCTTGTCTATTCCTAGCATCAGATCTTTCTAGCTACGTGACTGGAGAGGTTATTAATGTGAATGGCGGGCTATATATCCATTGACTTGAAAAAGTTTTATATTAAACTTTTCGTGAGTCGTAATTCTGCAAATTTTATATACAGAAATCTCGATGTTAAAGTGGAGTGGTGAGGAGGGATGGTAGATATCGAAGAAATAAAAGATAGCTTCAGAAAGTTCAGGAACGATTTCTGGGAAGATGTTACCGATCTAAACCTCGAAAGGAGAGAAATAGATCTAGAAGAAGTAAAGACTAAAATGGTAGAAAGCGAATATTTCAAAATTGTACAGGATTTTGCAAAGGAGAGGGGATGGGATGTAGAAAGTAGAGATCTGAAAATATCAGCCAAGAAGGGAGAGGAAACGGTTGAACTAGATCTAGTAAGTTGTGCAGATGAAAGCACTTTATTCATAAAGCCTTGGAGTAAGGTGTTAGAGAGATTGGAAAAACTAGAAGAATTAACCGAAGACTAGATCTCTAAGCATTCTCTTAGCTACCTCATCAGCTGTAGCTTTGCCAGCTAGGATCTCAGAAAGCTTCCAGCCAAACAACAGAGCGGTAGATGGTCCTCTACTTGTAACTATGTTTCCATCCACTACAACTAGATCATCCAAAAACTCTGCACCAGAATCTTTTATCTGATCTTCCATTCCAGGATATACTGTCGCCTTTTTCCCTTTTAGAATTCCTGCATGCGCCAGAACTGTTGGGGCTGCACATATTGCAGCTATTAATTTTCCTTTCTCATTTGCCAATCTTATGAGGTCTAGAACTTTTTTGTTGTTCTTTAGGTTTATATACCCTGGAGATCCGCCTGGTAGTATTATAGCATCGTAATCATCTACGTTTATTTCATCTAGGTATTTGTCAGGTATGACTTTTATTCCGTGAGAGCTTTCAACAAAATTCTTCTCTGTTCCTGCTATGTCAGTTTGTATATTACTTCTTCTGAGTATGTCTACAACACTAAGTGCTTCAATTTCTTCGAAGCCATTTGCTAGGATCACGACTGCTCTCTTCATTCCAATCCCCATTTTGGAATGGGATTCGATTTAAAAGATTGATGCGTATCTGGGTTTCATGAAAGAGGTGATAGTGAGGAGTAAATCTAGAGAGGAACTAATTGATATAACTAAAGAAGTTGAAAGATTTGTTGAGGAAGAGGGTTTGAGAGATGGTTTTATTGTTATGTATGTACCTCATACAACCGCTGGTTTGGTGATAAACGAGGGTTTTGATCCTGATGTTGGCAGAGATTTGATGGAAATGATGAGAAAGTTGATACCTAGAAATGGGAGTTATAGGCACTCTGAAGGAAATAGCGATGCTCACATAAAATCTGCAATCCTAGGAGAAAGTAAAATTGTGCCTGTTAGAAATGGAAAACTTTTACTGGGGACCTGGCAGAGGATATTCTTTTTCGAAGGTGACGGACCTAGAAATAGAAGGGTTATTTTAGGTGCAATCCATTCCTGATTTCATGCTCTACTATATTCATGGCTATGATTCCAGCCCAAATAGCAGGAAGGGGGTTCTTTTCAGGGAAAAACTTGGTGCTATTCCATTGAAATACATGGAAGGAGATAAGGTCGTTGTCAGTGATTGTTTAAAGAGGATAAAAGAATCTATAGACAAGGATACGAAGGTCGTGCTTATAGGTTCATCATTTGGTGGTTTCTTATCTGCAAAGATTGCTTTAGAGAATAAGAATGTGAGAAAGATAATTTTGCTCAATCCAGCGGTCATACCTCCTGATGTTGATCTGTCTGGATCGGATTTTCCTGAGGAGATTGTAAAGGATATACAAAATTCTGGATTGTTTGAAAGGAAAATACCTTGCGAGATATTTATAGTAATGTCAACGAGAGATGAGCTTATACCAAAAGATTGGATATTGAGATTTGCCATGTTTCAAGAAGCCATAGTAAAATTCATAGAAGATGACCATAGGATGAACAGAAACTTAGAGAAACTGCCAAAGATCTTATCTGGTTTCCTCTGATTATTTAAAAGATATTCCCAAATCCATTAATTTTCTTGCTATGTTTTCATCATCCAAAATATTTAACAGATCTTTTCTTCCAGAGATAGGTCTAGCTCTCGCTATTCTCAAAGCTCTCTTCCTGCCTATCCCTGGTATCGCCTCCAAAGTCTCGATAGGGATTTTATTTATCTCTATTGGATAAGGTATAGCGGTTACAGATCTGTAACCATAATCTATGACCTTAACATCCATGAATTTCCTCAAATCTAACTTCCCTGGTATTCCAACCAGTATAGGATAACTTCCTAATTGTCTAGCAAATGTGATCTTGCCAATGTGCATCTCTGTATAAACATCTCTCATTACTGTTCCGAGAGGAAGGATTCTTTTCAGCATTTTTCTATCTATTTCCTCTCTAACCTTCTTTTTGAATCTCTTGAAAATTTCTCTATGTTTTTTGATGATCTTTTCTCCAATCTCATACATCCTTGTTCCTGGCAGGGGTATGACCTGTCTCAAATTTATCCTTCTAATCATCAGTCCTCTGTCCAATATCTCTTTCAGCAGATTGAAGTTATGAACAAACGTTTCTTTACTTTCTCCCTTAAGACCGAATACAAAATTCAATCCTGGCAAAAGTTCGGGTAAACCATTATATCCTCTTTTGCTTCCAACCTCATTCAATATCTCGACAGCCTTTATGACATCTTCAGGATAAGCCTTAAGATTGTTCTCTTTTATAACCTTAGGATCCGCGCTTTCTACGCCAAACGCAGCAACATCGCCTGGCGTGTGATACTTGCATATGATCTTTGCTATCTTCTTACTCTCCTCTGGATACCTGGCTATGACTCCAGGATTTGCATTATCTATATGCAAGGTTTTCAAGTTTGGTGCCACTCTTCTTATTCCTCTAAATAGTCTCTCTACAGCCTCTGGATTTGGTCTGGGGAATTCTTCTCTACCTACATCTTTGGCATTATACGAGAATATACAAGGTTGATTTCCTATTCTGAAATGTCTTACTCCATTATCGTATAATGCCCTAATCTCCTCGACTATATCTTCGGCGAGTCTAAAATCTGGTAAGCCTTTCAAGGGTTCTGCACAGAATGAGCAACCTCCAGATATGGATCTTGGGCATCCTCTGTATGTCTCTATCTCAGCGATCAGATAATCTGGATAGTTCTGATGGTGCTTTACTATTGCTGCTCCCTTTATCGCAAAATCTCTGATCTCTCTAGCGCTTTCTCTCCTTGCATCAAGATCAACGCTTTCTTCTTCAAGAAAATCTCTAATAAATATCTCTGGGTCTCCTTTTACGACAAAATCAAATAACTTTCCTAATTCTTTTGTTCTACTACCTCCTCCTACACCAAAACCAAATACAGCAGCAGGACCACACAGAATTTTTATTGGTTTTGCCAAATTTTCGAGATATCTTCTTATTTCTTTGGGATGGGCTGGATACGTTGATAGATATTTCCCTGGCACTATCATACCAGCTATAACTACAAGTATCTCAACTTCTTCGATAGTTTTCGATTTTTCTGTTTCTTTCCTGAGATCATCTATAGTTAAATATCTCACATCTATACTTTTATCAACGCTCCAGATTGCACCAGCTATGTATCTTGGATATGGACTTATGTATGGAGGTACTCCGAGGCATGTCGGCTCATCTATGTAGCAGTCTAGTATAGCGATCTTCATTCTCTCATTGCTATTACCTTTATCGAGCAAAGATTATGCTTCTCATCAAACCACTCACATCTTA
The DNA here is from genome assembly GCA_029259115.1 of Thermoplasmatota archaeon. Taxonomy (GTDB): domain Archaea; phylum Thermoplasmatota; class E2; order DHVEG-1; family B18-G2; genus B18-G2. The sequence continues at coordinate 32,774 of JAPDJO010000051.1, read as the reverse complement.
CACCCAAACACTTAACCAGATTTCCCTGTCTGCTCATTAGAGGACAGTATCCGTTCATAGAATAGGAATAGACATACAGATAAATCTTGGTTTCTATCCTCCCTCAACTGGAGGAAATATCGCTAATTCATCTCCATCTTTGAGTTCTTCATTTCCCTTTGCATATCTATGATTCAAAGAGTATAGAGTGGTATTCTCTATCTCCCTTAGTTTTGGATATCTTTCTATGAGTTTTCTCATAACATCCTTTATCGTTGATTTCTCTTCTATCTCGATTTCCATCTCTCCGGTTCCTACGATCTCTCTATGTGCAGAATAGAATCTCAACTTCACCTTCATCTGCACACCTCACATTCAGGATCTCTTTCTATCTCTATCTTCTCGAATACAAGGTCTCTAGCATCGTATACCAGCATAGTCCCTGCGAGAAGGTTTCCTATCTTTGTTACATACTTTATGGCTTCGGTTGCCTCAATCAGCCCTATTACTCCGGCAGTTGTGCCAATTATCGATTTGTCTTTACCGTATATGTTTCCTCTAAATACACACTTGAGACAGGGCGTTTTTCTTGGTATTATAGTCGTAACCTGACCAGAAAAACCTCTGCATGCTCCATGAATCATGGGTTTTTCTAGATCTACTACTGCTTTATTAACTATAAATCGGGTCTCAAAGTTATCTAGACAGTCTATAACCAGATTAACATCATCTATCAGATCGTATATATTGCTATCGTTGATCTCTTCCCTTAAACCTTCTATTTCTATCCTGCTATTCATACTCTTTAACTTCTTCTCTGCGATTTTTGCTTTCCATTCGCCTATGTCTTTTTCATCATACAGGATTTGTCTGTTTAAGTTACTTTCTTCTACCTTATCTCTGTCAATCAATCTCATGTAGCCTATCCCAGCCGCAGTGAGATAAGTGGAGACTACCGAACCTAGTCCTCCTAATCCCAATATAACAACGCTTGCCCTTGATAATTTCTCTTGTGTCTTCTCTCCAAAACCAGGTATGATTATCTGTCTCTCATATCTCTTTGGAAACATGCATACACCTCATACTATCATAGAGTATCAATGTCCAGATACCAAGGATGTTACGATTATAACTATTTTTCTTTGACATAAATAAATTGGGATTACCAGCAATGTGCCATAACTTGTAACAGGTCCAAGTATGAACATAATAGGACCTGCACTTGGTACAAATTCATGTACAAAACCGCTTGTGATGAATCTGAGGATGAAAGCAGGGATTGCCTCTATGGGTCAATTATAAAGATTTTTCCAAAAATTTGCAAAAATGTTGTCCATCTCTTAAAAACTTCTCCTCTCTTTAATATCCTCACATATTCTGCAAATCTCTTCATCTATGGTTGTTTCTCTTCTCGCTATGCGTTCAGCGGATTGTTTTACCATAGCCATAACGTTTTTGTCTAGTTCGAATGCCTTCCCTCTTTTATCAGACAGGTATTGAGAGACGGCAGCATCTGTCAAATCAAGTGTTCTAGCTATCTCTCTGTTGCTCATTTCATATTCCTCTGATAAAATTCTCACTATCTCCCTCCTAAGAGAAGGTATAACATATTTTGCTATAAACTCGCATGGCAGACTCATGTTTACCAAAAACTTATATAGAGTATCTCTATTTAGAGTTAACGCCGTTAATGGTGATATCATGAAAATAACAAAAGACACCACTATAGCCGAGGCTTTGAAATATCCAGGCGTAGCAGAGATATTGGCAAAGTATGGAGTAGCCTGCTTCGGCTGTCCTATGATGAGTTTAGAAAGGATAGAAGATATAGCTAGAATCCACGGGGTTGACATAGATAACCTATTAAAGGGGTTGAATGATGCGATAAAGAAAAATGGGTAAGATATTAACGTGTCCCTTCTGCGGATTTAGATTCGATTTGAGTTATGGGAGAACATTTGCCTGTAGAGGTTGTTCCTTCTCACCAATAGAAAGTTGTGGCTTTGCAAAATGCCCAAAATGCGGGAGAGAGTTCGAAATTTAGATAAAGATTATTGTTTCTCCTTGGAAATCAAACAAAAAGTTTATATATGACCTGCATATTTTGTTTTAAAAGCATATCGAAAAATTTAAAACTTCAATATGGGGGATTTCTGATGGAAGATTTAAAGAAAAAGAAAAGGCCAACAGTAGAAGAAATAACAAAATGCCCAGAATGTGGCAGTACAAACCTCAGGAGGGATTATTCTAGAGGAGAATTGGTCTGTGAGGATTGTGGTCTCGTTATTGATGAGAACATAATAGATATGGGGCCTGAATGGAGAGCATTCGATGCGGAGCAGAAAGAGAAAAGAGCGAGAACAGGTGCGCCTTTGACTTATACGATTCATGATAAAGGTTTGAGTACAGTAATCGGATGGAAGAATAAGGATTCGTATGGAAAGTCTATACCAACCAGGAGCAGAGCTCAGCTCTACAGATTGAGAAAGTGGCAGAGAAGGATAAGAGTATCAAATGCTACTGAGAGAAACCTAGCTGTAGCTCTTTCCGAGTTAGACAGAATGGCATCTGCTATGGGATTGCCCAGGAATGTGAGAGAGACCGCGGCAATGATATATAGAAAGGCTGTTCTGAAGAACTTGATAAGAGGTAGAAGTATCGAAGGAGTTGCTGCTGCAGCTCTCTACGCTGCGTGTAGGCAATGTGGTGTTCCTAGAACTTTAGATGAGATAGCAGAAACATCTAGAGTATCAAGAAAAGAGATAGGTAGAACCTATCGTTTTATAGCAAGAGAACTTGGATTGAAACTTCTACCAACATCTCCTCAGGACTACGTATCGAGATTCTGCAGTGAACTCAAGCTTAGTGGTGATGTTCAAGCCAAAGCTATGGAGATACTCAAAGAGGCTGCAGACAAAGAGCTTACCTCTGGAAGAGGACCCACAGGAGTTGCTGCTGCAGCAATTTACATAGCATCTATCTTGTGCGGAGAAAGAAGGACACAAAGAGAGGTTGCAGATGTTGCTGGAGTTACAGAGGTAACAATAAGAAATAGATACAAGGAATTGGCTGAGAGGTTAAACATAGACATCATTCTATGAGTAGATGGAAAGAGGAGAGAAGGAGAGATTTCTATTACAAAGAGGCTAAAAAGCTAGGCTACAGAGCTAGATCTGCATTTAAACTTATAGAGATACAGCAGAGATTTGGGATCATAAAGAGGGGAGACAGGATTATAGATCTTGGTGCTTCTCCAGGCGGATGGAGCCAAGTAGCTTTGGAATATTCTAATGGTAAGGTTATAGGTATTGATATTCTTCCTGTTAAAAAATTGAATGGTCTAATCTTTATAAAAGGAGATGCTACATCAGAAGACACAAAAGAGAAGGTAAAGGAAGAGCTTGGAGATGAAAAGGTCGATGTTGTTCTATCTGATCTCTCTCCCAATCTCTCTGGAAATAGGTATCTGGATCAGGCCAGGAGTTTCTGGTTGTGTATGAAGGCTTTAGAATATGTTGATGATTTCTTGAGAGAAGGAGGGAGATTTGTTTGCAAGGGCTTCGAGGGTAGTGATCTAGACGAGTTCTTAAAAGAAGTTAGGAAAAGATTCAAGATTGTCAGGAAGTTTTCTCCAAGAGCTTCAAAGAAGAGAAGTAGAGAAGTATACATCATAGCTATAGGTAAAAGATCATCTTGATTCCTTCCACGCTTTGAAAATAACAACTATTACAACCATAATAAGTACGAATGATAGAGCTATTATAATGTTTGAAAAAGCTATCTTTGCAAAGTATGCTATTATAAAGCATCCTGCAAAGGCTCCTATTGTTACTGCCAACCAAGTTGTTGATGCTCTCATTCCTATAAGTCTACCGAGTATCGACCCCACCAGACCGCCGGAACCTTGGAAGGGCACCATAACAAAGAGTACTATACCTGTGAATTTTAGGGGTCTTACCCATGCGTATTCCTTGCTCCCTTTCCTTCCAAGCTCTTCAACCTTTTTTACAAACCTTCCCAGTATGGGTATTTTCTTTACAAGATCATAATTCCAAACCACGAATAGAGAAACCACACTATCTATAAGGGCTATAGAAAATGCCATTATATTTGGATCTATAGGTGAAATATGGGCTTTGATGTTCATTATAGGAACAAAAAGGTCTCCTCCAGCAATGCCTATTGGTATTACAGATTCCTTCCCAAGTGGAGGAAAGAAATAGGCTATGCATAGGTACCAATATTTCATCCTTGTATCTGGATCTAGAGAAAAACCTATCAATAGAAGGGTGAGTATTCCTATTGCAGGAGGAATAAATATCTTAGCTAGAGATACCAGCAATCTTTTGATATCCATACTAACTCCTTCTGATAACTATACAGGCATGATCTTTAGCATATGGATCTAACTCCTTGACTTCTTTGACCTTGTAACCTTTTTCTTCTAAGTCTTTCTCAACCCTTCTGTATATCTCTCTAGGATGGGCTGAAACATCTATACTCCTAGATTTTACCATTATTATTCCCTCTCCGTCTCCTTTCAAAAACTTGTCACAGTTCTTTACAAATATATCAACTTGATTTCTTTGAGAAATATCTTGGTATACTAGGTCAACCTCTGGGACTATATGCTGATATCTCTCTGGATGGTTTGCATCCTCAAGTATAGGGAATATGTTATTCCTCTTTTCACACAACTCTAGAAGTTTTTTCATAGAAAAAGGGGATATTTCTACAGCATATATCCTGCCTTCATATAATATATCTGATAAGTGGCTCACGGTTGTACCGGTTGCTGCCCCTAGATAGAGTACTTCTGAATTCTCTTTTATGTGTATCCTCAAACCTAAAATTAATGCTGCAGAGAGTTTGCTTCTGTAAGGATTCCAGGTTCTCAATCTAAGGTTTTTCTTCTTTACTATCTTCTCTCCGTATATGCTTTTATCATCGAATTTTTCAGGAATTACCGTAAATACCTTTTTCTTCTCTATTACTATATTCTCCATCTCCTGTTTGGATTGTATTAAGGGAGATAAAGGTTTTGCAAAAGATTTAAGCTTGCCTTCATTTTTCGAGTTTTATGCTTAAGAGATCTCCTCTCCATGATCTGCATGTAGAACTTGGTGCAAAATTTACAGAGTTTTCTGGTTATGAGATGCCTCTCTATTACTCCTCAATAAAGGATGAACACCTGACCGTAAGGAAAAATGTTGGTCTTTTTGATGTTTCTCATATGGGGAACGTATGGATATCTGGAAAAGATGGTGCAGATCTTCTGAGTGTAGCAACAGTGGAAGATGCGAATAGGATACCTGTAGGTATGGGCCAATATACTGTCATCCTGAGAGAGGATGGTACCATAATAGACGATACTATCTTTCTTCATCTGGAAGATGGTTTTATGCTAGTTCCAAATGCTGGTAGAGATGAGGTTGTTGCAGATTGGTTGAAAAAGGTTAGGGATAAATTTGGTTTTGATGCGGAGATTGAAAATATATCACGAGATATGGTAATACTTGCTGTACAAGGACCTAGATCGAGAGAGGTTCTACAAAAAATCTCTTCCATAGATCTTTCTCAACTCAAACTTTTTGGTTGTTGTAGAGCAGAGTTTGATGATATTGAATGTATAGTATCTAGAACAGGTTACACCGGTGAGCTAGGTTATGAATTACAGGTAGATGCCGAGAAAGACGTTTACGGTCTGTTCAGAAAGATTTTGGAGGTAGGAAAGGATTATGGTATAAAACCGATTGGACTTGGTGCAAGAGATAGCTTGAGATTGGAAAAATGCTTTGTTCTTGCTGGGAATGAATTTGAAGGAGGGCGCACACCTTTGGAAGCAAATCTAAGCTTTACGATAAACTGGGATCATGATTTCATCGGAAAGGATGCTCTACTCAAACAGAAGGAAGAAGGAGTGAAAGAGAAGTTGACTTATCTAAAATGCTTAGAAAAAGGTATACCAAGGCATGGCTATGATGTTGAAAAAGATGGTGAAAAGGTTGGAAAAGTTTCTAGTGGAGGGTTGTCGCCTTGCTTGAATACAGGGATAGCTATGGCTTACGTGAAAAAAGAGTACAGGAAAGTTGGAGATACATTAGATATAGTAATCAGAGGTACGAGGGTTAAAGCAGAGATAGTGAAGCCACCTTTCGTTGGAAAAGAATGTGGAAATGTTTAAATTCGTCCCATCTTTTCTCAATTGATTTCTATGAGTGAGGTAAGGGATGATTTAAAATACACGAAAACGCACGAGTGGGTTAAGATAGAGGGAAATGTGGCAAGAATAGGTATAACGGATCATGCCCAAAGTGAACTGACAGATGTAGTCTTTGTTGAATTGCCAGAGATTGGCAAGGAAGTTAAGAAAGGAGAGGAGGTTTGTACTATAGAATCTGTGAAATCTGTTGCAGAAGTGTACTCTCCTCTAACAGGGAAAATAGTTAATGTAAATAAAGAATTAGAGAATTCCCCAGAGAAATTAAACAAGAGTCCCTATGATGAAGGTTGGCTGTTCGAGATGGAGATAAAGGATGAAAAAGAGATTGATGATCTGCTATCTCCAGATGATTACAGGAAGTTGATATCTTAGTTCTCTTTGTTCTTCAGATAAGGAATTAATCCCCCTGCCTTCATTATCTCGAATTCTAAGCTCGTTACTGATGATCCTTTCAGAGTGATATTCTTATCTATGTCTCTTATCTCTCCACTTTCTAAATCAACTTCCAGTATATCTCCATCATCTATCTTGTCAATATCTTTGCATTCCATTATGGGAAGACCTATGTTCACAGCGTTTCTGTAAAAGATTCTTGCAAAGCTTTTAGCTATAACTAAGCTTATTCCACAGCCTTTTATTGCTATAGGTGCTTGTTCCCTCGAAGACCCACATCCGAAGTTTTTCCCAGCAACGATTATATCTCCTCTGTTAACCTTTCTGGCAAAATCCTCTCTTCCTGGAACGCCTTCCATGGCATGCTTTCCCATCTCCTCTATATCTGTCAATGTGAGATACGCTCCTGGAAAGATTTGATCAGTATCTATGTTGTCTCCAAACTTCCATGCTCTTCCTTTAATCTTCATGGTAAAGAGCAGATGGTAGCCATTTTAAAAACTTTTTCAAGAATATTTATATCGAGATAAACATAATATTGATTTTGTGGAAAAGAAATACTGGATTGCCTTGATAGTTTTGTTACTTTTACCGTTCTCGAGTTTGTCATCAATGGCATGCAAAGATGTAATTGTTATGGGTGATGCTACAGCAGGGGATTTTAACATACTCATGAAAGTTAGAGATCCTAGTAGACCTGGACCTCAAGTTCTATGCATGGTATATCCTGGATATAAGTATAGATATCACCTTCCAAATATTAAGGGAGACGAGAAAGAATACATTGTTGAGCATAAATTTATAGGAGTAGTGACAGAAGGAGATGCTCCGCCAAACATAGTCAAAGCAGGAATAGCATTGAGTGATGCTGGCATAGCGTATGGAGATGCTGATTCTCCATCTTATTGGATAAATCCTCTTAGAACGTCCTGGGATGATTTTGACTGGATAAGATATGCATGTCAGTCTGCAGATGATGAAGATGAAGCTATAGATCTACTAAAAGAGGTCGTAGATATGCATGCGCCTGGCGTGTCCGAGAATCTCTTTGTTGTTGGCCCAAGAAAGGCTTATGTAATGGAAGGAGATGTTGCCAGATATAGCATAAAGGAGATAAAAGACATCTTAGTCATGTCAAATTACCCGAAGGATCTGTGGAAGTATAGGTTGATTAGAAGAGCGTTCATCTCAAAATCTTTCGATCTTGAAAAAGAAAGATTCGTTAGGAAAGGATCGATCGTTAGATTGGGAGGTGTTCTTGGCATAAAAGTGGTAGACATAGAGAAGAACGGAGTATATGTAAAACTATGGCCTCTAGGGAAAGATGTATTTATCAAAGTAAAAGAGGGTAAACTTGTTGATCCATTCTGGATAGAGGTTTTGAGGATAGATGGAAAGAGAGTGGATCTACGAGTTTGCTATAAGTACAAAGTGTGGGAAAAGGAGATTCTTGATAGATTAAAGGAAAGGTATGGGAAGATAGATGTAAAGGATTTGATGAATCTATCTAGGTTGCATGTCGATGATATCAAAGGTATCAGAGGGATGTGCGAGAGATTCAATAAAGCTACAGCCATATGTAAAATTCCTTACAGACATTACGAGTATCTGAGTTGCATGTGGTTTGCTCCTGATCAGTGTTCATCCATCTACATCCCTGTACACATATGTTGCAAAGAAATCTTGGATCCCTATGAAAACGGAGATGCTGCAAAACTTGCGAGAAAGATTTTGAATCTCTTTGGGCATGGTGGATTTTCAAGTTATGCCAGCAAGGTTGAAGATATTTTTATAAGCGAAGTAGAGAAAGCTGAAAAAATAGCGAGGAGTCTGATTGAAAAGGGGGAAGATCCTTCCGATTTTCTTACAAATATCGATCTCGAACTGCAAAGACAAGCGTATCTAACCGAGTTGTTTATTGTTTCTCTAAGAGAGAAAGAAAAAGTCATTCCTATAATATGGGGTAAAGATTACAGATCGAGTATATCAAAATTTTTAGCTCTTTCAGATGATTTAGACAAGAAAGATTTGGAGTTGCTCGGCGAGATAGCAAAAAGCATAGCTAGGTTGAGGTTTGAGGAATTGAAAGTTACTGGAAATCTGAGTGATGACAGATTCGAGTTTTTTGAAAGTGGAGTGAAAGAGATGGAGGAGGGTAATTTCAAACAGGGTTTCTCAAAGATATACGCCTTCCTGTCGGGCGAATATGAAAAAGAACCAAAACATGATCGAGAAAAGATTGACTATGCAATCTTGATTGTGGTATCTTTATTCCTCCTAGTTATCTTTGCTGTTGTTTTGGTTTTGAGGGAAAATAAAGTTTAGGTTTTTTCTATGTAAATCGAAAATCTTTATAAATTTTGTATATATGCCAAAACCGTATGTCCTTTGAAATTAGAATAGTGAGTAACACTCCTTTGACAGGGGAGAACGATTTGGAGAGAGCAACCAAGATGTTCCTTTATCAGATAGGATACCTATCAAAAGGTGCAGATCCTGATATTCCTTTCAAGATATTCTTTGACTTTTTCTTAAAGCATCCTACGAAAGCATGGATGGTCGAGGAGATAGCAAACCAATTGAAAGTTTCTAAGCCCACAATATACAGGCATCTTAATAAGCTCAAGGGTTTAGATATCTTAGAAGATGTTCAGGTTACAGATGAAACTGGACAGAGCAAAAAAGCTTATAGACTAAGGTACGGTAACTTTGCAAAGGCTTGGAACTTTGTTGAAGCTCATGTAAAAGTGGCTTTAGAAAATTATAGCAAAACCGTAGAACATATACAGAGGTTGCTAGAGGAGAGGTGATTTTTGTGGAAAAAAAGAAGGGATGGAGACTAACAGAAGGATCTAGATATAGAATTATATCTATAGGAGCAAAAGACTCTGTGATAGAAACAGAAGGTGTATTCAAAGGGTTTGCAACACTTGGGTTAGATGAGGTAGGGTTATGTATTGAGCAAAATAAAGGGAAGAAGAAAACGCTGAGAATTATTCCCCTACAGGTTATCCTAGCTATAGACGTCATTTCCGAAAAGAAAGAGAAGAAGAAAAAGGATGATGAGGAAAACCTACCTGGCTTTTACACATAAATTCAATTTATATAGAGGTTTATCTATATTATTTACATCATGGTAAAAAGTGATCCAATAATCGAATTTGCACATGTGACAAAGATTTACGAAGGTTATGACTCTAAAGTTATTGCACTGAATGATGTTTCTCTTAAAATATATCCTGGGGAGTTTATAGCGATAACAGGTCCTTCTGGATCTGGGAAGTCTACCCTTCTGCACTGTATGGGCCTTCTAGATAGGCCAACAAATGGTAAGATATTCATTGAAGGAAAAGATACATCTGAGATAACTGGCAAAGATGTTGCTCTCCTAAGGGGTAAGAAGATTGGTTTTGTCTTCCAAAGTTACAATCTCATACCTAGATTAACAGTTCTTGAGAATGTTATACTTCCTGGTCTTATAATAGGAAGGAAAAAAGAAGAGTTAAAGAAGAAGGCTATGCAGCTTCTCCGTGAGGTTGGTATAGAACATAGAGCTGAGCATAGAGGTGTGCATCTATCAGGTGGAGAACAACAAAGAGTAGCTATTGCTAGGGCTCTAATAAACGATCCGATAATAATGCTCGCTGATGAGCCAACTGGAGCTCTTGATACAGAGAGTAGCAAGGAAATAATGGACCTCTTGAAAGAAATGAATAAAGATAAAGGAGTTACGATTGTTTTTGTATCGCATGATCCAGATATAGCAAAGTATGGAAGAAGACGTATAGAAATAGTTGATGGTTCCATAAAGTCTGATAGGAGGATAAGATGAGTATAAGCAAAAGCTTCGCATGGAGTGAAATAAAAGAGCACAAGTTGATCTATACGGTAATAATATTTGTTATAGCCTTGACTATGGCCTCATTTCTTCTTGAGAATGCCTACATAAATTACATGATGCAAGTTGTGAATGAAACTGTAAAAAATATTACATCTGATGCGATCATAACAAATCCAGATTGTGATGTAAGGGATCTCTATGGAACCGAAACAACTATAGAAAATGCAGGCGAAATTGCTCGTTTGATAGAAGAGAGATTACCCGGATATAAAGCGTCTGTTAGGGTCACAGCTCAAGCAACATATGGCATAGGAGCCAAGAATGAATCTGCAGATGGTTGCACTCTGCAGGGCATAGATATAAACAATGATGTCATGGTTGAAGAATTAAAGAAGAAGATAGTGGCTGGGAGATTTTTTAGAGAAGATGATCCTATTCTCAGAGGACATACTCCTCTGTACATAAAAGTGAAAGGACCCGGATATCTACCAGACATAGTATATGGTTCCGGTCAGAGATTGTTAAAGAAAGATGAGCCTTATCCTGTTATAGTCGGTGCAGCGGCAGCGAAGGTTCACCCATCTGTTATAGCTGTTGGAAAAGAGCTAGATCTATATATAAGCGCCGCAGCCAGAGGAACAAACTATGCAAGCGTTAGGGTGAAGATTATAGGGCTTTACGAGAGCGGAACCCCAACCATAGATGCCATGATATGGTTTATTCCAGCAGATTCTCTTAGAGAGATAAAGTGCTATGGAGAAATAGAAGGTAAAAGCTGGAATATCCCTGGAATAGGGAGTTTTCAGGGCTTTAATCCTATAAAGATAGATAGAAATATGGGAGATGCGATTATAGTTAAAGCTCCCCCACCACCGGTGTCTCTCGATCCCATCGGACATTCTGAAGAGGTCAAGAAAAAGGTTCAGTCTGTGGTACCAGATCTAAAGGTTTTTTCATGGCATGATTTGCTAGTCTATGGTGCTGGCTCCATGCAAGATGTCGTAACAATTCTTCTATGGGGTAGTATGGGAGTTACTCTTCTTCTGTGCGGCGCAGCAATAAAGTATGTCATGGATTCGATAATAATAAGAAAGATGCGAGAGATAGGTTCATTGAAAGCTTTTGGCGCAAGGGATAGGGTTATTTTCAAAATATTTCTGTATCAAGGGATGTTTATCGGTTTTATCTCAGGAGTTCTCGGTATATTCCTAGCGATACTGGTTATGAATATAGTTAACTGGTATGGAGTGAGTATGAAGTTTATAGCAGGAACTCAACTCAGAATCGGTTTTGTTGTCAACTGGTTTACAGTTGTAATAGCTGTAGTTCTTCCTGTTGTATTGTCCATATTGGCTGCATCGATTCCTGCTAAAAGAGCCGCCATGCTTCCTCCTGTAGAGGCACTAAGGAGAGGAGAGATGTCTCTCTAAATTAGTCTTGTTTGTCCCCTTCCTCCATAGAGAATAAGAGGATTCACTGTATCATCATCCTGGAGGATTCTTATTATCTCACTTGATGGCGTGGATAACTCTATTTCTCTAGTTCTTCCATATCTCCCTTTTGATATCACCCTTGCAGTTATTATACCGAGCATATCCAGTTCTGATATAAGATCTGCTATTCTTCTTTGTGTTAAGCTCTCTATCTTCAACTTCTTAGAGAGTTGCTTGTATCTCTCATAAACCTCTCCTGTTGTCATGCTTGGCTTAAGACCTGTTGCCTTCTTTTCTCTTTCCTCTCTCACTATAGCTAGGAGAAGGATTTTTGACTGTAAAGGCAACGTCTTAATGACCTCTGTAATATGATCGAGTTCTATCTTATGTAAAGCTTTTCTAACATGTTTTTCAGTAACCTTTGCAGCTTTTTCTCTCTCTGCCAGCTCAGCGGATACCCTCAATAAATCGAGGGCTCTTCTCGCATCTCCATGCTCCTGCGCAGCTAAGGCGGCGCATAATGGTATTACAGATGAAGCTAAAGCATCTGGCTTGAAGGCTTTCTTTGCCCTATGTTCTAATATATCTTGAAGTTGCCTTGCATCATAAGGATAAAATACCATATTTTCTTCTCCGAGAGATGATTTTACTCTCGGATCGAGAAATTCTGTGAATTTTAAATCGTTTGATATACCTACCAACGAGACTTTAGCTCTCGATAGATCTGAGTTTATTCTTGTTAGAGTGTAGAGAGCTTCGTCTCCCTTAAGTTTGTCAATTTCATCTAGGACAACTATAGTAACTCCTCCCTTTTCATCCATAGCCTTTGTTAATCTTGCATATACTTCATCTGTTGGTAAACCTGTAAATGGTATCCTGTCTTCCCACCTATCTATGATGTGATTTGCTATATTCTGTAAAAGTCTATAGTGAGTGTCAACAACCTCACAATTCATGTATATGAAATTTACATTGACTTTTCTTTCTTCTCCCTTCTTTATAAGCTGTTTTCCAACATACTTAGTTACAGCTGTTTTTCCCGTGCCTGTTTTGCCATATATGAACACGTTTGACGGTGCCTCTCCTCTCAGAGCTGGTAAAAATATCTGAGCAAGATTTTCTATTTCTTTTTCTCTGTGAGGCAAAACCTCTGGGGTATAGGTTGGTCTTAAGACTTCTCTATTGATAAAAAGTGAGCTTTTTTCTAAGAGAGAGTCAAATACATCAGATACCATAATTGATCCTCCCCGCGTGGAATTTTCGTTATGTGTTTTTAGTTTTTAATTTTGTTGATTCAGTGTTTTTTCATATCAGTTTTTGTTTATAGTTTTTCATACCTATAATAGGGCTGAATAAAGTTCTAAAATACATGAAAGTAGGTGTTTTGAATAGTTTGAGGCGGCTTAAAATTGGTAATTGGAATATCTGTCCCCCATGGTATCTTTCTTTGATATTTTTACTCTTTGGCATAGTTATGGGTAGAGGATCCGACCACTCGCTTTCTTTTCCCTCAGTGTCCTTTGCTTTAACCTTTACCTGATAGAATCCTACCTTGCTCCACTTGTGGGAGGCGCTGGCAACCTGGCCAGACTCAAAAGGTCCTATCCATCCTGAGTTGCTACCATCACCCCAATCGAATAGATAATATATCTGGTCTTCGTCAGGATCTACAGAACGTGAGGAATAGGTATATGTAACGCCTATCATACCATTAGTTGGGCCTTGCGGTCTATCTGGTTTTGAAGGAGGATTATTACCTTCACTAACGATGGTTACAATCAGAGTGTCCGACCATTCGCTCTCTTCTAGGTATGGAATGTCTCTCGCCTTTGCTCTGACTGCATATGTACCAGGCTCATCCCACGCATGGAATGTTTCAAATGGAGTGCCTGAAGTAATCGGACCAAGCCATCCTGTGTTGGTACCATCTCCCCAGTCAATCAGATATTCCAGCGAATCACCATCTGGATCTGTTGTAACCGTATTGAAATATAGTGTTTCCTTAACTTTCCCTTTATTTGGACCTTCTGGCTTGGAAGGTTTATTTGGTGGATTGTTTGGTGGATTATATGTAACATTTACCGAGTCCTCGCCGATGGCGCCATATATGTTTTTAAATCTAACTATGATTAGGTTCCATCCAGAATGCAGTCCATATATGTCTATTCTGAATTCAACATATTCAGCGATTTGAAAATATGAGCTATTGCTATATGAACCTCCCTTCCAGTGCCATTCCCATTCCCAGTAATTCATCCCAGCTTCATCCATAGCATATCCACGAACCACAAGATGGGGATCCGTAACAACTGCTCCGTCTTGTGGTTGTGTTATGACAACTATTGGTTGTAGAGTCTGTATAGAACGTACATTACTTCTATATGTTATTCTGGCAACAACTTTTCCACTTATATTATTTGAGTTATTTGATAGGGCTAGAACATTGCCAGCAAAAAGCAAACAAATTATCAAACACATCCATATCTTTCCTCTCACGTTTATCTCCTCCTTCACACCCAAGGTAAACAAAAACCCCGGATGTTGGTTTTTTAAATAAATTGGAAGTGTAAATATTTTGTGGCTGTTCTATTAATCATTGTCTAAATTTTTCCAAGCGGGGACCCCTTTGTTTCTTGTGGAAGTCTTAAAACTGATTAAAAGCTAAAAGTTTGAGATATAGATTAATAAAAATAATAAAATAAAAATTTCTGGAGTATAGAAGATTATAATTTCCACACGAAATAAAGGGGTCTCTCCCCTCAAACTCTTAAAAATTAAAAGATAAAAATCAGAAATCAATCTTTAACAATAACAACATCCTTTACAGACTTCACAGAGTCAAAGTCTAGAACTATATGTCCTTTTTCATCTAGATGATATAATCTAGTGTCAATGTCCTCAGAAGGTTCTACTAAGAGATTCTTCAGTTCTCCCGTCCTCTGATCCATGGTTATGTTCCTTAGTATCCCTATTAGTAAACCACCCTCAGTCATTACAGTTTTTCCTCTCAACTCACTCTCAGGTATCTTCATTTTAATCCACCTCTTTATTATAGATATTGAATCTCCAATTCCCTTTTATCCTTTTTGGCCAATCTCTTTCCTAACTCCTCTTCAAACCTCTTGTAGTAGTCCATCATCTCTTTGGTTATCGATCCCTTTACAACCTTGAAAGCCTCTTCAAAGTTCTCCAACGTAACTTTCTTTACATCCATATCTTTCCTCAATGCATTCATCGCTGCCTCTCTACACAGAGATTCTATGTCAGCTCCAGAGTATCCTTCTGTTCTTTCAGCGAGTTCTTCTAGATCTACGTCTTCAGCTAGGGGCATGTTTTTGGTATGAATCTTGAAAATTTCTAATCTAGCCTTTTTGTCTGGCGCCGGAACAAGTATGAGTCTGTCAAATCTTCCTGGTCTCAGTAAACCAGGATCTATTATGTCTGGCCTGTTCGTAGCTCCTATGACAACAACGCCTTCCATACTCTCCAAACCATCTATGCTCGTTAAAAGCTGATTGACAACACTCTCTGTAACATGAGAACCTTCGTAAGATCCTCTCCTCGGAGCTATTGCATCCAGTTCATCTAGGAATACAACTGTAGGTGCAACCTGTTTTGCTCTCTTGAATAATTCCCTTATAGCTTTCTCACTTTCCCCAACCCATTTGCTGAATATCTCAGGACCTTTTATAGATAGGAAATTAGCATTGCTCTCGTTTGCCACAGCCTTAGCAATTAAGGTCTTCCCAGTTCCAGGAGGACCATATAGAAGAATTCCTCTGGGTGGTCTTATTCCTAACCTTTTGAAGGAATCTGGTCTTGTTATAGGCCACTCTACAGCTTCTATCAAAGCCTGTTTTACATTCTCTAATCCACCAACATCATCCCATGTTACCTTTGGAACCTCGACAAAGAACTCTCTTATAGCTGAAGGCTCTATACCTTTCAATGCATTTTTGAAGTCATCCATCGTTACAACCATCTTCTCTAGTACTTCTGCTGGTATAGGCTTCTCCAAATCAATCTCCGGCAGATATCTTCTCAATGCATTCATCGCTGCCTCTCTAGCAAGAGCAGCAAGATCAGCTCCAACGAAACCATGAGTAACATCTGCGAGATAATCAAGGTCAACATCTTCACTCTTTGGCATGCTTCGAGTATGAATCTGTAAAATTTCCTTCCTTCCATTTCTATCAGGTACGCCAATCCTTATCTCCCTATCAAATCTCCCAGGCCTCCTCAAAGCGGGATCTATAGCATCTGGTAAGTTGGTTGCGGCTATTACAATTACCTTTCCCCTACCTTTGAGACCATCAAGAAGAGTTAAAAGTTGAGAGACCACCCTTCTTTCAACCTCTCCATGAACCTCGCTTCTCTTCGGAGCTATGGCATCGATCTCGTCAATGAAAATTATTGCTGGGGCATTTTTTTCTGCTTCTTCAAAGACCTTTCTGAGGTTTTCCTCACTCTGACCATAGAATTTACTCATTATCTCTGGGCCATTTATAGCATAGAAATTAGCACCACTCTCATTTGCCACTGCTTTGGCTATAAGTGTTTTCCCTGTGCCTGGAGGACCATATAGCAGAACACCTTTAGGTGGATCTATACCCAATCTATCAAATAGTTCTGGGTGTTTTAGAGGAAGTTCTATCATCTCTCTTACTTTCCTCAGCTCCTCCTTCAATCCTCCTATGTCTTCGTAACTAACTCTTGGAGCCTCAAGCTCTCTGAGAGAAGGCGCCTCTTCTTTCACGATCAATTTTGTCTCCTCTGTTATAACAACCACACCTTTTGGAACCGTATTTACTATACCAAAAGGTAAAGCACTACCAAAGAGAGCGATGCCTGGAACGATAACCGTATCTCCTTTTACCACGGGTCTTCTCAATAAACCTCTTCTGACAAGATTTTCTATACCTATGCCAAACTCTATTCTTTGCCCCTCAGAGATGAGAGGAGCCATCGTAACTTCTTGAGCCTCTTTGACCTCGGCTTTCCTAACTTTTACGGAATCCCCTATAGAAACCTTTGCATTTTTCCTAGTCAGATTATCTATCCTAATGATGTTCTTCCCTTCATCACTTGGATGTGCCCTCCATACTGTAGCAGCGGTAACCTTCTCTCCCTCAATCTCTACGATATCTCCTATAGCCAGATCCAGCTCTATCCTAGTTTGGGTATCTATTCTAGCTCTTCCATAACCAACATCTTGCTGGAATGCCTCAGCAACCTTAAGGTAGACTTCTTTTGTCTTTGTCATGATCTCCCT
The DNA here is from genome assembly GCA_029259115.1 of Thermoplasmatota archaeon. Classification (GTDB taxonomy): domain Archaea; phylum Thermoplasmatota; class E2; order DHVEG-1; family B18-G2; genus B18-G2. Next base: position 15,633 of record JAPDJO010000051.1, on the reverse strand, counting down.
CGAAATCGAGACACCATAAAGCCATATGGATATAAATCTTTCTATCATTAAATTTCGATGATGAGGAGAGTAGAAATATCAACAATTTTTGCTGTTTCTGGTCTTGTTCTTTTGTTTATACTTTCTAGCTTTGTCAGTCCAGAGAAGACCTATCTTGAAGATTTGGAAAAGCACGAAGGAGATGTTGTACTCGCTGAAGGAACAATCGTAGATATTGATATCACGTCAGGAGGAAACACAATAATGACTTTAGTTGATGAGAGTGGAGAGGGGAAGATATTTGCATATGGGGAAAAGGATGTTTTTGTTGGCGATAGAGTCGAGGTTGTTGGAAGAGTGCAGAGATACAGAGAGGAACTTGAGATAGTTGCGGATAAAATTTCCAAGTTAGAGAGTAGAGTTGTAGAAGTAAAGATCTGGCAACTAGCAAAGAATCCCAAGAAATATCTCAACAGCTATGTCAATGTATCAGGATATGTGAGGAAACTGGAAGAAGATTTTATGGAGATAGAAGACAACGATCACAGAATAAGAGTAACAGATCCTTTGATAGGAAATAGAAACATATCCAAGGGAGATAAGATCTGGTTAAAGGGAAAATTTCTCTACAATCCCAATAAACTCTCCTATTACATCTTATCTGTAGAGGTGGAAAGGATTGATTGAGATTCTTTACATCTTTATCTTTTCCCTACTTGGGTTTTTGATAGGATTGATAATCTCTCTCGTTCCAGGAATGCATATAAATACTACCTCTCTGCTCCTACTTTCAATTCAAACAATGTTTTGGAGCCTATCAGAATATCTCGGAATAGAGCCGATACTCGTTCCATTGATGATCTCTTCAACGATTGTCTCTGCATACATAGCAAGTACTTTCTCAAATATAATTCCAGCGACGTTCCTTGGGGCGCCGGAAGAAGACGTTGCTCTAACTTTGCTACCTGCCCACTCTCTATTGCTCAAAGGCAGAGGATATGAAGCTATAGTTCTATCTGCAATCGGAAGCTTTGGATCAGCTGTACTCACTCTATCTCTTCTAGTACCTATCAAATTTCTATTGGCAGATCCTCTAAATCTGTATCAGGATCTTAAGAGCCTGATGCCATGGATTTTGATAGCGGTGATAGCGATAATGGTCCTAACAGAGAAAACAAAGAAAGCAATGGTAATCTCTGTTACTGTCTTGATCTTATCAGGAGTATACGGAATGGTAGTACTAAAACTGCCACTAAATCCTTTGATAGATTTCCCATCAACCCCTCTTTTCCCTGCTCTGGCAGGTCTCTTTGGATTCTCTACACTGATATCCTCATTCATATCCAGAACAGAGATAAAATCTCAAGCTGTCATCGAGCCAGAACTTACAGAATCGGAAAAGAAGTCCTCAATAATCTCTACAATTACAGGAACATTATCTGGCATCTTTGTATCAATAGTACCGGGAATAACTACAGCTATAGGAACGATAATTGCTCTGGTTTTTAGAGGAAGAACAGATGAGAAACAAACAATAATAACATTATCTTCTGTGAACACATCTGCAGCAATAGCTACAATAGCAAATCTTTTCATAATACAGAAAGCAAGAAGCGGAGTGGCTGTAATTGTTAACAATCTAATAAGACCAGATAGATGGAGTAACATCTTACCTCCCTACAGCTTGGTTTATCTCCTGATTCCGATCGTGATATCTACATCCCTATCATTCCCTTTAACATGCTATCTTGGCAAAACAATAGCTAAAAGGATGGGAAGAATATCTTATCAGAGCATGATAAAAATCAGCATCATCTTTATTCTTCTTCTCGTTCTAGCCTTCTCTGGAACCATAGGAATTGTCATTCTATTAGTTGGGGCATCCATAGGCTTATTGCCAATCTTCCTCGGAGCAAGGCGAAGTAGTTGTATGGGCATTCTGCTTATCCCTTTACTCCTTCACTTTCTAGGAATTTCTTGACCTCATCCGCATAACTGGAGACATCTAAACCCAGTTTGTTTGCATAGAATAAAGCTGATACTTCAAGATTGAGAGATTTTTCTGCTGAAATACTTTCAACCTCTCTCCACACCTCATCTATACCTTTACCAGTATTTTCAGATATCCAGTGGACTATTCTATCCTTGAGCTCTTCTTCAACCTCTATCTCATCAAAGATCTTAGGTCTGAATCCAAAAGGAATCTCTATATCTTCGAGAGGAAAATTTGGAAAGAGCTTCCCCTCTATATTTGATATTAACTTTTTATCCATCGCATATCTTAAGAATCTCTTTGCTTTCTCTACAGAGCACCATCTAAGATCCATTGATAGGGTGAGATAAAAATCAGATGGGGAAACACCTCTTTTTCCCAATCTTTCAAACACAAATGCTATCACTCTCTTTGCATCCTCTATCATGCTTCCATCTCCCACAAAGGGTAAGCAACACCATCAATTTTGTTCTCATCAGCCCAATCAAAATCGATATATTCTTTGCGCCTGGCTATTATGAAGACGTTGGATAACTCTGATAAGAACTCCTTCACTTCGAAGTTCATCTTCCTGTTCAAGAGGTAAACAAAACCATTCCAATTGTAATGTTTCAATGAGCAATCTTTGGATAAAGATAGATACAGCTCGACATCGACTTCATCAAATACTCTATCGGTATCTCTATCATCAAACCCCTCTCTGATAACTATCTTGTTCCCTCCAGCAACCACCAAATCCATAACATCTTCGAATTTCCTTGGAAATGCATCTATCCACTTCTTCTTGTAAATAGATTGATAAAAATCCAGATTCGGCTCGTTCCTTTCTATCCCATCGAGATCCATGATATATATCTCTGCAAATCTATCCGCCTTTTCTTTCCAATCCATAATTTTTCTTCCATCTTCATCAATGATTTTACCATTCTTAACATAGATCAAAGGAAATTCCTTCATATCCACACAACAGATGAAAGAAAAAGATAATAAAAAGATTTTATCTTGCTAAGATCATGATAAAGTTCTACTATCACGAGAGATACAACGAATACGATCTGGGAGAGAATCATCCACTTATAGGAGACAAACCGAGAAGAACCTTGAATTTCTTAAAGAAGCGTAAAATAGACAGATATTTAGAAATTAAAGAACCGAAACCATGCGAAGAAAAAGATCTTCTAAGAGTACACACTAGAGAGTACATAGAAAAGGTGAGATTTCTTAGCAGAATAGGCGGATATCTTTCGATAGACACACCAGCTCCAAGAGGAATATTTGAAATAGCATCTTTGGCATGCGGAGGTAGCAAGGAAGGAGGAGAATCTTTACTTAAAGATTCGAAAATATCTATAAACCCTTTAGGCGGCTTTCACCATGCATCGAGAGATGCATCATCTGGCTTCTGCTTTTTCAATGATATAGCTGTAACTATAGAGTACTTAAGAAATAGATATCGCGTGAAGAAATTCGCAGTCATAGATTTAGATGTCCACCATGCAAATGGTACGCAATACATATACTACAAAGACCCAGATGTACTTTTGATATCTTTCCATCAGGACGGAAGAACTCTCTATCCTGGAAGCGGATTCATTGAAGAGATTGGAGAAAACGAAGGCAAAGGCTACACGATAAATCTCCCTTTTCTTCCAGGATCTGGAAACGAAAGTTACAAGAGAGCTTTCGATGAAATTGTACCAGATATAGTTCTACAATTCAAACCAGATATTATCATATATCAGTCTGGAGTTGATACACATCACAGCGATCCGCTTGCGGATATCCTTCTCACATATCCAATTTATTTCTACTTTGCAAGAGAGATAAAGAAACTGAGCGAGAAGACATGTAACAAACTTTTGGTGCTATTCGGAGGTGGATACAATAGTGATGCCAGTGTAAAATCCTACTATAACATAGTTTGCGGTTTGCTTGGTGTAGAGGAAATTGTAAGAGAAGAGGACATACCTGACACGAAATTGGAGATAACGATAGAAAGGATAAAGGAGCTGAAGAGAATCCTCTCAGATTACTGGAGCATTTAGCTTATTCCGAGTCTCTTTTCAACGTCTGCAACCAACAACCTCGTTTTTACGACAACATCAGGATTCAGGGACATCGAATCTATGCCACACTCGACTAAAAATTCTGCGAACTCAGGAAAATCGCTGGGAGCCTGACCACATATCCCGACCTTTCTCCTTGGTTTATGGGAGTGAGCTACTTCTATCACTTGCTTTACAAGCCTTTTTACAGCCTCGTTCCTTTCATCGAAGAGATGAGCAACAAGATCAGAGTCTCTATCCAGCCCCAAAGTTAGTTGTGTTAGATCATTTGATCCTATGCTAAATCCATCGAAGATTTCTGCAAACTTATCTGCTAAGATAACGTTTGATGGTATCTCGCACATAACATAGACTTCTAGTCCATTCTCTCCTTGTTTCAGACCAAATTCCTTCATCACTTCTATGACTTTTTTACCCTCCTCTGGCGTTCTACAGAATGGTATCATAACCTTTACATTCGTAAGTCCCATCTCGTCCCTGACCTTCTTTATAGCCTTACACTCCAAAGCAAACGCTGGCTTGAATTTCTCATCGTAGTATCTCGATGCGCCTCTCCAACCTATCATCGGATTGTGCTCTTTGGGCTCATACAAAAATCCTCCAATCAGATTCGCATATTCGTTACTCTTGAAATCAGAAAGTCTGACTATCACATCGTTTGGATAGAATGCTGCAGATATCCTTGCTATTCCTCTGGCGAGCATATCGACGAAGAAGTCTGCTTTATTCTCATAGCCATAAGTTCTCTCTTCTATAATCTTGACAACCTCTGCTATCTTCTCATCCTCTTTTGCTTTCTCCTTGAGTTTTTCGTATTCTATCAGAGCGAGAGGATGTATCCCTATGTAAGAGTTTATTATGAATTCTTCCCTGGCTAAGCCAACGCCATCATTCGGTATCATCCCTTGAGAGAATGCCTTTTCAGGAACACCAACATTCATCATGATCTTTGTCTTTGTTCTCGGAAGCTTCTCGAGATCAAGTTTCTCTACCTTAAATTTCAGCAATCCGTCGTATATCCTACCGATACCTTCAGAGCAATCCACGGTAACTTTTTGGCCATTTTTCAGAACCTCTGTTGCATTTCCTGTACCTATAACACAAGGTATCCCAAGTTCTCTCGATACGATTGCTGCATGACAGGTCCTTCCTCCTCTGTTTGTAACGATAGCTGATGCAATCTTCATTATAGGTTCCCAATCAGGGTCTGTCATATCTGTTACCAAAACCTGCCCCTTCTTGAACTTGTGAATATCCTTTGCATCCTCTATAACATTGACCTCTCCCTGACCTATCTTTGTGCCAACCGCCTCTCCCTCCAAAAGAAGTTTACCCTTCTCTTCCAGAATATAGGTTTCCACTGTCGCATAACTCTTCTGAGAATGTACAGTCTCAGGTCTCGCTTGGACTATAAAGAGCTCTCCAGTTATTCCATCCTTTGCCCATTCTATATCCATGGGCTTGCCATAATGCTCTTCTATGATGCATGCCCACTCGGCAAGCTTTAATATCTCATCATCATTAAGGACAAATTTCTTCCTGTCCTCTGGATCGACATCAACTTCCACGGTTCCGCCTTGTTCTCCATATATCAACTTTTTATCCTTTGTTCCCAATTTCTTCTCTATTATAGGCCTAAATCCCTTTTTCAAAGTAGGTTTGAAAACATAGAATTGATCGGGATTAACTTTACCTTGAACAACATTTTCCCCAAGACCATAAGCTCCAGTTATGTATACAACATCTTTGAACCCACTTTCCGTGTCTAGAGTGAACATAACCCCAGAGCTTGCAAGATCAGACCTCACCATCTTCTGCACACCAACAGAGAGATACACGCTAAAATGATCAAACCCCTTGTCTTCTCGGTATGATATCGCTCTATTTGTGAATAGAGAAGCAAAACATTCCTTTACTTTCTCTATAAGCTCCTCTTCTCCCCTAACGTTGAGAAAAGTTTCCTGCTGACCAGCAAAACTCGCATCCGGAAGATCTTCGGCTGTTGCACTGCTCCTGACAGCAACATCTACATTCTTTCCATACATCTTTTCCAGTTCTCTGTAATATTTTCTTATCTCGTCTTCAAGCTCTTTTGGAAGAGAAGTATTTCTAATCAAATTTCTTATCTTTTCTCCTCTCTCTGCAAGATTTTTTACGTCATGAGTATCCAAATCTTTCAAAATCTCTCTTATCTTCTTATCTATTCCAGCTTTCTCTATTGTATATTTGTACGCATAGGCGGTTATTGCAAAACCATTTGGAACGTTCACTCCTTTACTCGATAGATTTCTAATCATCTCTCCAAGAGAGGCATTCTTTCCCCCTACCAGAGGAACATCCTTCATCCCAAGCTCATCAAACCATTTTATGAACACTTCCTCCATGTTAAACCCCCTTCCACATCGCTTAGACAACCCAGATAAAACAGGTTATATTAAAATGTTGCTGGAATCATCACAAAAAAGATGAGAGGAGAAAAGCTTTACCATCGGTTTCTATCAATCCATTTCCGTATGTCAGAGATAATATCGATATGTCTATTCTTTATCAAACGTAGTAGAGAGCCATGCCTAAAAATTTCCACTCTTCTATGAAATCTCGGTTTAACGGAGTTATGATGCTTCTTCTCTTCGGAGTGAACATTTTTTATTGGATTAACAGTTGCATTTTTAGTAATATCCTTATTATCAATAGAGACCTCCTTGATCTCCCACATACTTATTGCTCCATGCGAATCCCTTATGACAATCCCTATCTTGTAATCGTCATACCTATCGTAGTAATGAGATATGGAAACATCCTCGTAACTTCTGTAGGGGCCATACCATTCCCCTTCTCCATCTCCCCAATACACGAATATTTTCATTTTGTTCTTGTCGAGATCAATCATTCTCAGGTCTAACTCACATTTTCCACGACGGGTGCTTATGGAAAGATCTGATAACCAAGGACTTTTATTTCTGAAGCCTTTGATTATGGGAGTATCCATGTAATCATAATAGTGATTCGTCCCCCTGCGGGGGTATATATTAACTTCACCTTCGTAACTGATACCAAAAACTTCCTTCGCTCTTTTAAAATTCTCTCCTGCTAGCATATATATCTCATCTATTGTTATGGATCCATCATTATCGGGATCTTGAGACATCGTGCCGATTATGTGGAAAGAAAGCAGACCGTATCCAAGTACTGGTATTTCATAATGAAGTTGATTTTCAGTAAACGCGGTTACCATGAATACCTTTGTTTCTTCCCAAAGTCCCTTATCTTTATCATATCTGTATTCCAGATCATCTTGAAAACCTGCACTCTTGCAACAATCAAGGATGACAAACACTATGCCTTTTATATCTAGCAACCTCTCTACAAACTCATCATCTCGCATTATATCATCGTATAGGAATAGACACTCGTCCATACTGTCTCCTTCTTGTCGGCGATTCTTTGTTTCCACTTGAGACCCGTGGCCACAGTAGTACACAAAGGATATATCATTTTCATCCGCCTTACTTTTGAGCCAATCTAGGGCATTTCTCACGTTGCTTAGAGTTGCCGAACCATCAGTTAAAAGTTTTACAGTATAATAACTACTTCCCCTTTCTAGACAACTCTTTATAGCCAATGCACTTTTAACAGGTGTTGATAAATCGTTTTGAGTTCCAGGATAATCAGAAATTCCGATAATTACAGCTCTGTAATTTCTACCAATACTATTAGATGTAGAGTTACTACTCCCCTGACGATTTATCTTGTCTACATAATGCCCTGCGGCTGACGCCACTTGGGATATACAACCCAAGAGCAAGAAGCACACAGATAGTATAGCAAGTACCCTCATGTCTATACCCCGATTTGAATTGGAAAATTTATATATAAATGTAACTGCATTGATGAGATAGAGGAGAAGCAAGTAAAAGCAAAAGCAAAGTGTATAGTCATAATATTCTATAGCAATTCTTCAATACATCCTCAAAGAAAAATCAAATATTCATGCGGTAAGCCATCAAAAGATAAACCAAGCAATCTCTCAAAAATCTCCCAAACTTCCTTTCAGCAAAATTTCTTATCCTTTCAGGAGGTTGTAATTCGTTATCAAAATAAAAATAAGAAATAGCTTTCCTAACACCGAGATCATCAGCTGGAATAACATTTCTTCCAATCGTAGCAACCATAACCAATTCAGCACTCCACTTTCCAACTCCTCTAAATGAAGTTAAAACTTCGATAATCTCATCATTCTCTTTATTTCTGAGATCCTCTAGGTCAAAACCTTTGCATACTTCGATACTCAATTCTTTTATGTATTCGGATTTTCTTGTGCTTAATCCACATTTTCTCAAGTCCAAAATATCTAGTTTGGATAAAACCTCGGGATTGGGAAATCCATAGATAGTATTGCCGAGAAATTTAACCCTGTTACCGTATCTTTCCACAACATTTGCTGTTATATTCTCAGCTACCTTCAGAGAGATCTGTTGTTGAATAATGGATTTGACCACACCTTCATATACACTAACAGCCATAAGTCCAGCTCCACCAAAACCATACAATTTCTCTTTGATACCCCTCAATACGCTATCTCTCTCCATAAATTCATAAAGATCGCTAACATCTCTCAGTCCATGAATATCCAAGATAACTCTTTCAATCCTTTTCCAATTCTTCTCCATCTCCTTAGGTATCTCGACGAGAAGTCTAGGATTTTCTATATTACCAGCAGATTTGACTATCACTGGTACAGTCTCCCCCTCTAAATCAAGAAGTCTCATCCACTCCTTTTGCCTATTGATTATACACGGGGTCGGTCTTTCAGGCAAGACAGAGAAATTAAGTTTTAGATTCCAATCCAGAGGAAAATCAAGGTACAGATATCTTCTAGCAATACCTTCGTCTTCCATGCGCGCTACAAATCCTCCACAAATACAGCAGCAGCTATTACTGTAGTCCATCTTCCATCTTTGTCTCCAATCGCAGTCTGGGTTATGCTCCTGGTCTTTACTATCTTTCCACTCATTCTGAAGAGTTGCTTTCTTTCATCCCATGCTTTATCAGGATCAAAATCTATGCCTAACGTAGTAGCAAGCATAGTCGCTGCTAGATCTTCAGCATAATCTCCAGCTTCTCTATGACTTTCTCCAAAGCTATGGTACTCAGAAATGTAACCATAAGCATTTTTATCCTTAGGTATAGCTAAGCCAATAGATGCAGATATCTTACGATAGGGTTCATTGGTTTCATTTTTGGAGAGAACACAGTACGTTATTTCTCCAGGCCTCAGAAGCTTTACCCCTTTACTTCTGGATATTATCTTGCAGTTCGGTGGTAAGATGCTAGAAACCTTCACGAGATTACACATTCCAATACCTGCATCTCTCAGTGCCAGCTCAAAAGATTGTAATCTATCCTTGTGCACTCCCATTCCTCTGGTCAAGAAGACAGCCTTTGGTATCATTTGCCAACCCCCCTATATAGTTTTAGATTTTAAACCTAATCCTTCAGCTCCTTCTGTCTCTCCAAAAGCTCCTTCATTTCTCTCTGTAACTCTAGCTGTTCTCTCTGCAACTCAACCTGTTCCTTCTGATAGGGAGTAATGACATGTCCCTGTATCAATTCCTCCAAGAGCTTCCTTACCTCTCTATATGGATAAACTCCATGCAACTCATAATATGTTCTAGCTCTTGGAGTCTTTACCTCTTTTGCTCCACCAGCCAGACCAAATATCCCTAGTCTTTTTCCTTTAGCTTCGACTCCGCCTGCCGCAAACGTCTGATCAGATCCGAGACCAAAGCCAGATTGAGTTATAGGTATTATGGTGCCGAAATCAAAAATCTGGCCAAGTATGCCTTGAGTGCCATCAACATCCGTAACTTTATCATATCTTAGTGTCCTCTCTCTTTTCCTTAGAACACCTCCCTTAAATATGATTCTGTAATCAGTTAGTATGTATCTGTGGGATTTTACAAAAACATAAACTCCTAGAAATATGATAGCAGATACGCAGATAGAGTAAATTAGGATAAAGAAACTTGTAGATGCTCCATCCTTTAACCAATTAAACTTCCATGCCATAAAGGTTCCTAAGGATGCTACAAAAACATAGAGGAAAAAGAATCTCCATCTTATCGAAACAAGAGATGCAACAATCCCAGCCAAGATTAAGCCAACCCACCATAAGGATAGAACAACAATCCATGAGCTAAAATAACTTGAGTATTGAGAATAGTTTGCTGACCACCAAAGGATTATACCAAAGACCAATAAGAAGAACCATATTGATTGAAGACCCATGAATGAGAGAGGATGAGGAGTTAAAACCTTCTCTATCTTTTCTCCTTTGAGCAGATCCTCTTCAATCTTCATCTTCTCTTTCCTCAGCTTCGACCATCTCTTTCTCCATTTTAAGCTTATTGGTCTCAAACCTCAATACTAGAAAAACTACTACAAAGGTTGTAGCAAGGCTGAGAATGTTAGACAATGGAAGAGCCAAATCACTCTTGGTGAGATAAAAGATAAATCTGTAAAGTGTATAGGATATGATGAGGAGAGAAAAAGGCAAGAATCTCTTGAAGGAAGGAAGCCTATCACTTGCCAAAACTAGAAACACAATGAAATGTGCTAAAAGAAGAGAAGTTATTGATATTATCGATAACCAGCCAAAAAACGAGAATATCAAAACATAAAATGGTAGATTAAGGAAGTAAAGAACGTAAAAGACGATGTACAGAGAAACTAGGAGCGCTATAACAAAGTATGGATGAGAAAAAATAAGATCTTTTACCCTCAGAAGATCATCAACCATACCAACCCTCTTTTCTTCTTCCTCTATGAAGCTAGGCCTTATACCCAATCCAACTAGGAGAAAGATGATTAGAAAGATGATATGGAATGGGTTAGAAAGATCGAGATAAAATAGGAATTTTAAGAAATTAATACCAAACTGCCGAAGTAATGAGCCAAACGATATAAGAGAGGTTGAGAATGTGTAGCATTCCTGTAGAGTAAAACCCGGGAAGAAAGGTAAGTAGATGAGAAAAACAATCAAAGGAGGGATGAAAAAAGGACCCAAAACCAGAAAAAGATTAGCAAGGAACTTAGGCAAACCCTTTTTCTCTTTCTTGGGAGAGACCTTTGCATCTTTTACACTTAAAGAAAACTCTCCTACACCTATCCCTGTTAATGTGTATCCAAGTGCATGAGACAGGGACTGGAAGAAGAGAGCAATAAAGTTTGAGAATCTACAGAAGGCTTTATGGTTTTCCCAGATTTCTCTCAGCAAAACCTTTAGACTTTCTGCAAACAATAGCTGGATAAACCAGAAAAGCACAATTCCAGCAAGCGGAGCTAGAGGGGCTATGATAAATGTATCTATTATTGAGAGGTCCATCATTTTTCGTTAAGAAATACAAGAATTAAAATCTATTCAATAATCTCAACCTCTATCTCTCTACCATTCCAGTCATAGGCTTTCCACGATTTCTCATTATAAGGCATAGCAACTATGATATGTACTTTACCATATTTGAAAAACATCTGCAAATCCTCCTTGGAAGGTTTATTTGATAAAGATGGATGGCTATGCACGGTTCCAACTATAGAATAATCTATGGGAAGCATCGCTAGATTGAACATGGCATGCCTATCCCCATGTATCATGCCAGGCAGAAGGAGAACCTCTCTTATGACATCTCCATCAGCTCTTAGAAAACCAGCAAATTCTCTCGGATGCATAGATTTAGAACTCTCAAGAATCGTATCTAGACATTCTCTATCTATTTTCCACTTTCTCATCTTACCAGTTTTAACCTCACAGTTTGATAGAAAGATTCTCCAAATCTCACAAATCTAGACTTCTTTTCAGACAAAGTAACACATACCCTCTCTCCAGGTTTGACATCATATGAGTTTCTACCATCGATAACAAGTTTAGCTCTTTTGCTACTCTCCAAAAGATCTATACATATCTTTTTATCTATTGGAACTATCCAAGGCCTAGATGATAACTTGAAAGGAGCAATTGGAGCAATTATCGCTGCGTTTACGCTAGGATCAACTATGGGGCCACCCACACTTAGGGCATATCCAGTTGCTCCGGTTGGGGTGGCTATTATTATTCCATCTGCTTTTACTTTATCTATAAGCTCCCCATCAACTGATACAGAAAACTCTATTATCTTTGCAACATTTGCTGTCTGAACGGTTATCTCGTTTGAAGCATCTTCTAGTCTTTTTTTGTTCAAGAAAACCTTTAGTCTAGCTCTTTCTTCAATATTATAATCTCCTTTCAAGATCTTCTCTATTCCGCTTTTCGCAAACTTCGCATCAACTTCCGTCAAAAAACCCATCGCGCTACAGTTTATTGCAAATATAGGTTTCTCTACCCTCTCTAAAGCATAGAGTATGGTACCATCGCCACCAACTGTAACAATTATATCGCATTTTCTATTCAAATCTTCCCTCGAAAAACCTTCCTCACCTAGAACTTTTGCAAAACCCTTCTCTATGTAAACCTCTCCACTGTCTTTCAATAGCTCTAATATTTCTCTTGCTAGTTTCTCTGTCCTCTTATCATTCGGTTTAACTATCAAACCCCATATCATCCAATTACCTTAAACCCAACAAAGGTTTTAACTTTATCAGTAAAGATGGATGCTTTGTAACTAAAGCCTTTATGAGACCATACGTACTAAACTCATCGAAGTTTATATCTTTCACAGAATCGGCAAGCATATCAAAAGTTTTGTCATCGAAGGTCGATGCAATTTCCTTCATCATGTAATTTCTTTTGAGCTTCTTTTCCAATTTTTCTTTCCACCTCTCCTCGTATTTCTTCAATATAGAAACATCGTTAGATTCTAAACTCTCTGCTATGGTTTCTCCTGCTATTCTTCCCCCTATAAGAGCATGCATTATGCCCCCACCAGTCAAAGGATCCGTATGTCTTGCTGCATCTCCAACCAAGATAACGTTATCTCTCAAACTTTCTATTGGTTTCGCTACCGGGACAGCACCAGTTAGAACTCTGATCGCTTTACCTTTTCTTAGTTCCTCTTTACTCTCTATAAATCTGTCTAGAAGTTCTTTGGCTAATCCAGGCTTACTGTAACTTCCCAAAACACCTATACCAACATTTGCAACATCATCACTTTTTGGGAATATCCATATGTATCCGCCTGGCGCTAGACTTTTACCTACATAAAAGTCACTATATTCTCTATTACACTCTATTCCTGACAGAGTATACTCAAAACAGGAAACTATATCTTTTGGTTTGAGCCTTGTATCTATCCCAACCCACCTTCCAACTCTAGACTCTACACCATCAGCCCCAACTATAACCTTTGCAAAAAACTCAACCTCTTCACCACCCAAATCCGCTTTTACTCCAACCAACTTTCCGTTTTCAAAGATGCCTTGTTTTGCGTTACACCTCAGAAATATATCTGTTCCCTTCTTTGCCGAAAGTCTAGCCAACTCTTTATCAAAAATCTCCCTATCGATGATATATCCGGTCTCGCCACCAGCATGTTCTGCTGATAACTTAACCGTAGTTCCGTTTGGAGAAAAGATCCTAGCCCCTACAACTTCATTCTCTATCCACCTTCCTCTATCAATTATTCCAAGATCATCAACCTTCTTGCTTATCCCTTCTCCACATAGGACAGGAACGCCTATCTCTTTATCCCTCTCAAGCACAGCTACAGAGAAGCCTTTTTCAGATATGTACATAGATGTTACTAGGCCCGCTGGCCCACCTCCAACTACAACAACATCATAATCAAACCTCTTCATACTAATCCTCCTCAGAAATAGCTCCTGCAGGACAATAGTTTATGCAAAGGTAGCATGATATACATCTCTCTCTAATCACAAAAGCCTTGTCATAAAAATCAATAGCCTCCTCTGGGCATATAGCTACACAACCGGAACAACCTAGACATTTACTTTCATCTACTTTTGCTTTAGGCTTTTCCATAGGATTCACCTCTAACTACTCCAGAGGCTATGATGTGAGCAACCCTTATCGGCTCAGGAATTGCTCCTCGTATAGTTGATATCTTTATTATCTCTTTCGCTTCCTCCACTGATACGCCCTTGCAGGATATGTATATAGGATTATGGGGTGTTTCAATCTCGTAAATCTTGTTGTCTTTAAACATCTTCCACCTTTCCTCCCAGTCGGAGAACTTCATCTGAAGGGTTTTCAGTATCATATCAAAATCAGGCTTTTCTCTAGTTATCGTTATTACAGGAATCTCGCATTCTTTATACAGTCTATCGATGTCTACTATATTGAATCCACCAAGAGCTATTCCATCCAGCATTATCACTCTGATCTGATCTCTATGTCTAGTTTTCTTTATCATATCTAGAATCACACCAGTTGAATCTTTACCATCTACCTCTATCTCTCTTTTCAATACACCTTCTAAATACCCATTACCTCTCAGCACAACGCCAATAACTAACGTTTTCTTCTGATCAAAACGAAAGGGACCATCATCTATTCCGAGAATGCGTACCTGTTTTTTTATCACGAAAGAGGTATAGGAAGATCACAGTAAAAATCTTTACCCCAAAATCAAAGCAGAGGTAAATCGCCCGTAATCCTATCGATCACACTCGAAGGTGCTGGACCTATGCCTAATACTGTTTCCGTTCCAGGAGGAATCTCTGTCAGACCAGCATCTTTTATGATTTCTGCAACAAGCTTTAGATCCTCTGCTTCATCTTTTAACTTATGCAAATCATCAAGATCATTAACTTTAACAACAACTTTCTTTGCTCCTTGGTCCCTCCATTTCCTGAACCATCCTGGTTTTTTTCTTTTAGATAGAAGGGAGCACTCTACAGCAGCATGCGAAACCTGCACAGGTAATTTTCCCGGAGAAAGCTTAAGATCATCCCTGACAACGATAACCATCTTATAATCATCTTTTTCTCTTCGCATACTTCCCCTCCCATCTCTTTCCCATCTCTCTAGCTTTATCTATGCTTAACAAACCTCTAACTTTTAGATAATCTCCAAGATCTTCCACATGTTTCAGGGGTACCCCTATGAATTCTTTACCCATCTTTATGATAAGAACATCTTTATCTATAGCTACACTCTCCCCTATCTTGTTTCCGCTTCCATCGGTTACGAACCTACACAACAGATTATCGGTATTTCTACTTCTCATCCTACCGCTTCGGTTATAAATCTTTCTGCATTACTTAAACCTAGTGAGAGAGCGTTACGATCTGATAATCGTTGGCGCAGGCGCAGCAGGAAATGCCGTTGCAAAGGGTGTCGATAACATAGAAACCCTAGCCATCGAAAAAAGAAAAGTCATAGGTGAACCTGCGGAGTGTGCCGGTTTAATATCAAGGAAAACCTTAGAGCTGTTAAACCTTAATCCAGAAGATGTGGATTTTGTGCAAAATAAGATATTTGGAGCATATATACATTCCCCAAAAGGAAATACATACCGCATAGGTGGAGACAGACTCCATGCTTTCGCTATAGACAGAGGAAAATTTGACAGATTTATGGCCAAGTTAGCTCAGGACAGAGGAATCAAATATCTGTTGGATACAAAGGTTGAAAAGATAACA
>JAPDJO010000027.1 GCA_029259115.1 Thermoplasmatota archaeon | reverse complement strand
CCTTCTTAGCTAAATCTAGCGAATCACCAACAAAATCTGCAATATCCTGAATCTCTGGAAGCTGATAGTTATGAGCAAGAATTATCGCATTGTTCCTTTTCTTCAGATTCTGTATTTTTTTCATCAATTCTTCATCTACCATATCAAAACCTTCGCTTCCCTAATTCACTTCAACTTTTTGTAGTTTTCCAAACACAATAAAAAAGATAATAACCCATTAAGGAATACAAAATTTGAGGAGCATGGACGCAATATCTATTGCTATAGGTCTTATAATAGGAGCAATAATAGCCATAATAGCAATATCCACGACATTTCCAGGGAAGAAAGAGAAGCCAGAACCAGCATCAAGGTATACAAGTAAATGGTCTCTTGAATCTTTAACAAACCCAAGAATAGTGGCCGAGTATCTTCTAGATGTAGAGATTCCGCCGGGAGCCAGAGTGGTGGTTAAACAGTGTAAAGATAAAGAAAAACTCAAAGGTATCAACGTAAGATACAATCCAAACATAAAAGGATGCTTTGCTCTTGGTGAGGATAGAGCCATAATTCTCGCTGGACCCTTCAAAGAGAATGAACCTGCTGTCATAACCGTTGAAAAGAACATTCTATTAAAACTCAACGACCTATTTGATAGCTACTGGAATAGTGGTACTGTCCCAAAGAATCTATGATGTCTTATGAGTGTGCTGATAAAGAACGCCCTAATATTAACTCAGGATAAAAACAGGAGGAAGATAAAAGGAGATATCTACATAGATGGAAATCTGATAAGAGAAGTTTCTGAAAATCCGATAGATGTTGAGGCTGATTTTAAGATAGATGGAAGGAAAAAGGTAGTTATCCCTGGATTGATAAACACACATACTCACATTCCCATGACTCTGCTTAGAGGATATGGAGATGACATGATTCTGGAAGACTGGCTACAAACAAGAATATGGCCCGTTGAGGCTAAACTTGATAGAAATGCTATTTCAGCTGGAACAGATCTTGGCTTGCTTGAGATGATATTAACAGGTACAACATGTTTTGCGGATATGTATTTTTTTGAGGATGTGATTGGAGAAAGAGCCAAAAAAGCCGGAATAAGAGCTTTTCTGGGATTCTCATTCTTAGACTTTGGAACTCCAGAGTATAAGTTTGATGAACTTTTCTCAAGATGCGAGAGCTTTGTAAAAAGATGGAGGAAAGATGATCTCGTAACTCCAACTATAGCTCCACACTCGACATACACATGCTCTCCAGAAACTTTAGAGAAATGTGCTGAAATCTCAGAGGAGTATAATCTTCTGATTCAAACTCATTGCTCAGAAACTCAACATGAAGTTCATGATGTATGGAGAAAATACAAAGCAAGACCTGTCGAGCAGTTCAAGAGAACAGGGATACTAAATAACAGAGCGATATTAGCTCATTGTGGATGGATAACCAAAGGTGAGGTCAGGGAGATAGCGAGAGCTGGAGCAAGTGTATCTCACAATCCAGTCAGCAACATGAAACTTGCTACAGGCGGCTTTATGCCACTTCCTGAACTTTTGAAAGAAGGAGCAACAGTTTCTCTAGGTACAGATGGAGCAGCTAGCAATAATACGCTAGATATGTTTGAATCCATGAAGTTTGCAGCTTTGCTGCATAAACATCATCGATGGGATCCATGTGTTGCTAATGCTCAGGAAATACTTGATATGGCAACTATAGAGGGTGCAAAAGCCTTGCACATTGATAACAAGGTAGGAAGTATAGAGGAGGGAAAAATAGCAGATTTAGTCATAATAGATTTTGATAAACCAAATCTAACGCCGTGTTTTGATCCAGTTTCGCATGTAGTCTATGCGTGCAGATCCAGAGATGTATATGCTACCATAGTCGATGGCAAAGTCCTGATGATAGATGGCAAGCTCTTTACCCTTGATAAAGATAGGGTAATAGAGAGAGCAAACAAGGAAGCGGAAAGACTAACAGGTGAACCTCTATGCTCAATTTAATAGGACTTATTCTATCCTTCACTGTTATCATCCTTCTTTTAAGAAAGAAAATAAATTTTGGAGCATCCTTGCTGATAGGTTCGATTATTGTAGCTGTGTTCTCTCTAGCTGAGACAGATGCATATGCTATAGGTAAAGCCGTATTAAAATCTCTTATTTATTCTGTAGATGAGGGAAGATTCGAGCTTACAACCCTGAAACTAGCTTTAGTGATGCTTCTTATAGTTCTCCTTGCTAGATCCATGAGGGAAACAGGTTCTTTAGAGAAGTTGATAGATAGTTTGAGAAGGATATTTTCAAGTAAAATACTGATAGCATTGATTCCTGCAGTGATAGGTCTGCTTCATGTGCCTGGAGGTGCTCTGTTCTCGGCACCCATGATAGATGAAGAGGGAGAAAAGCTCAGGTTATCGAGAGAAGATAGAGCAATATTCAACGTCTGGTTTAGACACATATGGTTCCTGATATATCCAATGTCTACATCTATAATTCTAATATGTAGCAAGGATTTTGCAAATATAAATCTGTATGATCTTATTTTGATTCAGCTCCCAACATTTTTCGTAATGATCGTTATCGGATTCTTTATGATGAGAAAGGTTAAGAATTTAAAATCAGAAAAGAGAGCGGATGGAGGCGGGCTGATTTATATCACACCTATAGTCATACCGATTATTCTCTCTCTATCGCTATCGACATTTCTAAACTTTGAATCTGTATCCTCTCTCCTTCTTGCTCTACCATTTGGAATCTTTTCTGTATTTGCCATCGAGAAAAGAGAAACTAAGGAGATAATCAAGATTTTGAAGAGAGGACTGTCTTGGAGACTGCCATTCGCTATAGTTGGTATAATGGTATTCAGAGGTGTGGTCACATCGTCTGGTGTTATTTCGTCTATACAAACTTTAACTAACAATGCGTTCGTACCACCATTACTTCTAATAGTTTTAATACCTTTTGTGCTAGCATTCTTTATGGGATACAACCTTGGAGCCATAGCTCTTTCTTACCCAATAGTTGAGCCTTTGTTCCATTCAGTAGGAAGTAATATAGTTCCAATCGTCAGTATCCTCTATGTAAGCTCCTTCGTGGGTTATCTTATATCTCCTCTCCACCTCTGTATGGTTGTGACAAATGAATATTTTAAGCCAGATATAACAAAATTTTACAAGGCGGTGGCGCCTTCATCTATTTCTCTAATTGTAATCCATCTACTGTTAATGCTAATGCTTATTTAGCAGATTCTTATAGGAGATATAGATGAGATTTGGAAGTTACAGGGTAGACATTCCATTTGACCAACTAAAAAGATACAAAAGATTGCTGTTGCAGTTTCCTGCCGGTTTGAAGGTGTATGCCAGAGAAATAGCTGATGTTATAGAAGAGAGAACAAATTCTGAAGTTTTTATAAGTGCAGACCCTTGCTTTGGAGCTTGTGATCTGGCTATAGATCTTGCAAAATCTATAGGTGCAGATGCTTTGATTCATTTTGGTCATCTGCCTATTCCTAATCTCAAAATCGATTTTCCCGTAATCTTCGTCAATGCTGTAATGGATATGGATGTACAGAAAGTTTCAGAGAAAATCTATAGAAACGTTAGAGAAAAGAGCATAAATCTGGTTACAACAGCTCAACACATAGATTTTATCCATAGTATCAAAAGAAATCTGGAGAGTCAGGGATTTCTCGTGGATATTGGAGAGGGCGATGATAGGATTTCTAAACCAGGTCTAGTACTAGGATGTAATTTTTCTTCAGCTTTACATGGTAATGCAAATTCAATAGTCTTTATTGGGACAGGGAATTTTCATCCCGTAGGTGTATCTTTAGTAACATCAAAACCAGTTTATGCTCTAGATCCAGTTTCTATGAAAATTAAAATGCCTGAGGAAATTGCTAACGAAAAGGATAAGTTATTGAAAAAAAGATATTCTTTGATAGCTCTATCTAAAGATGCCAACAAATTTGGAATAATTATAAGTTCGAAAATTGGACAGAGACGGCTGGAGCTAGCCACGAGATTGAAAGAAGAAATAGAGAAAATGGATAAAGATGCTCATCTTTTAGTGCTAGACAATGTTAGTCCTAGCTTACTTAGGGATTTTGGTAAATTTGATTGCCTTATATCAACGGCTTGTCCTAGGATAGCTATAGATGATTATGACAATTTTGATAGCCCTATTCTTACTCCGATCGAATTCGAGATTTTAGTGGGGAGAAGAGAAGTTAACAAGTATGTTCTTGATTCCATTTCATGAGACCAAGATTAATGATAAATACCTCGATCTTTTCTTCAGTGCTTGATCCTTCGTTGTCATAGGCTACAACCTTTATCTCTTTCATTCCGATAGCTTTCTCGTTCCACTTCCACTCATAAGGAGCATAGGTATCGTTGAATCTAGACTCATTGTCCACAAAAAATTCTACTCTATCTATGTATCCATCTGGATCGGTTGCATTCACTCTTATTGTTATGGGACCCAAGATGAATGTCCATTTGATTTTTAGAGGCAAACATCGGTCTAGTAGGTAAATCCTTCCTTCTTCCGGCTTGAGTAACCTGATGATAGGTTTATTATTAACACTAGTCTCTCCAATTTCAAAGTGTATGGTCAATATCTTTTCTCCACCGTTTGATGATATGTAGATGTAGCAGGTGTAGTTTCCTTGAGATAAGTTGGACGTGTTTAGAATACCCTCTATCGTATCATTTTCACCATATGATGTCCCGTTCATCGGAAAGACTGTTATGTAATCGCAGGATGTCGAGATGTTATATATCAATTCACCTGATCCGCTGTTCCACACATTAAAATTGAAGGATAGAGTCGAGTTTCTTTGTATTCTTCCCAGATCGATTGTTAATGGATCTACAGAGAGTGAAGGTTTGTACCCCTCTATTATTAGGGTATCTGATCTAGAGATCGTGTCACAAGGTGAGAAGGCTTTTACCGTGACAAGGTTTAGACCATCGCAGAGTAAAACAGCAGTATACTCAATGTATATAGTTCCGTTGGGTTGCAAATGATCGTTTATTTCCCAAGTAACAAAATTTTCTCCCAATTCTGTGTAAGGATAACTAAATCCGCTTAGGTTGCGTATACAATCTCCGAATGTATCATTTATCACTAACATCTCGATCTCAACATTTCCAGTATTCTTGACACTGATGTTAAACCTGAGTGGGAAATCGAAATCAGTAACTCGCAGATTATCTACCCATGCACTACCATTCCATACTCTTTTATCTACATTTATATCCATATCACAAATCTTGATAAGAGATGCACCATCCTCATCCCATACCCATTCATCAGTAACATTACAATAAGCAGTAACATTTGCTACATTTACATCTACCTCTCCGCAAACCATAACCCTAGCTCTGAACTCGATGTATTTCTTCTCTCCTTTCCTCAACTCATCAAACTTCCAGATCAACGTCTTACCATCTATCTGATAAGGAGATGGTACAGCACTACAGGTAACATATTCTAAGCTACAAGGTAGCGTATCAACAACTGTAACATTACCCAGATCACAGCATGTACCATTGTTCTCAATAGTTATATTGAATCTAACTTCCTCTCCAACCTCTGCATATACCTCATCAACCCAACTCTGCTCTCCCTCATCCCAAACCTTCTTCTCCAGATCTATGCTTGGCTGCCTATTACACACTATAGTGACATTGTCCCTTTCTACGATATAGTCTATATTTGGATCACAGTAGGATGCATTCACTTCAACCTCATTCAATCCATTTCCGCAACCGATAATCTTTGTATCAAATTCTAGGAAAAGTCTCTCTCTTTTTCCTAGATGAAGCTCACTCCAGGGAATAAACCAGTAAATACTCCCATTATCTATACAATCTGGTTCCCTTTCTTGTCCATTAATTGTGGAATTTCCACTATATCTGAGAAAGTTCGGTAGAAAATCCTTTATATGGATGTCATACACAACGTAATTCCCTTCGCCCGAATTAACAATCGTTATATTGAATCTCAGCTTACCCATATCAGTTATATCGAGATGGTCTACCCATGCACTACCATTCCATACTTTTTTTGATATACTCATCTCCTTTACACAACTATTTCTCTCTCCAGGTGTTCCACCTTCAAACAAACTCTCTTTCCAGTTGCCAAATGCATCTCTTTCTATCGAAAAATTCTCTCTGGCTATTGGCTGGTACCAAACTTCATCAATGATATTTGACATATCATCTTTTAGTGCGATATAGTCCCCATCGTTGTTGAGTCTAAAAAAACTATCATATACTGTTCCAGAGAAGTTATGATGCATTTCTAAAAATTTTGACCCATTTACAGCTATTATTGCATATTCGCCACTATTTAATATAAAATCACCTTGGACAAGATCTATGGAATAATTATGACCCCCTTCAAACAACTTCCAGCCGTTTATGTTTACAGCCGAAACACCACAGTTAAAAATCTCTATCCATTCGTATCCTGAATCAGCTCCTTCAGGATTGTACATTATTTCATTTATGATAATCCTGCATCCATTTGTAGATGTTGCAACAAATGTGTGTACATTCGGGATAGACAGCAGCAGCACTAACAGAACAACTATACTTCTTAATCCAATATGCCGAACTTCCATCAACTCCCCACCACCTTTTTGGACTATAAAGAATAAATCTTGCAATATAAAAGTTTGTTGAAGTTTTAATCTATCAGAATTTCAAAATACCTTCCGTCTTACACTTTGGACAACCCATCTTTATTTTTTGTCCCTTTTTTCCTTTCATTTCTACTTCGAATCCACAATTTGGGCATCGAAACCTTCTCACTACATATGTGTTCAGTCGTTGTCTCACATGATATGATGCCAATATAGTTACAATCAGGGCGATGGAGATTATAAAAATCCACCAATTCGGTGCACTCTCTTCATATGGATAGACCTTTCCATTCAATAGGT
The DNA here is from genome assembly GCA_029259115.1 of Thermoplasmatota archaeon. Taxonomy (GTDB): domain Archaea; phylum Thermoplasmatota; class E2; order DHVEG-1; family B18-G2; genus B18-G2. Next base: position 66,511 of record JAPDJO010000027.1, on the reverse strand, counting down.
CATAGATGTATTCCCATCTGCCATCATCATTGATATCGAGGAGAATTTTACTTCCATCCTTTCTAATATTTGAGAACTTCTTTTGGTATGCAGAATAAATACCAGCAATACCACCTCTATCATCCCTGACAATATATAGGATTTTGCCGTCGATCGATAATGTTTCTACATTGTAAGGATCTTTCGGAAGAGGATCTACATCATTTGGTACTCCATCTTTATCCTCGTCTATGGATGATACGACCCGAATGGTAATTATTTCTGTCCATCCACTACTCTCATTTTTGTCATCTTTTGCTATCGCTCTGATTACGAATATCCCTTCCTCTGTCCATATATGTGAGAAAGAAAAGGAACTGTTGGATGGTTTAAAGCCTGACCATCCACTGTTCGTTCCATCACCCCAATCAATCATCATCTGTAAAAGATCATTATCTGGATCTGTGCATGAGAAAATAAAACTGCAGCTCCTGTTTGTATAGATGAGTTTTTTACCTGACAAGAGAATTGGTCTGTCTGGGGGTGAGTTGCTAGACTCAGAAGAGTTTTTCACAACAACCTTGAGTTCCTCGGACCACTCTGACCACGATATACCATCGAAAGCTCTCACTCTAACTTTGTACGTTCCTTCTTTTTTCCAAGAGTGATATACACCAATCTCTTTTCCAGAGTCTATCCATCCGGTCATGTTCTTACTTCCATCACCCCAGTTGAATTCATATCTTACACTATCACCATCACTATCATTTGTATAAGTCGAATATACATACTTCACGCCAACTACGACTAGCAAGGAGCCATTAGGTTTCTTTGGTCTATCTGGTGGATGATTATCTTTCGAAGATATGGTTGTGAATTTCCATATAGGACCCTCTATTTCTACGTCACCATCAGTCGCAACAATCTTCCAGTAGTAAGTAGTAGATGTATTTAATTTTCCTAGTCTGTAATAGTTCCTGGTAGTGTTTCCTATTAACTTGAGATTTGGAGTGGTACCAAAATATACATAATACATCAAATTGTCCACTTTATCAGGATCTTCGCACCTCCACGAGAGATTAACATCTAATTTTACATTCGGTTGATTGTCTGCTGGAATAGGATCATGTGGAATCGACGGATTTCTATTTTCGTATACAACAAACCTGTAAATCGAAGATGTGTTGACATTTCCTGAAGCATCGATAACCTTTATCGTGAAGTTATAAGCACCTGGCGCGCTATATCTGTATCTAAAGAAATAGATATTTCCTCGATATCTGGTCATAATCTGGTCATCTATACTAAAGTTGTTACCCCCTTTTACAGATATTGTCACATTCTTCACAGAAACATCATCTTCAACCTCACAACTTATATTTACCGGGTATCCAACTTTCTGAGATGGAGGGTCTATACTAATATTTCTTATGATGGCAGGTAAAATATCAAGTATTAAGACTTTTTTAACAGGCGTACTAACCCAGTTGTTAGAGATATCTTTTGCTATGATTTGGTAATAGAGGGGATCTATGGTTTTTTTCACTACAGTATTGTATTCATACACTTCCTGATTGTACATCATCTCTTTGATCTCATGATCACTTTCTTCTCCATACCAGAATTCAACATAGACTCTCTCTGTCCTTACATTATCCTCTATCTCTGCAACGAATCGGAGATTCTCACCTGCAAAAACTTGGCTTTGAGTGAGATCCCTGATATGCGGAGGAGTTGTATCTACAATATGAAAAATCACCCTATTAGATGTTATTTTATTATAACTTGTATCAGAAGCCTCTATGTATATTTCATATTCCCCTAAACTGGAGAATGACCTATTCAAATAGAAGACATTACCATTCTTTCTAATCATCCTAAACTTATCCTCACTTGAATTTGGATAGTTGATGTAAATGAAAACACTTTCTATCTCTATATTATCTGTAATTATTGCTGTTATGTTTACATTCTCTTTTATCTCTTGTGTAGATGGGTTGATACCTATATGATGTATGATGGGTTTATCATCATCATATATGTCTATAGTAGATAGAGACGTTTTTTGTTGATTTCCGTATGTATCTGTTGCCGTTATAGTATAGTGAATCGGTTTTAAAGTATCTCTCACGATAATTTCATATCTGTAGACATTTTCTCCGTTTTTAATCATATTTGCGGTATATATCTCGTTTTCATCATACCAATACTCCAAAGTAACTTCCGATATCCCTACATTATCTCTTACGACAGCCTCAAATGTGAATCTGTTGCCTGTGCCTGCTAGGGAAGATGTTTCATCCTCAATAACAGGTAGATCATCATCTACAATATCTACATAGTTTGTTGATGTTCTATTCCAATTATCAGATATATCTCTTGCGAATATCTCGTACCGGATTTTTCCGAGAATATCTCTAACAGTTATTGTATGTTTGTATATATCTTCACCAGTGTGTACCATCTCATGTATCTCGTGCCAACCGTCATCATACCAGTACTCAACATATACTCTATCTATCCCCTGATTATCCACAACTCTAGCAGAAAAGACAAAGGCATCTCCAGTATATGCAACACCTGATGTCAAATCTTCAATCAACGGTGCATCGCTATCTATTACAGTGAAGCTGACTATGTCAGAGCGATTCTCGTTTCCATTTACATCTTTAACATATATCCTAAAATTATACCTGCCAGGTGATGAGAAGATCTTCTCTAAATAAAATGTATCTCCTATTCTATTTTCAAAGATATCGAAAGTCTGATTATTCCCATTTGGATAAGTCAAATCTAGATATACACTATCTAGGTCTATGTTATCTGTTATCTTCATTGTTATGTTAACTTTTTCACCTATTATTTGGGGATTAGGATCAACCCTGATATCCTTTATGATTGGGGGATCATTATCTATAACCGGAATTACCTTTTCATCAGTAGATGCCTCATTGTTAAAACTATCTACCGCTGTAATGTAATAGTGAAGGGGTCTAAGATCATCTTCTGGCACCACTATAGTGTATTTAAAAATATTCCCATCAACTTTTTCCATATGAGCCGTGATCGAATCCATGGGATCGAACCAGTATGTCACGTCTACCTCCTTTATCTCCCCATCATCCTCGACCTCAGCTACGAATGTAAAAGGATCTCCTGTATAACAAACATCTGCGTTGGTTACATCTGTAACAATTGGGGGATTGATATCCAATACAGTTATGTTTTTTATTACTGAGCTCGACAAACCATCATTATCTGTTACTGTAAGTGTTACCTTATAAACGCCGGGTTTGCTATAGGAGTGGGTTGTAGTTTCGCCATACCCTTTGTTTCCATCCCCAAAGTCCCATTCATAATTTAAAATCACTCCATCCTGATCAGTGGACGTGCTATAGAAGGAAAAATTCTCGTTGGGAGGTACGGTATATGGAGAGTATGAAAAACTTGCCTGTGGTGAAAGAGGAGAAAATCCGTATTTTAAAATCAAACCATCAAAATCACCGAGAGAGGAGGAATTTTCTTCAACAATCCCACCGATAAAGATATCTCCTTTACCATTAACAGCAACACTATAGCCGTATTCTTTTCCATGATACCCTGAATCATAATTTTCATACCAAACAATCTGACCATCTTTGGTATACTTCCCTATAAAAATATCTGTGTCATCTGCATATCTGTATAGATAGCCCACAACTATGATATTGCTATTTGGATCAATTGTTACATCTGTTCCATAATCATTACCGTTTCTTTCATGGATTGTACTCCACAATACCTCTCCATCCCCGTTGCATTTCACTATACATATGTCGTTACCAGAAGAAGTATCACTTAATGTACCTACAATAACTATATCGTCATTAGAATCTATGTCTATCCCATACGCTTTACCGCGTAGATTTATATCATAACTTTTCAGCCAAACTAAATGTCCACTTGCTGAATATTTCGAGATACACCATGAGTATGTGCCATTAACATATGTATACCCCGCTACAATTATGTTGTTATTAGAATCAACTTTTATCCCTGTAGCCGAATCCAAGTATCCATTGTCAACACTAGCATTCCAAAGAAAATCACCATTTTCAGAAATCTTCGCGATGTAAAAATTATCGGATTTTTTTCCCGCAAGCACGATATTGTTTTGAAAATCTATATCCAAATCGTATACACAGCCTAGAGATTCTCCAGATATTGTTTTTTCCCATAATACATTCCTGCCATCTGATGATATCTTTGCAATATAGATATCTCTCCCTTTTTCTCCACCTATTACTATGTCATTGTTTTTATCTATGACAACAGCGTGTAACTTTTCGCCAGACCAAGTTCCGTAACTCTTTGCCCAAAGTATATCTCCATCAGGATTATATTTGATAATAAGATTATCATAATTCCCATTAACTTCGGTGCATCCCACTGCTATTATATTACCTTGATCGTCAATTGCTATATCATAAATCAGATCATCTTCATTACCCTCGTATATCATATTCCACTCTTTGTCATATCCTCCTCTAACTATCACAAGAAAGCAAGTATACAGTAATGTAAGAAAAGCTAAGATTAGCAGTAAGTTAGACCACCTCATCTATATTTTCCCAGTAGCTACTAATAATATAGGAGCTTATATAATTTACTTAATATTCATTCTTTAAAAATTATGTGAAGTCGTGCGGGATAACCATTCTCAAAATTCTGGAATGCGGCAGAAAAACCTCTTACCCCTTCCGTTATGAATAGTATCACTATAGGATCTCCAGGATTCCAACTCTCATTCTTTATAATCTCTTCCAATACAGGTGTTATAGATGGCGTCCTAATCCACTTACCGTATTCTACAGTTTCATTCCATCTCACATAATGTTTGGTGTAATTTCTACCACATATGTCTAGGACGCCTTTCACCGTAAAATTTGATGCATTTTCTGACAAATCACCATATATCCTACAATTTGGATGCGAGTGACCAGGTGTTCCTATGCTATAAAGTTCTATATATACATCTTTAATTTTGATATTCTTTGGTATAGTCACATTAGTGAACCGAAGACCAAAGCTGTATGATGGACTTAACTGAAGCACCGCCCATTTACCATCTTCATTTCCGGATCCTAATCCAGTTATAAACGTTCGTGCATCATCATCTGCTGCCTTTACTTCAAAAACTAAATGAACATACGTTGGTCTTGTAAGTACGTATGCGGAGATCAGTATACTGATGCTAAAAATCAGTATAATGATATAATCGAACTTTTTCATAATTTTCTCACACTCCTGATGAATAAAACTAAGATCATGACCAACAAGACAAAACCTACTTCTAGGAATGGTGCCTTATTTTTGGATTCTAATTGCACATTTGCGTACTGCCAAGGGGATTCCATCCCTACAGAGTTTACAAATTTAGCTCTGAATGTATATAATTCAAGATCTTCCATTTCACTAGAAACGTTCACATGTCCTGTCCAGTGGTTAGAACAGAACGATACGTTAATCGGAATCCAATTCCCCTCACGATCTTTGTACTCGACTACGCACCCTAAAGTCGAGACATCTGAGGATGAAATGTTGTTGGCAAAGACATCTACAGTTATCCTATCATAATCCTCCATGTATATTTCCACGCTTGGTATGGGTAGTTGGACCAAATGAAAACTCGCGTAGCATATATCTGAGTAGCTCGCCTCATGGTAATCTTGCCAGACAGTATAAAGTATGTTGTTGGAGAGGTATATACTGACATCATATGCATTGATAGAACCTCTCGTCAAGTTTATAATATCACTCCAGTTCTTTCCTTTATTAAAACTCACCTTCATACATATATCATACCTATCTTCTTTTCTACTTTGCCAGACTACCACGACAGTATCGTTGTGGACTGAGATTTTTGGATTTATATTGTTACTACCCTTTGCAATTGTGTATATGTCATTCCAAGTTTTTCCACCATCGTAACTTGAGATAAAGCATATACGTGAATCACCATCAATTTTCATTTTCCATGTGATATAAACATTGTCTTTTTCCACCGCCACATCTGGTCTTTCGCTATCTCCATCGGTAGTCAAATATTCTTTCTCACTCCAACTTACGCCACTATCTTCACTTTTCATCATACATATTCTTGTTCCTAGGCCCCAATCTTCCCATACAACAAATATCTTGTTTTTATACGAACTTGCGGATGGATTATATGAAGGTGTGTAGTCATAGGTTAACCTCTTATCCTCCTCCCATACATAATTATTCCGTCTCTTGAAAAAAATTTCAGAAGATCCAGTTCTATAATCTTTCCATACTAGATATATTGTATCGTTTTCTGCTACCCCTATATTTACATCATATATATTATTCTTCCTAGGATTATCGTAGGTTAATTGCAACGCTTTACTCCAATTTTTCCAAGTACCGTTTATATAAAATATTTCAGGATACCCATACGAAAATTCTTTCCAGACAATGTGAGCAGTCTTGTTGATAAGAACAACTTTCGGAGAAGTGGCTATGCGTGAATTAGGGGATAAACAAGTTGCATTACGCCATGTCTTGCCTTGATCTGTACTGTATGTGCAGTATATCTTACTTTCAAACTCACTATGCCAACAATTCCATACAACATATACTATATTTTCTTCTGCAGCGATGGATGGCGCTTCATTTAACTCCCAATCTGAGTGGGTTAGGTATGTTACTGCTTGAGAGGGGTATGTATAAACTCCAACTATCGCAAGAAAAAACAACGATAGGAAACTAAGGTAATACAATCTCATGTGGACTCACTTTCTGTTTTTGTTCTTTGAGATTTTCAGATATCCTTTTTTCCATGACGTGTAAATAATAGGAACAGCAATAATCATCGAAATCGTACCCAAAATATAAAGGATTGGGTTATTAGGTAGCCATCTAGTCTCTCCAACAGTGAATCTCAACTCCTTAGTTTCCGTTTTTTTCCCTCCATACAATACATAACCCTTCACAATGTACTCTCCATGGTGTGGAATCTTATAGTATGCATTCAATGTTTCTTGAGAATGTTTTGGCACAATTACCTCATCACTTTCGATAGCATCTGTCAACTTATCATCTATGTATATCTCTCCAACAAATTTTGCTGGAGTATCTACCTCGCCGGTGTTTTTGAAAATGGCAGATATTTTTACGGTACTCTCCTTTTTCTTTTCCCCTTCTAGTTCGAGAGCAATAAGCTCGCCACTTCGTGTAAAGGTACCTTTGGGAAACAAGCTGAAAGATATATTCCCTTTGTAGACGACTTTATCTTCTAAAGTTATATTGAGGTGAGCTACATATTCTCCAGCCGGCAGACCTGTAGTGTTCAACAGAAGAATATGAGTGTATATACTATCTGGTTGTATCGGCTCCGAAAAAGTCTCGACACTGTCAATGTAAATGTTATCTTTAGTAAAAATTGCTTTGATATGTGGCGTCGCTACAACATTTCCCGTATTCTTAAGTTGAACCTTTATCTCTAGTGGAAATCCAACTTCAACATTGTCAATGTCTATTGAGAGTACTGATATATTTAACACCTGCTCTCCTGTTACATTTATATATAGCATAATAGGAAGGTTGAGACTCACTGAAGTGTAATTTCCACTTAAGTTAACGTCCGATGGTTGAGAAGATACGACTATCGTACCTTCGTACATTTTATTAGATGCACTTTCAGGAATGGTTATTTTGATGATAACGTTCTTTTTATCCATTTTCTCTATAGAAGTCTGCTCTATAGGTCTGCTCAGATTGTCTGGCTCGTAAAACGAAACCCAACTTCCTGTCTCTCCTGTAGAATTAAGTAGGACTGTAATATTATAATCGTTCTGGTTGTAAATGATAATGGTCTTTTGATATATACCTCCTCTTACTGCATCTACTGTTATGTAGGGGGGAGCAACTCCAAGACCCCCTCCTTTTGCAATCGTTATAATAATTAAGAGAACCACCAAAGGAACAGCGAAATACTCTAACCATCTTATTTTCATAGTAAACCCCCCTTTTACGGTCATTAGACCAATGATTGATCTCCTCTTATATTCTTTGCCATTTAATGAACCAAAAATAAAAAAATGGTGAGGGTAAAGGCTTCTCCTAGTGTCTTATTATACTTTATGGTCCTTCATATGTCTCTGGCACTCCATTGGGTGGAGTTTCTATGTACTCTGATGGCGTATCCCATGGCGGTGTTCCATGTATGTATGCATATAGATGCATTTCACCACTGTAGTCAACATCTGGGAATCCTTTCTTTGCGTGGATGGAGAAATCCAGTTTCTCTGTAGTACATAGTGGCAATACTCCGGGTATTCTTACACCTAGTTTTCCATCATCTGTTTGTTCCGGTTCGTACACTACAACATCTCCGTCTGCACCTAATCTGGCATCGAATTCAACATTCCACTCGCCGTTTGTTTTTCCGAAACCCATGTCATCTTGCCATACATAGAGCTCAACAGGTGTGTTCCCTATATTCCTGACCGTGGGTTTTTGTGGTGTATTCATGTCTTGATCTCCACCAACCCACTTTGGAGTGGAGAGTACAACAGTACCATAGTCTATGCTGTTAAAGTCCACTCTTATTGCTGCTGTTGGTATATACCAGAATTTATTGTAGAGGTAATCGCACCATGCGCCATAGGTATCAACGGCTCTTACTCCAACATAGTACCATCCACCAGGCTGACAGTAACTTATGTATGCTTCACCATAGTATATATATGCCAACTCCTCGTTCAACTCATCGTATATTTCATTGGCATCGTATCCATTGAATTTTATTAAATCTGGATGCGCATCTGTTACGTGTTCCCACAGACTTAGAGCTACCTGTTTATCATACATATCGTCGCAAAATCCGACTGGCTCCAATTCTATCTGATATTTAAATGTACCATCAGGATGCCATACATCGGCATACACTGCACTTATTGTATTTACTCCCTGAGGATCTGTGACTACCGCATAAAATCCTATCTTTACATTACCCTCGAGTACTGGAGCAACTTGCAGCCCTTCTTCATTAGGGTCGGCATCGTGTACGTAGGTTCCTTCTGGAACTATGCCCTCACATCCATCTGGATCTACAGTAAGATCGTATTCCCACTTACATTTTATTATAGGTGGTTCATTTCCATTAGGATCGTCGCCACCTGCTATATTCACACTTGTCTCAATAGATGTTGTATATGGGTATTCGGCTTCGTTACCTTCGCTTATCGGTCCGTCAAATCCATTTGCTAAGGCTATAGGAATTGCTGTTATTACCATCATTGCACAAGTCGCTATTGCCAACCACACACTTGTTTTCATTTTTCTGTCACCTCCAAACTTTCTATCTTTGGCCCGTAGGCCACGTTCATATTCTCTGTTATCACTTAGTAGGGGTCGTTGTGTGCCCTCTAAAAAGGCACCTCCCACCTCCAATCCAATTGCGTTAAAGACATATGCCTACACATCTTATTAATGATTAAGAAATAAAGATATAGAACAGATCTATAGATGTTTATTCTTCTACTGTGTATAAGGATGTAGATAAGTTCTTCATCAACTTATTTATATCCTCGAGTATCTCAACACCTTTGGTAGTTGTTTTGTATATTTTGGTATCAGATGAGTTGACAATTTCTATAGCTCCAGATTTTATAAGGAAAGAAAGATACTCCTGCAACTGTGTGTAACTCAAATTTGTTCCATAAAGAATCTGTGTTTTCTTTACCCCTCCTTTAGATAAGGAGAGAATATCTCTAATAATCTCAATCTCAGATCTCCTGCTATTCACAACCAATCCAATCCCTCCTCATAGAGGAGTGTTCCTTTCAATTCTTCTATTAATATATTAAGTCTTTTTATGACTTTCTAAATTTTAACTCTTTTACTTCTGAGCGCGGGGAGTGGGATTTGAACCCACGAGGGCATACGCCCACAGGGTTAGCAACCCTGCGCCGTACCTGGCTGGGCCATCCCCGCTTGGTCTTAAAAGAGGAATGACATTTAAAATATTATCGTGAAAAAGGTTAAAAGTTGGTTTGTGCTTGGATTAAAACGAATGCTAGACTGGACAGAGAAATACAGACCAAAAACCCTCGATGAAGTCGTAGGTAATGAGCAGGCAAAATCTAGATTAAGAAAGTGGGCAGAAGAATGGGATAAAGGAGTAATACCTCTCAAAAGAGCTGTAATCCTAGCAGGTAGACCAGGCATAGGGAAAACAAGTGCAGCTCTGGCTCTAGCAAACGATTTTGGATGGGTAGTTGTAGAGATGAATGCATCAGATGTCAGGAATGCTGAGAATATAAGAAAGATAGCAACCCATGGAGCTATCCATGAAACCTTTTCAGATTCTGGAGAATTTCTAAAATCAACAAGGGGTAGAAGAAAACTCATAATCTTGGATGAGGCGGATAATCTTTATGAGAGAAGATCAAGCGAAGATACTTCTGGTAATCTTTTGGATAAAGGGGGAAAGAGAGCTATAGTTGATACCATAAAAGAGACAAAGCAACCCATAATACTGATTGTCAATGATATCTATGAACTTTTAAAAGGTGGAGGCGAACCCCTCAGAACCCTATGCGAGATAATAAGATTTGATGAAAGGAAAATAAAGATTGGAGAGATAGTTAATTATCTCAGGAGAATATCTAGATCTGAGGGATTAAATGTTGATAGTGAGGTTTTAGTTTATATAGCAGAGAGGTGCAGAGGAGATATAAGGTCAGCAGTGAGAGATCTCCAGGTAATATCTGCCGGAAGAAAAAACATCAGTAAAGAGATGCTAAGAATTTTGGGCTACAGAGATAGGGAGCAAAACATCTTTGATGTGCTAAGAGAAATATTCAAAACCAGAAATATCTCCAGCATACATAGATCCATACAAAGCTCGGATGAGGATCCAGAAAGTCTGATCTTATGGATCGCTGAGAATGTTCCATATGAGTATTTAGATGCAAGCGATTTGGCAAATGCTTACGAGAATTTATCAAGGGCTGATGTTTTTCTTGGTCGAGCGAGAAGAACTAGATCATTTGTACTCTGGGGATACGCTCAAGATCTTATGGCAGGCGGCGTTGCAGTTGCTAAAAGGAGGTTTTACCCAGTTCAGCCGAGATACAATTTTCCATCATGGCTTATAGAGATGAAGTCTAGCAAAGAAAGTAGGGATCTGAGAAGTAGCATTCTTGGAAAGATATCAAAATTCATTCACTGTTCCAAAAGGAAAGCAAATGAGTTTTTCGACATGATTTGTAAAATGATGAGAAAAGACGAAAATCTTGCCAGAAGTTTGATGTTTGTGCTAGATTTGAGCAAAGAAGAGATGCTTTATATACTTCAAGATGAAACCGTTGTGGAGAAGCTTTATAAAGCTGAAGAAAAGAAGGAAGGGGAGATGCAGAAGGAGAGAAAAATAGAGCAGAAGAGCTTATTTTAATCCTTTTCAATCTCCTCTAGTCTCCTTACAACGTTGACAGCCTCTCTCTTGAAATCTTCTTTTAACTTACTGTAAATTTCTTCACTCAACTCTTTTGCTCTGTATCTCTTTTCAATCTCTTTCAGGGCATTCATAAGCAGATCTTTTTTAGCTCTTAACAATTCAGGAGATGCTGAGAGTTCTTTCTCTTTCCTCTTCTTACCTTTAACGGAGTACGCAAAGACTATTATTAATATCAAGAGTAGAATCAGAGTCGTATACATGTAGTAGTTCTCTTTCTCTATAATCTTTTCTTTTATCGAGAACGATATGTAGTTTCCTTCACTGAGATTCATACCTTGATAGACTATTTCGCCATCAAGCTTTGCGGAGAATTCTTTACACTTGTACAACACCTGCTTTATAAATTTCCCTGTAGATCCGGGAAGATTATAATTTACGGAAATCTCTAACTCTTTAGAGTTTGTGAGATTAATAATGTAAAGGGTTCCTGATGCAGAGAAGTTTGCCTTGCTTCCGTTTATCTTTATGTCTATATCTTTTGCCTCTTTTTGCAACCAGATAAGAATGTTTGTATCATTGTCTTTTTCAATAGATACTTGCTCGCTAACTCTATAGCCATTATTCTCCCGTTCTATAGATATATCATAGCTCTTTATCTCTAAAGCGTAGCTCTGAAAGGTCAGCAGCAATATGAATGTCAATATTCCTACAAACACTATAGACCTCATGTCTCTCCAAAGCTTTTATTGAAACTCTCTTTATCTATTTTTCTGTAAAGAGTTAAAAACCTGTAAAATCATTTAAGCTGGCATGCCCGTAAGGACGATAAGATTGAGATCTATAGAGGCAAGGAGATATACGGAGCCAAATCAGATTCCTAGACCCCTCAGGATAGATCACAACGTTACAGTGGTAAATATCTCTCTAAATGACGAAAACACCTCAAACATAGAGTTTCAATATGCGGCAAACTATGGATCTGTTGGTATAATAAGAATGGAAGGAAACTTAATATTTGAAGATAAAAACATCAAAGACTTGGTAGACGCATGGAAGACATCCAGAAAGATGCCGGACAATGTCGCTACGACTGTGCATAATGCAATAATACATGCTTGCCTAACCGAGGCAGTATTCATAGCTCGAGATCTTAATCTACCTCCACCTATTCCTCTTCCACAAATAAAGATAGGAAAACCACCAAAGAGAGAGGGACCAGAAATCGCGTGAGGAGATAATATGAATGTAGTCATAGCATTTGGTGGTTCGCTGATAGATTTTGACAAAGATTACTTTCAAAAGTTTAAAAGGATGATAGAGGAAATATCAAAGGAACATAGATTGTTCATAGTCGTCGGCGGCGGGCGTGTCGCTAGAGAGTATATAAGGTTTGGTAGAGAGATGAACCTTAGTGAGGAAGAGCTTGATGAGATAGGTATAGAGGCAACTAGGCTGAATGCAAGACTCATATCACATATCTTGAAAGCTAACAGAGAGATACCAAAAACAACTGATGAAGCTAGAAATGTAAAATCCAAAATAGTTGTTATGGGAGGTACTACACCTGGTCATAGTACAGATGCTGTTGCTGCAGAGCTTGCAGAGAAGATAGATGCAGATCTATTAGTTATAGCCACAGATGTCGACGGTATCTATGATAAAGATCCGAAGAAATACCAGGATGCTAAACTTTTCAGAGAGATAAGCATAGATAAGTTAATCGAGATGTGTGGAACAGAATGGAAAAGAGCTGGGGAAAGCGTTGCAATAGATGGTCCAGCTCTAAAGATTGCAAAAAGATCTAGATATGATATTATAGTGGTGAATGGGAAAAAACTCGATAATTTAAAAAGAGCTCTACTAAAAGAAGATTTTATCGGAACAAAAATAAAGAGAGAGGGTTAGCGGATAAAGTCTATATTGAGCTTCTTATCTGAGATCACTCTGGGTTGTGCATCTACAGATGGACCGAGGATGTTTGGAGATTGTACACCGGTCATTATTGCCATTACCCTGCATTTGTTCTCAAACTCTGGCAGAACCCTAGCTCCTAGTATGACATTTGCATGAGTATCTAAATCAGCCGTAAGTTTCTCTGCCACTTCTTGCACATATTTCAATGTCATGTTTGGTCCTCCAGTTATGTGTATCAAAGCTCCGTTTGCTCCAGTGTAATCTACGTTGAGTAGAGGATGATTCAGAGCTTCCTTCACAACAGCATCTACGCCTGCATCCATATCAGCTTCTCCCCAGAGCATTACTGATAAACCTCCAGATTCCATTATTGTTCTCATGTCTGCATAGTCTAGATTTATTAGAGATGGAAGGGTTATTGTCTCTGTTATTCCTTTTACCGTCTCAGCTATAAGCTGATCCATAACAGAGAAAGCCTGATCTATTGGAAGATTGGGAACGAATTCCAATAATCTATTATTGTCCAGAACAACAACACTATCTGCCTTTTTCCTTAATTTGTCCAACCCTTCATCAGCTTTGACTAATCTAGCTCTCTCGACATTGAAAGGTGTAGAAACCATACCGACAACTATTGCATTCTGCTTCTTTGCTATCTCAGCCACAACAGGAGATGCTCCCGTTCCCGTACCTCCTCCCATACCAGCGGTTATGAATACGAGATCAGCTCCCTGTAGAAGTTCTTCTATTTCTCTAGATGATTCTCTTGCACATCTCTCTCCGACCTCAGGATATCCTCCAGCTCCCAATCCTCTTGTTATGCTCTTACCTATCAGAAGCTTTTCATCCGCATCTACCAGATCTAGATCTTGTTTATCTGTGTTTATTGCTATGGTTCTTGCGCCTTTCACTCCAAGTCTGTGCAACCTAGTTATGGTATTCCCTCCGGCGCCGCCGCAACCTACGATAACTATTTGCGGTTCACCAAATAGGTCTCCTCTTCCTTCAATTTTTGTCTTCTCTTGCTTCATGTGGGCTATGGCATTTTCAATCAAAGATTGACTCATACCTTCTCCAACCATACTTTTTAACCCCTCCTGGTAGTTGGTGAAGGGTGCCTTGGAAGCACCCTTCGGGCATCCCATCCCTCCTAGCGGGTAATTCTACTTTTTTGCGTATTCTTCTACTTCGGAAACCGCCGCTTTTATTTCCTGCACCTTCTTTATCTTCTCAACCATCTGCTTGATTTCCTCTGAGTGTTTGTCGATGAAATCTACTAACGCATGTCTAACAACCTCAGATCTTGTTGTGTATGCGCCTATCCCTGTTAGGGCATCTATTGCATTAACAAGGTGCAGGGGAAGGCGGACGGTTATGCGGACGGTCTCCATTTTCTCTCCTCACCTGTCCTCCAAACAGATGACGTTTGTCCAACGAGTGTCATGCTTTTTTAGGACAAACGTCATCTTTTGTCAGACAAATGTAGACTTGAATACACAACTGGATTTAAATATCTTTCGATTTTATTTGAAAAGTTTATTGAACTAATTTCGCAAAAGCCAGAGTTCCAGATATCTTCTCTATCCTAACCTTAACTTTTGCCCCCTTTACAGCATAAGGTATGTAAATTGTGTACTTTCCATAGTGAGCAACGCCATCTCCTTTTTTGCCTATATCGCTTATCGTTACTTCGTATATCTTCCCTTCCTCAAGAATTTCTCCACTCTTTTCTAAAATACCTTTCTTCTTTCTGGTTGTGACACTTCTGACAGCCCCACATGCATCGCATCTCAGAAGTAGCAGTCTGTCCTTCTTTATTAGCTGCGTATCAGGCCTTCCGCACTCCTGGCATAAAACAAAAGTTTCTACATACTCCTCAAGTTTATTCTGTATCTGCTGTGCAGGTATCTTACCTTGGAATATTGCTCTTGTGCCATCTTTTTCTCCGGCTGTACCAAGTTCCTTCAAGAAAAATTTCAAAAGATGATCAGCATCTCTGTTTAGGGCTGACAATATCTTTTCAAAATTTCTTAGGATAGTGGTCCTTCCTTCATATATGACGTCAACTTTTGGCACAGTGAACCTTTCTGTATCTTCCAGTCTTTTCAAACTCTCGTCTTCATGCACTCTTTTCAACAGATTCTTATAGTCATATATGTCCATTCAGGTAGGGTAATATAATTAAGTGTAAAAATGTTCCGATGCTATTTTCTGCCAAAGAAAACCTTTGGTTTTACTCTTTTACCAAAAATCAAAAAGCCTTTTCTCATAGCTTCTTCAGCCAAGTTTTTGTTTTTGGTATATACTCTGATATTTCCCCTCTCCCAATACCACAGAAACTCAGCCATCTCCTCACCCCATGCTTGAGCAGAGCACGATAATTTAACATTATTTAAACATTTCTTTTTGTTCAAAAATCTTCGAAAAACTCTATGATATAACCCATTCAAGAGAAATTTATTAAAACATTAGCTTATTACATCAAAACCTAAAGGTGATGGAATGGTCGAGTTCAAGGTTGTAGTGAACGATGTAAAAAACGGAAAATCCTACCAAATACCAGTGTCAGGAGCTCATGCCAACTCACTGATTGGCAAAAAGATAGGAGAAGAGGTAGATGGTATATTCGTATCTTTACCAGGATATAAATTACAAATAACGGGAGGTACCGATAAAGATGGATTTCCAATGAGACCAGATTTTCCAGGAATGGGAAAAAGAAGACTACTTTTAAGTGGAGGAGTTGGTTATAACCCAGATAGAAAGGGTAAAAGGAAGAAGAAGATGGTTAGAGGAAACACAATCTCTGCTGATATTGTTCAGATAAATATGAAGATTGTTAAGTATGGTTCAAAACCTATTGAGGAGCTGTTATCTTTAGTTGAGAAGAGGGGTGAGGAGAAGAGTGAGCAAACCTCTTCCTAAGCAACCAGAAGTTAACATAGGAATGATAGGTCATGTCGATCATGGGAAAACCACTTTAACACAGAGATTAACAGGAAAATGGACAGATGAACACTCTGAAGAAATAAAGAGAGGAATATCCATAAAACTAGGTTACGCAGATACTGCATTCTACAAATGTCCAAGTTGTCCAGAGCCCCAATGCTACACAACTAAAGAGACATGTCCTTACTGCGGTAGCAAAACAGAACTCCTCAGAGCTGTATCTTTTCTTGATGCCCCAGGTCATGAAACTCTCATGGCAGTGATGTTATCTGGAGCTTCTTTGATGGATGGAGCCGTTCTCCTTATAGCGGCAAATGAACCTTGTCCACAACCTCAGACAAGAGAGCACCTTATGGCTATGGAGATAGCTGGAATAAAGAATATAGTTATAGTTCAGAATAAGATAGATCTGGTTTCCGAGAAGCAGGCTCTAAAGCATTATGAACAAATAAAGGAGTTTGTAAAAGGAACATGTGCAGAGGATGCACCAATCATTCCAATAAGCGCTCATCATGATATTAATATAGATGTCTTGATAAAGGCTATAGAGGAGAAAATACCTACTCCAGAGAGAGATCTATCAAAAGATCCTTTGATGTATGTTGCTAGAAGTTTTGATATCAATAAGCCAGGCTCTCGACCTAAGGATCTAAAAGGCGGAGTAATTGGAGGATCTCTACTTCAGGGAAGATTCAAGGTTGGTGAAGAAATAGAAGTTTCTCCAGGAAGAATAGTGGAATCGCATGGTAGAAAGGAGTGGAGAAGGATAACAACAGAGATAACATCGATAATGACCGGTGGTAGATTTGTAGATGAAGCTGGACCGGGAGGGCTATTGGCTATAGGCACAAAACTCGATCCAGCTATGACAAAATCGGACGCATTCGTTGGAAAGGTCGTTGGAAAACCAGATTCTCTTCCTGAGCCGAGTGAGAGATTGAAATTGAAAGTACATCTACTTGAGAAGGCTGTAGGTACTATTGATGAAAAGAAAGTAGAACCACTGAAAGCTCAAGAACCTCTAATGTTAACGGTTGGTACTGCTACTACTGTTGGTATAACTAAAGAGGCATACTCTGATGTAGCTGTCATAGATTTAAAGATACCTGTCTGTTGCTTCGATGGTCAGCAGGTAGCTATAAGCAGAAGAGTGGAAGGAAGATGGAGACTAATAGGTTATGGAATCATCGAGAAATAGAATAGTTATTTTAGATACGAGTGTTTTGATATCGATTTTCGAGAAAAAAATTGATATTCGCGATGAGATATCCGCAGAAATAGGCAAAGCAGAGCTCCTTGTGCCGAGATCTGTGTTGAGGGAGTTGGGAAAATTATATTCTTTATCTAAAGGTTCAAAGCGAAGGTTAGCAAAGGCAGCGATAGATTATATTGACAGTATAGGTTTTAAAATCATAGAAAGTGAAGACGAAGAAAATGTGGATAAAGATCTAATAATGTTGGCTAAAAAATTTGATGCAGCTGTTGCAACCCTTGATAAAGAACTTATAAATAAACTAAGAAAGGAAGGTATCGAGATCATAACATGGAAAAATAAGAGATTCAAACTAGTCTAATCTTCTCCAAATATCTTCTCTATCATCCAATCTGGGTCAAAAGGTATTTGGTCATCATAACCTTGTCCTACTCCTATAAACAGGAGGGGCTTACCTATAGTATATGCTATGGATAATGCCGAACCTCCTTTTGCATCGGCATCCACCTTGGTTAGAATTATTCCATCTACACCCACAACCTCATCGAACTTTTTAGCTTGTTCTACAGCATCATTTCCAGCAAGGGCATCCCCGACAAATATCACCAAATCCGGTTTTGCAACTCTTTTTATCTTTGCCATCTCATCCATCAGATTAACATTAGTCTGCATTCTACCTGCGGTATCGATTAAAACAAAATCCTTGTGTTTTGCCTTGGCATGCTCTATTGCATCGTAAGCTACAGCTGCAGGATCAGCTCCAAATCCATGTTTTATCAGTTTTACATCCAATCTCTTTGCATGCTCCTCTAGCTGTTCTATTGCTCCAGCTCTGAATGTGTCTGCAGCCGCTATGACTACGCTTTTTCCATGTTTCTTAAGATAATGAGCAAGTTTTGCTATAGCTGTTGTTTTTCCAGATCCATTCACTCCAACAAACATTATAACAAAGGGCTTTTTCTCTGTGTTTATCACTCGGGAGAAATCTCCAGAGCTCGATTTGAGTATGTGAGAAATTGCACTCTTCAGAGCATCTCTTATGTTTTCACTAAGCTTGGATTTATCAAGAGGTAAGGATTTTAGTTCTTCTTTTACATGTTCCTTTATAGATTCTGCAACAGACAAGGCTACATCAGCTTCTAATAAACTCATCTCCAAGTCCCACAGAATCTCATCTATTTTCTCATCGCTTATAGTTATCTTCTTTGTTGGCTTTTCAATCTTCACAGATTTTACTATTTCCTTTCTTGTTTCAACAACTCTTTTTATCTCCTCCTCTATCTTTTCTTCAATCTCTTTCTCTTCTTCTGCTCTCTCCTCAGAAATCTCCTTTTCTAATTCCTTTTCAATTTCCTCCTCTATCTCCTCCTCTATCTTTTTCAGACTTCTTTTCAGAAACTTGAACATACTCTAACCCTTCTTCTCCATAGCCTCTCTAACTTTCTGAGAAAGTTCCTCTATCTTGCTCTGTATCTTTTGATAAGTTTCTCCCAACTTTGTTAAACTATCTTGGAGATCCTTTATTCTTTTGTCCAGACTATCCTTTGCACCTTTCAAGTCTTTCTTTATTACTATATCAGCTCCCTCAGAAACCAGAACTTCCGATATCTTATCACACTTTGCAGGAACAAAAACACCTCCACCTATAGGTAACAGAACTTCTCCCTTTCCCTGTTTTTCTAGATTCTCTATGGTTAGTTTAGCCTTTAGATAGTCATTTATCAGAGCCTGTATGTATGCGCTCTGCGCTTCAATGGCTTCCAGCTGTTCTCTATATGCATCGATTATAGCTAGGTATGTGCCTGCGTCTTCTTCCATTCTTATCCCTCGCTGGTTTATCTAGTCCAAACTTATAAATTTTTGTTAGTGTTAATACATCTCAAATGGAGTTTGACAATTCTATATCGTTTCTAAAGGAAAAATTCAGAGAATACTACAGTAAAGAAAAGATCGAACTCCCAGAAAGGTTTGGGAAGAGGGAATTTGCATTCATGCCGTTTGGCGCTAAGCTGATGAAGAGACATTTATCCTTCAAGAAAAGAGAGGATTTTTTGAAATTCATCTTAGATATGGTTCCCGCTCATGCATATTATTCTTCTGCTTTCTACCAAAATCCAGGGGCACCAACCATGGAAGAAAAAGGGTGGATGGGAGCCGAACTCATCTTTGATCTAGATTTAGATCATCTAGAAAAGAAAAAAATCAAAAGTTACGAAGAAGGATTAGAGGCAGTTAAAGAGGAATTTTCAAGATTAGTCTATGAATTCCTCATGGACGATTTTGGCTTTGAAAAGAAGTATATCAAACTTTACTTTAGTGGAGGAAGAGGCTATCATTGTCATGTGCTGGATCCAAAAGTTTTATTCTTGGACAGCTCTCAGAGAAGAGAAATCGTAGATTATATCATAGGAAATGATCTCGATGAGGATAGCATATTCGTAAAGAGGATAGTTGAAACATCCAGTGTTAGATCTAGAGGAGTAACTAGGCTCGAGATACCTAAACCAAGTGAGCCAGGCTGGCGCGGTAGGGTGGGAAGAGGTATCATGGAGTTGGTGAAAAAGATAGAGGATGAAGATTTTGTTGAATCTCTTATCAATTTAGGTATAAAGAGAAAGGATATAGAGAGATTAAGGAGAGAGTTGACAAGAGATAGGATACGACGTATAGAAAAAGGTTTGATAGATCAATCCAAATTCATAAGAAGATTTTTTCTTAGGGCAGCAGTTAGGAAAATAGCTATATCGTCTGTATCTGGAGAAACAGATGAACCTGTAACGTGTGATATCAAAAGATTGATAAGATTACCTTCTTCTCTGCATGGAAAAACGGGTTTGAAGGTTTGCCAGATAGATATTGATAAACTAGAGGATTTTGACCCTCTATATGATGCTGTTGTCTTTTCTGATGATATTGTGAAAGTTAAGTTAAGAGAAAAATTCAGAATAAAAATGAAAGGAGAAGAGTTTAACCTAGATAGGGGATTAAGTAAAGTTCCTGAATACCTTGCTGTATTCTTAGTCGGAAGGGATATAGCAAAGATTATCAACTGAGATAGAATTTTAAAATGGGGAGCACTTTGGATGATGAGATAAGTTACAGAGATCTTAGGGTTGCGCATCAAACTGAGAAAAAGAGCCCAAGTATAACGGAAATAAATCCAGATTTCTATAAGAAGGCCAAAGAATACGTAGAAAAACTAGAGAAAAAAATGAACTCAGAGGGAGATGAGCATAAAAGAAAACTCGTGGAGGATGAGCTAAGAAGCGCAAAACAGATTCTCAAAGAGATCTATGAAATTAGAGAGAAAAAGGTTGTTCTTGCAGCTCTCTCCAAGATAAGAGGAGGAAAACCTGATACTAGATTGTTCTTAGATAATGAGAGGAAGTTGTTTGATGATATATTGAAGTGCTTGGAGAGTTATAGAAAAATTATCTTAGAAGGTAAGGAAAAAGAGGAAGCAATAGTGCAGGAGAAGAAAGAGAAGAGAATCCTTGCGTTAGTAAAAGAAGATATACCTAGATTTGTTGGTCCTGATATGAAAAAATATCATCTCAGAAAGGACGATCTCATATCCTTATCTGAAGAACTATTTAACATCCTAGAAAGGAAGGGCGTGGTTGAGAGAGTGGTTTAGGCTTATTCAGCATCACCCCTCTATATAGGAAGAAAGATGGCAAGAGGGTGTCGGCATGATTGGTCCATATATGCAGATGGTCAGACTACCTAGAAAAAGTATTTTGAAATTGGAAGAAGGAAACTGTTTGCTATCATTAAAGCGGAGATGTGTTAAAAATGAATAGGTGGAGCATCCTGAGGAATCTCTGTCTAATTGTGGGATCAATCATGTTGTATCGTGCTACAAGAAATGTAATCTTTTTGATATTTCTTTCTATTTATCCTAACATTAACTCTACAGATGGAACAATTGTCACTTATGTAATCGATGTGAATTCTATGTGGATTGGTTCCATTTTCCTGATGATGGGGGGATTGCTACTCGTCTACACCTTCTTGAAATTCAGAACAAATAAAGCTTCGATCTACACTGGTTTGGTGGGAAGTTTTATACTTGTAGGGATTTTTCTTTACCAGCTATATTTTGTTATTGGTAAAATCTCCATTGGAAGTTATCATCCGCTCTACCTACGTGAAGTTATAGGAGGGTTATTGCTTGGATCCATGGGTTTAGTTTTAATTCTCTTCCACTTTTATTGTCACATCAAAAAGTAGAGAGCAATCGTTCGATTGAAAAAGCATCATACCAACCTTGTATGGGGCAGATCTTTCGAATAATAAAAACTTCCGCTCTTGTCCAAGGCAGATCATCTTTCATCTTTTCTCTATACGATTACCTAATCTCTGGATTAATCTGGTGGATTAAGAGAATACTCCACAAAACTATATAACTTTCACCATCTAATCCAACAACTACCTTTTTATACCTAATCAATATTTACCCCTTTACGATTTAAGGGAAGGATCGATATGAAATTACCAAAGAAGATAAAGAGATATTGCCCATACTGTAAGAAACATACGATTCACGAGATAGAAAAGGTGAAGAAGAGTAAGGCCAGCGAACTCAAGGCAGGTCAGAGAAGATTCAGAAGAGTAACCAGAGGTTATGGAGGATTTCCGAGACCAAAGCCTAAGGATAGAGAGAAGCCTACGAGGAGATTAGCCATAAGATATAAATGTACAGAATGTGGAAAAAGACATCATGCGCCAACCGTGAGAGCGAAGAAATTGGAGTTGGAGGAGGCTTAGATCATGGAGACGAGAAGCAAATTTATAAGGGTCAGATGTAAAGATTGCGGAAATGAGCAGGTGCTATTTGATAGGGCATCTAGAGTTGTTACTTGTCATATATGTGGTGCAACCCTTGCTGAACCCAGAGGAGGCAAAGCAGAAATAAAAGGGGAAATTTTGGAGATATTAGAGTAATTATGTTTAAAAAAGATGAGTTTCCAGAAGAGGGAGATCTTGTTGTATGTAGAGTGAAGAATATCCAGAATTTTGGTGCATTCGTTGAGCTTGAGGAATATCCTGGTAAGGAAGCTTTTATTCATATATCTGAGGTGGCACCTGGTTGGATAAAAAGAATAAGAGATCACATAAAGGAAAATCAAAGGATTGTTTGCAAAGTTATGCATGTTGATAGATCCAGAGGACATATTGACGTTTCATTGAAAAGAGTAAATGAACATCAGAGAAGAGAAAAGATACAGGAATGGAAAAACGAGCAGAAGGCTAGAAAATTATTAGAAATAGTTGCTGAGAAGATGGGTAAGAAGGTCGAGGATTGTTACAAGGATTTTGCTGAAAGATTAATAGAAAAGTATGGTTCTCTTTATGCAGCATTTGAGGAATGTGCTTATGATCCAGAAACTCTAAAGAAGGATGGATTCTCTGGAGAATGGTTCAAATACTTTGAGGAAGTTGCAAGAGAAAATATACAGATACCATTCGTTACTATAAGAGGTTATATCAAGATAAAATCCCTTAAACCCGATGGGGTTGAACATGTTAGAAAAGCCTTGCAGTTGGCTGAAAAGAGCGAGTACGAGGATGTTAATATAGAAGTTACCTATAGGGGAGCTCCCATCTACAATATAGTTGTTAAAGCTCCAGATTATAAAGTGGCTGAGGAAGAACTGAAGAAAGCTATTGAGAGGGCAGAGAAATATATCAAGAATCATGAGGGTGAATGCGAGTTTATGAGAGAGCTGGAGAAGAAATGAGATCAACAATTAGATACTGTAATTATTGTAAAATATATACTATGAAGGAGAAATGCAGAATCTGCGGAAAAGAAACTATAATTAAAAAACCGCCGAAGTTCTCTCCTCAGGATAGATATGGGAAATACAGGAGGTATCTCAAAAAGATGGAAAGAGGTTTGATCTAAATGGAGGAGATAGTTATCAAGTTCGTGGGGAGAAAACCCTCGTTGAAAAATCCTATACTGATCGAAGGCTTACCTGGAATAGGTAATGTTGGCAAACTTGCCGTTGAACACTTAATAGAGAATATAGGTGCAAAAAAATTTGTGGAGATTTATAGTAAAGACTTTCCTCCGCAGGTCTTCATAAATTCTGATGGAACTATTAAGTTAGTAAACAACGAACTCTATTACTGGAAGGCAAAATCTAGAAACCAAAGAGACCTGATATTATTAACTGGAGACTATCAGGGATTATCTTCAAGTGGTCAATACGAACTGGCAGATTCTATATTAAAGATAGCAAGAGACTACAATGTGAAACAGATCTTCACTCTGGGAGGATATGGATTGGGAAGAGAAGTAAAGGAACCTCACGTACTTGGGGCTGCTACCTCCAAAAAACTAGTAAGTAAAATGAAAAAATATGGAGTTGTATTCAGAGAGAATGAGCCAGGCGGAGGAATCATAGGTGCCAGTGGTTTGTTGCTCGGTCTAGGTAAACTGTATGGAATTGAAGGGGTTTGTTTAATGGGAGAAACTCCTGGTTATCTTGTGGATCCAAAAAGCGCAAAGGCTGTTTTGGTTGTGCTTAGTAAAGCGTTAAACATCGACGTTGATCTTACAGAGTTAGAAAGGAAAGCTAAAGAGATAGAGCTGATAGCTCAACAATTGAGAAGTCTAGAAGAGGGTTTGAGAAAAAGCAAAGAAGATCTCAGTTATATAGGCTAGTCCCATTTTCTAGTAACGAATGCTGAAACTATTAAGAAGATCACAAATATTGATACCAGAGAAATCATCTCCTTCTCTGGAAACACAGTCAGACCGAAGCTGATAATATCAGAGTCAGCAAAGTTCCCAGCTGAATCATAAGCTCTCAATCTTACTTCATAATATCCATCTCCTTCCTCTGGATCAAATAGCCAAGTGTGCCATCCTGAAAATACGGTTTCATTGTATTCCTTCCATTCACTCCAATCCTTTTTATCTGGCGAGTATCTATACAGGAGTATAGCTTTGGATATCTCGCTACCATTGGGGTTGGAAATATAAGTAGATATCTCCACAGGTATCTTTGACTGCCATAACTTTAAGGTCTCTATTGATGGATATGGTGGAAGAGTATCTTTAGCTATCTTGAGAGCTTCTCCATCATTTGGTGTTACATACTCATTTCCAACTATATCTCTTATTCTGAAATAGATAGGATAAACCCTGCCATTCTCCATTTGTTCCCAATCCCAAGTGTCAATCTGCCATTCTTCAGCATAAATATCTGAATCAACATATCCTGCTATTTCCTTCCACTCAAAGTATTCTTCACCACCTATTCTATACTCTATACTATCTATACTCAGATCATCAGAGAACACAACAAAATCTATCTTTGAGTTGTTCATCCAATATATCTTATCTTCGAAATCTGGTTTATCAGGAGCATTAATATCTATAAGCAAAGTCAGTTCTCCATCTTTTATACTCTCTACATTTCCGGCATTATCTTCAGCCACTGTGAAGAACTTGTAATAACCACTCTCTGGTGGTACAAATGTCCAGGTCCACGGCGGCTCATGAAGAGAGGAGTATTCTCTGAGATCTGAAAAGCTGGTGTTATTTTTAGATATCCGATAGTAAAGGGTTACGCTTTTGACATTCGATATGTCATCGACTGCATCCGCGGATATCTCTATATCTTCGTAACCATGTTCGAAACCCAATTGATCAACGCTTGTAGTTATCCATGAGTCGGGTGGATTTGTATCTATTTCTATCTTTATCTCATCGCTTTCTGCGACATTTCTTGCCATATCTTCGATTTTGAACTGTACTCTGGAAAGTGTAAGATTTAACTCTTCATCAAGGCTTAGTACATCTTTTAAAGAATCATCATAAAAAATAGGTATATTTCTTGCTATAATGTTTACCCAATCTTTTGAACAGTCCTTCCCATCTACTTCTGCAGAA
The DNA here is from genome assembly GCA_029259115.1 of Thermoplasmatota archaeon. Lineage (GTDB taxonomy): Archaea > Thermoplasmatota > E2 > DHVEG-1 > B18-G2 > B18-G2. The sequence continues at coordinate 41,086 of JAPDJO010000027.1, read as the reverse complement.
ATCCAATCGCTCCAGTATGATCTAATTCCAGTTAGGTTATCTATGTACTCTAATCTAAATTTGGCAGATCTTGGACATATTCCGGGAAAATCATCTTTTGCAGATATCCCTATGTCAACTTTCCCTCTTTCTAAATCTCCTTTATTGAGATATATTATCGATGGATACTTAAGTATAGGTTCGTTCTTTTCTCTGGAGAAAGTTATACTCCATTCCTCAATTTTTGGTATAAAACTACCGTTTTTTTCAATCTTGGCTTGTAACTTTATACTCCTTGTACATATCGTGGAAATATTATACTCTATCGAGCTTTTACCCTCTATGCCACCAATGATATTTTCTCCCTTATCATTCAATATATCAAAGGTAACTTTTCCTCCACCAGAAAGATTTACTTTAGCTTGAAATTCCTTCCACCAGTATCCCTTTGGAAGGTAGATTAATTTAGACACTACTTTTGTATCAGTCTTCTTTTCCAATCTATAGTTAGTAGATAGATCATCCTTCCACTTTTTACTGTCTGTTTGCCATAAAACCATGTATGATAGTAATTTGGGATTCGATGCGGGATTTGTTGTTTCTAGTATAAATTTTAGACGAATCCTATCTCTTCCACCTATTCCATATAATGGTATGACCTTATCCTTGAAACCAATGCTATTGCCTTCGAGAATTTCATCACTTAAAATTTCACCATTGTCATCTAGAACTTGAACCTTTATGGAGGTGTCATCACTCAGATTCTCTTCCCACACTACGTATTCCCACATCCATACCTTGCTAGGATCTATAGGTTTCGTTACAATGGTCGCATTTTTTCTCGTAACTTCTCTTACTTCAAGCGATATGTAGTCGGTCCAAAGATAAGTATTGTTTTCGGTGTAGGGCCATGGCGTGAGAACTATATCTACATAACCATCTTTGCTGACAAATCTACAAGGGTTCATATCTCCTATACCAATATAGTCAGAATCCTCAAAGATCTGTTCTTGGAATCTCCATGCACCCTTTCCATTAAAAGCATAGTAATCCCACGCATAAACGCGAAGTGAATACCCGCTAAACCTACCAAACCATTCAAAAATCAAAGAGGATACGTTTTGCGAGTCCTGATCTATTTTGAATCGGTAGTGTTGTAGTGGAGTAGTTATATTAAGTATGCTACTCTCTGTTTTGAAATATATATCATCAACGGTTTTTAAACTGTCTAGATTCGAAAAATTCCTCTCGCCAAAGATTTCTGGACCAAATAGAGAATTAAGTATAAACAAAGGCTGGGTATTATTCCTGTAGGAAACCTCTATTTTATCAGCCTGACTTGCGCAATCATATATATAAGAAGTTTCTGCAAAGTCTATGGTTGCGTATCCGTTTTCTATCTTGTATCCATAACTTTTGGATGCATCAATGAAAGAGTCATCATCAAGCGAATCAAAGAATATACCCAGCTCATCACTCTTGTATATAGATGTGGATAGGAAACTCATGTGTGAAACTCCGATCAGAAAGAGCACTATCATTATGATTAACCATCTTCTGATCATATCCATCCCTATATTTTTATTTCTTGAGTTAAATTTAAATTATATTTAAGCATTTCGGAATCTATCTCTTTCATTTATTAAACTTTTTGCAGTTTCTATCCAACCCTCTATCTTATCTTCTGTCAGATTAGAAACTGCATTTTCCAGTTCTTGTATATAATTTCTGAAGTCTTTCACTAGTTTCGATGCATCCAAATTTGCCAGATCATCGACACTCCTTATTCCGATGTCGTTAAGAATCTCTATATGTTCTTTATCCATATCATCTATCAGTACCAGATCACTCGAAACTCGGTAGTAACTCGATTTTAGGTTATGACCGGAAACATCTTTTCTTCTACCTGATTTGGAGAAATCTCTCGATAGAGTTGGATGAGGTATCATCCTTTGCTTTGCTATAAATGGCTTTACATCCGATACCAGTAGAACAAGCAAAAGGAGGAATATAATGTATTCGACGGCCATTTCCATGCCAACTTTGCTATAGGCTACCGAGATAGAGACACCCAGCACCATCAGAAACGTAATCGCTATAGAATAAACTCTACTTCTATCATCTTCCTTGATATGAAGATATAAATTGACGACCGTCAGGAAGAGAGATACTAGAAGAAGTTGAAGATTTGTGACGGAATCTAATATATGTAGTGGAGATAAATGAAGTATGAAAGGAGGATCATATGGCGTGTTAAAGAATATTATAAATACGGTCTTTATCGTCACAAAACTGGTTAGAAAAATCAAGAAAAGCTTGGGCAAATCTGCTAGCATTTCTTTACCCTTCACCTTCTACCCCTCCTTTTAAATAGTATGAAGGCAGCAAAAGTCAAGGAAAGAGAGCCAGCAAATGCATTTGGTAAATCAGGAGATATTTTCACTGGTTCACCAGACCAGAAGGGAACAATTATTTCTTCATTCCTTTGATCCTGATAAAAATCGTATTGAATATTTAATGTAGCTTTCTCATCCTCTCTATCATAGGCTATTATGTATAGTTTTGTACAATAGGGTATAGGCTTAAATACAAAGGTTACGTTTATCAAACATCTATCATCTATGGTTTTTTCTACAAGAGACCTTTTCACGTCACACAACTCAGGTATTAGATAATCATTTCCTTCAATTTCTTTGAACAAATTAATTTCGTTGAAAGAATCCTTACTTTCGTAGTGCATAAAAACAAAATGGGCACACTCTTTGTTTCCACTCTCTGCTAAAATCTCAACTTTGTATATATCCTTCCAAGAGTTATAGTCTGAGATGGAGAGTTTAACCTCTACAGCGTTTTCTCCATTTGAAAGAATTATTGATTTGTACGTTGGTGTTACATTAATGACACCAACGCCTGCCTTACTTGCTTTGGCAGTATTTATCAGAAGGAGAGATACGATGAAAGTAACTATGAGGAATCCCCTTTTCATTTTCTCCCTCTAATATACGTTACAGCAATGTATGATATCGCAAAGATAATCCCTAATCCAACAAGGATCTTTGGCAGAATGTCCTCTCTTTTTTCTATTACTGGATTTTCTTCTGGTTCCTTTATCTTGATTGTCGTCTCGTAACTGTATTCCCTGTCCTCAGTAGTTAGTTTGTAAATGATTTTACCAGCCTCTACCTCTGGTAAAGCTTTTATTCTAACATCAATCTGATTCTCCTGTAAAGGATTCAGCTGAATTGTTATATTTTCATAATTTGATATTTTATCCCCATCAAGCCACACACCTACAATACTAAGGTTTTGAACATGTATAGAGAGGGTAACATTTCCTCCTCCACAGAGGAATGAGGTCACGTTTCTCTCTTCATCGCGATGTATCTCCACCTCTTTTTTATATTGAAAAGTTAGATTTCCTCCTTCTATCTCTTCTAACTCGTAAGTGCTGTGACCTACTATTATTTTTATGAGAGATCCTGGAGAGAGCATAAAGGCAGTATTGAGTTGGATCGTGGGCTGAGATGTAATGAATGTTGGTATTATATCATCTGGAACTACCCCTGTTACAGTTCCACCAATCGTTATTATGCCTGGTTTCCATGCTTGTGTCTTTATTTCCACGCTATGTTTTAAACTGTCACCCGGGCATAATATCGTATCTGTATTGGATGTTACTATCCTATCATTTAGTTTGTCGTAACTTACATTTATGATCATGGGAAGATTTCCATTGTTTATGGTTGTGAAATAATGATCACCATATGCAGTCACAGTCTGGAAAGGCTCGACATTTACAGTTATGCCTCCTGTTACCGCGAGAGATCTTAGAGGTTTCTCTAGTATTATTGGGATGGTTATTTCGTTCTCATCGTATTTAATAGATAAAGTCCAATTCTCGAAATCATCTTCTACGATATTTTCTGTTGAAACCCTGAAACAGATTTCATTTCCTATCTTTTTGCTGTTCCCTTTATCTATATACTCATTTCCATCATAAGCAGTAATAGCTTTCCAGTCACCATCATAAGACCATGCATAGAAATTTTCTTCATTTTTTGTTAAAGGAAGATTATCGCCTTTATATAGAGTTATATTAACTCTGCTGACATTTTTATCAAAGCTGATGTTTATCCAGTTCCAGACGCCTGTTACAAAAACTTTCCTTCCATATTTTTCTAATTCTTTGTTTTTTAAGATACTGATCGTAACGTCCACTCCATTTTCTGCAAGAGAGTATAGAGGTAATAAAGTTAAAAGCCACAAAATAAAAACAGGTATCACTATCACTACTTTCTTGTTTACTCTGATCCTCACCACCGTTTCTACGTTATTGTGTATTATTGTATAAAATTTTCCATTTTATTTTTAGCTTGTATCCAGAGATAATGTATAATAGAGTCTTGATGAGTACACTCCAGATAGTGTACCGAATGGAATGTCACAATGATATTGCACATCATTTATGCTTTCTTGAGTTCCACTTGCATGAATTGCATGATAACTGCTTGCATTACCTTTTATGTATGCTACGCCATCATTTAGACTGTCTTCCCCAACTATGTCTCCACCTGTAACATTTATAAAGTCTCTGCTTATCGAATCTCCTCCTCCAACCCTCTGCAAAGTTTCATTTGTAGTGACATTCAATTTGTAAGGGGCATTCACTTTGTATGTTATAGTTAAGGCACCCAGTTGAGTACTCGCTCTATGCCCTGGTAAAGCAGATGCTGTCACACTTGAGGATACAGACAACTCACAGTATCTGTAAACTCCAAATTCATCTTTAACCCATGTAATATTTCCAGAACTCGTAGTCACTTCTATTTTGAAATTCCAGGATCTTAAGTCATCTGTTGTATTCGCTGCGTTGCTCCACAAACCATCGCCAGGCGCACTCCTGAACTGATGTTGAGGAGTGAATCTAAGTTCCACGACATGGGTTGTTTCGTTTATTACAGTTTCAGTCATTGTTCCTTTCGTTACCTCTCCGCCAGTTGGCCATAACATGTTGTACTCTGCAGTTCCTGTCGTGTTTTTGTACTGCAGAAACATGTTAAGATTGCCACCAGCGGTTCCATTGTAAACGCTGTTTTCATCTCCCTGATCATACCATGCCGTTATATTGATATAATCAATTTCCTGCCAAGTGTTCGGACATGTTACGTTTACAACAAACTTGTACTCTGTTCCAACATCGATCATATCATTCTTTTTTGACACTCCAGTAGATGCTACCTGCAAATCATAGGAGTTTATAGTTGCTGGACCAGCAATTACGGTTACATTGAGGTAGGTATCATTTTCGTAAGCAACATCTATATGTCCAGGATTTGCACTGATTATTATAAAATCTTTTTCTGTTATAGCACTAACAGCAGAGACGACCAAAAGCGCCAAGAACCATACCAACACATACCTTCTCATTTTATCTCACCTTTTTAGGAAGGATCTAACACAAGATGATAGTAAACATTAGTCTCATAAACTCCAGCCAACGTACCATATGGAATGTTACAGTGGAATATTATGTCACTTGTAGTATGTTCGGTTCCACTTACATCATGATTGTGGTATGTGGATGCACTTCCATAGATATATATTGGATTAGTGCCATCGAAGTTGCTTGCCGATGTTTTGTCTCCACCTTTCAAACCACATGCTGTCTCTGGAATCGTGTCATATCCATTCGTCTCTTGAAGATCGTCTATATCCACAGATAACGAAAAGTTTGCATTTGCTCTATGTATTAAAGTTATAGGATCTGCGGTTGCATTATGCCCAGGTAAGCCAGCAGCTGTTGGATTACCAACGCTAACTATTGAACAGTAATGATAAACCCCAAACTCATCCATAACCCAGGTAGTATTTCCTCCTTCTGTGACAACCTCTATCTTGAAATTCCATGATTTCAGATCATTCGTCGCATTTCTTGTGCTATCCCACAAACCATCGCCTGGCGCATACCTGAATTGATACTTTGGAGTGAACCATAATGTTATGTTATGGCAGGATTCGTTGATAACCTCTTCCTCCATACTGCCTTTAATCACCTCTCCGCCAGTTGGCCATAACATGTTATACTCTGCTGTCCCTCCGGTTCCGCCTACTGTTATGTTCTTGTATTGTAAAAACAGATTGAGATTCCCTCCAGGAGTCTCATTGTAATAGCTACTCTCATTCCCCTGATCATACCATGCGGTTATGTTGATATACTCAATCTCGGTCCAATTGTTTGGACATGTTACATTTATAATGAAGCAATAAGCTTGATCAACATCTATCTGTTTGTTTAGCTGAGATACTCCCGTAGAGTTTTGCAGATCATACCAATTTATCACCGCTGGCGCATGGTAGACCTCTATGGTTAGCGTGCTGGTATTGTGCCAAACCTCTGATATGTTTCCAATATCTCCAAAAACGATTTTCACAAAAGGAGTACCGACAAATGTTGTAGCTATGATTAATATTGCTATAGCTATGAGTGCAATTTTTTTCTTCACTTCATCCCCTCCTAGTGCCGAGCTACATTAAACTTAACTTTCATATTTAAGTCTTTTGTTCTATTTTAGCGTGGGTATTTGCTCTGTACTCTCCAGATAAGGTGCCGAATGGAATGTAAACCCTGAATTGAACGTTTACAGTCTGATAGGTTCCATTTGGATTGAATGTTCCAGATGCATTTATTATCTCAACAGCATTACCCTCCCCAGTTCCAGAGAACACTGTATCTGTTGTTATGTCATCATTGGGATCTGCATTCGCTAGGGCATAAACGTTATTTGCTATTGGAATCACAGATCCTGTTGATTGATTTACGAGATTTGTAGAGAACCATATCGATAATTTATAATCGTAGTTTGATGAAAACGTTATTGTAACGACGTTAGAATCATCGTAATGGCCTGGTAGGGCAGAGACACCTATCCAGTTCGATGGGACTTCTATATTTACGTATCTATAAACTCCGAACTCACTCTTTTCCCAAGATCCTGCGCTACTGTTGTCTTCTACAGATACATTCACATTCCAGGAGTATGGATCATCGGTTGCATTTACAGTTGAGTTCCATGTGCCGTCGCCTGGCGCATATCTGAACTGGGACTTTGGCTTAAATGCAATCTTTATCTCTCTCGTAGTCGAATTGATTATTGTTTCGCTACAATTTGCTACAATCAATTCAACCTCATCCTTTGGCCAAATTAACCTATACTCCGCAGTTCCTGTCGTGTTTTTGTACTGTAAGAACATATTCAAATTCCCGCCAAGCGTCTGATTATAATAACTACTTTCATTTCCGTTATCATACCATGCTGTTATGTTGATGTATTCTACATCTTGCCATCCATCAGGATCTGTAACATTTATCAAGAAGTAATACTCTTTATTTACATCTATCATCTGGTCGCTATTCAACTTGGATCCTGTATCATTTCTTAGATCTATGCTATTAATGGTGGGTGGATTGTTTTGAGTTTCCCCTAAAGGAGCATATACACTGAAGTTGGTTACACCAATAGCCCAGACATGATTAGTAGAGACATTCACTCCAGTATTTGGAGCAATTGACCAAGTAGATGTTGAAGAGTTGTATTCATACATTCTTAAACTGCTCTCATCTACTGTACCCAGGTCTAAGTCGCTGTAAGTTATATTGATATCCACAATTGAAGATGACCCGCAACTTGTTATATTCACATACTTGCCTATGTTTCTGAGATTAGGCGGATCAGAGGGTACACCTACGACATTTTGGATAGAGATATTCACAGCGTTGAGAAGATCAAATAGCGTTCCTCCAAGATTGATGCCAGTTGCATTACCATCAATAATATTGAAATCACCATTTAGTGTTAGGGTACCATCCATTGAGAGGGTTGCATCATTTGTTATATTGAATACACAGTTAGTTCCTATATTAACATTACCAACATCCAGATCACTTTTCAAATCAAATGTTCCGGATAATATGCTTAGGTTATTAGAAATCACGGAAGATTCGATACTTGTGATTTTATAGCTGCCAGTGTCTATAACAAGATCATAGAGATTTCCAGATGAGGGAGATATATCTATACTTGCTTCACTACTGCTTTTTATCCTAATTACACAAGAATTATTAATGAAGATCCCATCTAAATCTACAGCATATCCAGTATTCGATTTTCCGGTTATGTTTATGAATTTAGAAGTTGCATATATTGTTCCAGAACTTTGAATAATTGAGCCGAAAGTCCATATTCCAGACGCGGAGTTACTACCTAGGGTTCCGTCATTAATATTGACGGTATTACCAACAGTTATATCATTACTTCCAACAAATGGTCTGAGTGTACCTGATATGATGGTAAGGTTATTCAAAATGTTTAAGCTACCTTCCCACTCCACGATTGAACTCGAATTGATAATCAGATTATACAATCCACCAGAAGAAGATTTGACGTTTATTCGAGACGATTCGGAGGTTCTCAATTCGATAGATTCACCATTCGAGATAAAATCTCCTAATATATTTAATGAGAGACCACCGTATTGGGATGTGACTATAAGTCTACTTTGGGAAGAACCTTTGAAAGAACTAAAGGTATCTAAGTAAAGAGATCCAACCTTATGATCTACATTGTCTCCGGTGCAGTTGAGTTCGCCACCGGAAAGTATGTACAATCTATCTTCAACACTTAGGATGTTATTGTTTGTATCAAGTATGCCATCATCGATAGTCAAATTTCCTCCTACTATACATGCATCCTGAAGTAGTACTTTTGAGGTTTGAGATCCTAGTTTTATTACGAGATCAAATAAACTTCCAGATGACGGATTTGCATCCATATAGACAGATCCGGAGGAGTCTATTTCTACTGTTCCGGAATTATTGATTATGGTTCCATCGATATCAAGAACATAGCCATTGGAGTCTTTATTATTCAGATAAGTTATCCCGGTCGTGGCATTGAATATACCACCACTCTCTACAGTAAGTGAGCCAAATGTATGCGTTCCTGAGCCGCCATTGAAGATACCACCATCCAGTATCTTTACTGTGTTTTCCACGGTTAATGTTGAAGTACCTAGATAGAGGGTACCACCATTTGCTACAGTTAAATTGCCAGATATATTGAATTTTCCTGAGTATGTTGCTGTTTCTGTGAGAGGTCTAACTTGGAAGGGTGTAGAGTTGACAGGATTGCCGTAATTGGTACCATCGCAAGGCGTGTACTCAAACTTGTACCAGCATCCTTCTTTGGTAAGATTTGCATCTAATATCTTAGAGGTTGCGCCTGGTATTTTCTGCCATGCACCGGATTCGTTTGTCCACCATTGATATAAAGAACCAGATTCAGGATCGCCATCAGCATCATAGTATGTGCCGTTACCTATTAGGTTATCTAGAGTGAAGTTATGAGATGCAGTTATTATAACATTGCTTACGGATGGGAGATGATTCGTTGTGAAATGATATATAGCAGTAACATTATCTGTCCCATCATTGACTGCTACTTTCCAGTAATATGTTGTACCATAATCATTGAATTGAGCGAATTTAAAGCTAACTGTAGAGTTTGCTGGCACGCTATTGTTCACATTCCTTAAAACCCAATCACCTGTTGTATTTTCATACCAATATACTGTTAGTGTATCACCGTCTGAATCATTTACTTGTATTCTACATGTTGGTTGGATGGATACTCTGGTGGAGTCATTTGCCGGATATTCGTTGCCTATAGTGGGTGGAGTGTTTGTTGATGGATTGTAATAACATTCAGCATCAGCACTCGCTGGTGCTGATTCCACGTTACCAGCATTGTCTTCAGCTATAGAATAGAACTGATAGTATCCAGTTCCATTCGGAAAGTCAAAACTCCATTCCCATGGTGAAGCTGTATCTGTTCCAAAACTCTGCCAAGATCCCCATGTTGAGTTATCAGAGCTATATCTATAATACAAAATCACGCTATTAATACCACTTCCAGAACCATCACTTGCAGTTGCGGTAATAGTTATAGGAGACGATGTCTGCCAATACGGAGAGATTTGATCTACAGATGACGATGGATCCTCATTGTCTCTCTTTGAAGTTATTTCTATACTGTCTTGAGTAACATCAGAACCACCTGTAGGAATTCCCTGTATTGCTACATCAAAATGAGCATTTGGTTGAAGGGCTGGAGATGTTCCAGGAGTGTAGGTTATGGAAAACTCACCATTATCTATGGAGGTATCAGCATACGTATCTCCAAGATCATCTGGAGCACCATCTCCATCTGTATCATAAAATAGTTGAACTTCAACTGACGATGCATAACTTGAATCAAATTTTACCGATGACCCTTGGTATTCCACAGTTCCAGACGCTGTTACTTGATACCCTCCAGCAAACCACTCATCATCCTCTATCTTTCCATCATGATCCTCATCATAATTGCTATCAATTGATACCTCAAAGGAAACAACTTCAAGATCGTTTTCAAATGTATAAGTTCCAGCTTCGTCCCATTGATAATCAGAGTTTGCTCCAGATTCATCATCAGTCCATGCAGCAACATCATAATCTTGATCATCAAAAGGGAAATCCCAATCAACGATAAACTCCCAAGTGAGACGATAACCATTAGTTATACTCGTTTCTGTCACGGTACATCCATCTATCGAAACATAGCCAGATCCATCAACTATAGAGTAACTATCACTATCAACATTCCATTGAAGCGTAAAGTAATTTCCATCAGATGTGCCTATTCTTATCCTGCAATCATCAACATCTTTAGCTCCGTCCATATCGGTATGATCAGTCTGTATCGTGGTTACCTTTTTACCTGCGTAGATATCGCATGCTCCGCCATAGTACGATGCAGAAGGGGCTGCATTTACATCTCCTCCCCCTTCAATGTCAGTCGTGCTGGATATAACTGTGGCATGGGATCCTATAACCTCATATTCTTGCGGGACATCTTCATGCCACCAGTGGTAGTCATATGGAGTCATTGTTTGATTATTGATTAAAGCGTTGTACACATCCAGTCTAGCAATATCACACGATATGGAGGAGTTGTACACATAATGTATAGGTTTACCTGTGCTTCTTAGTCTATACTTGACCTCATAAACAGAAATTCCCTTTTCTTTCTCCATGAGCAGTGCTGCTGCACCTGCTACGAAGCCGACCGACATAGACGTTCCAGAATAAGTTCCAAGTTGTGTTGTTATTTCAACACCTGGAGCAAAGATATCCACAGTTGGATTAACATTAGCAAAAGGAGCTATGTTATCATTATCATCTGTTGCTGACACTCTAAACACTTTCACTCCACAAGCAGGGGATGTAATATTTTTACTACCGTCATTCCCTGTAGATGCAATTACAAATATACCCTGTTCTACCGCATAATTACTTAAATTTGCTAGTGGATCATCATTACAAAATCCACTATAACTTCCACCCCCAAATGCCATAACTATTATGTCGGGATGGAGACTGATGGCATATTCTAATCCCTCTAGAGCAGTAGATACATACCCTTTACCGTCATCACTTAGAACCTTTATTGGTATAATAGTTGTGTTAGGTGCCATTGACTTTATTATCAAGGCTATTTGAGTTCCATGTCCATTATTATCCTCTGGATAGGGATCATCATTTACGAAATCGTATCCTTGACTAAAATCAACATATGCTTTGTTTAACCCTGTATCAAGTATGCAAATCCTTATTCCTCTGCCAGAGTAGTTGAATTGAGAAGATGCTTTATCATATTCAATCAATGGTAAAGCTTCACTTAAAGAACAACCAATACGTTCGTCAAGCAGGACTTTGCTGATATCCTCTCTACTTCTTAACAAGTCGAGGATATCTTTGGTTATCTCTACAACTGCATACTTCCCTCTGCTCGTATCTATTACTGTTATATTCTTACCAAAAACATCTACCATCCAAGGAGGAATTACTGACTCCTTCAGCTTAATCAGACTCTTAACTTTCCCCTTTTTATCTAATTCTTCCAGAAACTTTGTGGAAAATCTACTATCTATGTAGGGTTTCTTGACAGGTATCGGTTTGGTGAAACTAAAATCGAATTCCCTATGCTCAAGAACATATTTCTTGTACCCCATCAGAGCTAGGAGAGCAACATATGTAGAGTGAGCGTGGGATTCTTCACCATATTTCCCTAAAGGAAAACCTCCATCTTCATTTTGAAAGGATATTATCTTTTCTATCCATTCCTCCTTGATTAGATCACATCTGTTTGCTATGATCAAAAAGCCGACCCTTTCGGCATATAAGTCAAAATCTGTAATTGAACCACGGGAGTGATCCTCTTCTTGTTCTTCAACTACAAGTTCGCAGAGCTCATCCAATGCCTGCTCAATCTTTTCAGCATCATATCCTCCCCTTTCTCTCAGTATTGCATAGACCATTATAGAATGTGTTAAATCATACCCTCCCCTCTTTGAGAAATTATTGAGAACCCAGCTGAACATCTCATCTGTGTATGGTACTTCATCACTATAGAAAGCCCTCAGTATCAATTCATTTATGGTGAGCATTCCAGATTGTAGAAAATCAGATTCTATAACCTTCCTAGCGAACCTATCCTCGCTTAGATTCAGATTAAAAAAGAAGTTAAGTTGAAATAGGTATCTATCTGCAATTCTCTTTTTTCCATCAAAGACTCTTTCCTTGTATGCTTTCAGAATCTTGGGATCCTTTCTAAAATTAGAGTACAGCACTTTGAAAGCGGAAAACATAGTGGCATCCATCTTTTTCGTACCTATATACTCGTAGGGATCGAGATATTTCCAAGCCTTGTTTATAGCAGGTTGGATAACTTTTCTTACATCAAAATGTTGAAACTCAGGATCTATATTATGATATATTCTATGGTAAATCCTCTTATCTCTATACCATGTTCCATAACTTGTAGGCGTAAATATATTGTTCGCTGCAAAGTATAATATGGAGTCTAATTTCTCAATTTCTATCTCGGGGTTGATTTCTAGATAAAGATAGCCCGATTCATTCCTATTTTTGATAAGAAACAGCATCGGAGAAGATGATAAGTTAAAGCAGAATCTTACAGCATCATCTATTTTAACTCTTAGGAAAGTAATCTTATCTCCGTATTTGTTCTCTAGGTTAGAATAGGGGTTTGTGTTATCATCTAAAAAAATAAGAAAAACTGGTTTTCCTTCGGAAAGAGATTCATTTACTTTCTGGAGAATTTTTTCTTTTTCCGAGCAACTCGCAACATTTATCGTTTCATTTTCTCGATATGATGGATTCTCTTTACCATCCGAGTACGATACATTTTGAGAAGTTAAAAGATCCTCGCTACTCTCCGCCCTATAGAGATCTTCTGTGGCATTTTCATCACTATCTTCATTTCGTGAAGAAAAATTCCCTACAAAAGAGATATTGTCTAAAGAGATGTTGGTTTTATTCTGTGGGCATGCTGAACCATTTGTGGAAACGTTTGTGTGAATGGAAATGTCGTGGATATGATTTGTACATACTGTTCCATTTCGATCAGATGAATTTGCAAAGAGATAATTGTAAACATCAGTTGCATTAACAACGGTAAGGTTTGAAAACATGGAATCTTTTCCCATATTAGATTGATTTGTCTCATCATATCTGTTACCATATGTTTGATTATCGCTCTGGTTGTTTGTACTACAGCTATAGTTACTAAAAGTCTCTATAGATTTATTTTCATCGGAGCTTTGACTTTCTACTCGACCTAGAATCAAACCATCTGTATTTATACTAGTATTGAAAATCGTGATATCAGTTTCGTTTCTATCGCGATTCTCTTCTGCTGAGCTATTTTTACCACCTGTAGCGTTAATGTTGCTGGTATTGTTAATCTGCTGAGAATCTGATGGATATGCATTCCCATCCGCTGATCCATTATCAGGTCTATCTGCTGTATTAGATTCTACACTGCTATCTTCACTAGATATCTGATTTTTTTCAGTTGCATTCCCACAGAGAGAATCCTTGCCAGGTACTTGACTGCCATTAATCTTCTTTAATGTTTCGTCATTGAAATCTGAATTAGCTACCGTCGAATTTGTATCATTTCTAAAAACACCAGCTTGTTCTGCGACCAGAATTGGTGTAAATATGGATGATGCAACAATTATGATTAAGGATAGGATTGTCAGGATTTTAGATGTCCCTCTTTTATCCTTTCGCAATTTTCCTTTTTTAGTATAAAATATTCTAACCTGATGTACCCTAGAATGAATTCTTACTGATGATCGATTCTTGTGCATCCCACCCATCCTGAGTGAGAGTGAATAAGTTTGTCACTATATAAAATTTCCAATTTTTAACAGTGTAACAATATCTGAACATCCATCACATTCGTTCCGGTTGGTCCAGTTATAAGCAAATCGTTTAAATTTTTGAAGAAGTGGTAAGAATCATTGTTTTCTAGATACTCTTCATATCCCATGCCTTTACCTCTAGATCTTTCTAAAGTATAGCTATCAGCAATAGCACCAGCCGCATCCGAGTTTCCATCTACTCCATCGGTAGCAAAAGAGGCAAAGACTAAAGGTAAATCTTTGAGCATTTCTACAGTGCTTAGCACCATTTCCTGATTTCTACCCCCTTTTCCTTTACCTCTAACCCTAACAGTCGTTTCTCCACCAGCAATCATGATTTCCTTTTCTGTTAATTCATCCATTGCTTTTTTAACCAGAAATTTACCAACTTCTCTTGCTTTCCCAGTCAGGGTGGTAGAGAATATTTTTGCTTTATAGCCTAACTTTTCTGCTTTTCTCTTGGCAGATTCACATGCTAAAGAGTTATTTGCAACGATAACATTTTTCACTCTGTTAAAGACTTCATCTCCTGGTTTTAGAGTTTCAGATAATTCACCTTTTAATCCCATGTTTATGATTCTTTTCACAGATTCTGGAACCTTGTTCCACAAGTCATACTTAATCAGGATGTTTTTTGCATCTTCGAATGTTGTTGTATCAGGTGCTGTAGGTCCAGAAGCTATAAATTCTATCGGATCTCCAACAACGTCAGATATTATACAGGATATAATTTCGCAATCTGCAAGTTTTGCAAGCTGTCCACCTTTTACAAAAGATAGATGCTTTCTGATGGTATTTAACTCGGTTATGTCCGCTCCGCTTTTAAGTAGCAGATCTGTTAAAATTTGCATATCTTCTAGAGGCACTCTGGGCTTGCACAGTAAAGCGGATCCCCCACCAGATATCAAAACTAAAAGAAGATCCTCCTCTTTGCATTTCTCTACAACTTCTATAGCTTTTTCTGTTGCCTTTATATTCCTTAATGTTGGTATCGGATGATCTCCAGTAAATGTGTGAACATTTTTCGCTTTCACAATCTTGTCTTCATTTGTTATAACTACTCCTTCTTTAACAGGCAAAAGATCACTTGCTGCTTGCGCCATCCTTATGCTCGCTTTTCCAAAAGCAACCATATATATGGATTTGTAACTGGAGAGCTCTATATTTTCTTCTAAGTATTTGTGAGTTACTCTGTATGGATCCACAGATTTGACAATTTCAGATAAGATTGAAAGAATGTCTTTTCGTGCTAGTTTTGTTCTTCTATCTTTCCCGTTTTCGATAATTTGTTTTGCATTTTTGAATAGCATGATGATAAAAAGAAAAGATAACGTAATATAATTTTGCATTAATTCTTTAGGAAGATTTATATCAATATATTTAAATACATTTATGTGTGAAAAAGACTCTCAAGATATTCATAACAATCTCCTCAGCATTCATTATCATTTTCTCTCTCGTATCCCCTCCCATGGTTCTTGAGTTGGGTAAATCTAAAAGTTGTGATTCATCTTGCTTTCACAGACCAATCTTTATAGATGGTGACGATGATTTTACTCCAGAAAATGGAGTCAGAGAGGGTAATGGTACATCTCTTAATCCATATATAATATCAAACTGGAAGATTATAGCGATAGGCAAAAGCGGGATTACAATCAAGAATACAAGGGCGCATTTTATCATAGAGAATTGTCAAATCAATGGTTGTAGATTTGCTTCAATACGTCCAAATGGTGTCTTTTTCTACAATGTTACAAATGGAAGGGTTGTAAATTGTAGCTTTAGAGGGTGTGGATTTGGTGTACTATTAGTTTCATCATCTGACAACGTTATAGAAAACTGTGATTTCAAAAAAGATGATATAGGTATTTCTATCAATGGTTGCCCTCACGGTTACTCAGCTCGATCAAACAACAATACTATAAAAAACTGTGGAATAACAAAATGCAAGGATGGAATCTATTTTTGTTGCTTGCCATCCTCACGTAACAACAAGATACGCGGATGCCATATATCTTACAATAGAAGAGGTATAGTTCTAGATCATTGCATACATTATACGTTGATTACAAAATGTAACATCTCAAATAATGATGTTGGCATAGAGGTGATATCTGCTTCGAGTCACAATCTAATCTCCAATAATGTATTCTGGAAAAATGATATCCATGCCAAGGATAATTGCAGAAATGTGTGGGATAGTGGTTCTGAGTTTGGAGGGAATTACTGGGAGGGTCACGATTCTTCGATACCCTATTATATCCGTGGTGCAGGAAACAATATAGATCATTACCCTCTGGCGGAGCCTTTTAAAAATGAACCTTTCCTACCCTTTTTCTATTATGAGCCAGTTCTACCTTTGGTTGATCAAGAGATATTCTTTGATGGGACATTATCTTTCGTTTCAGGAAATAGCTTTTACCTCTGGGATTTCGGAGACGGTAACTTTAGTACAGGATGCAAAGTAAAACACATGTATCGAAGGGAGGGATGGTACAATGTTACGCTTTGTGTTACAAATGAAACAAAAAACAATACGTTCACTCGACAGGTACACGTTCTAAGACTCCACAACGGCTATATAACTGTTTCAGTCGATGCAAATACAACCATCCAGGATGCTATTAATCTCTCTAAGCCTGGATATACCATATATGTCAAGAACGGAACATATTATGAGACTATATCCATTAACAAACCCTATCTTAAAATTGTTGGAGAAAATCGAAACACTACAGTAATAGATGGTTGCAAAAGAGGAGATGTTGTGTTTATCTTCGCACCTTTTGTTAGCATCTCGAACTTTACGATCAAAAACAGTTCTGAAGGAAAGGCTGGTATTCAAATAGGAAGACCAGATTATGTGGTGGATGCTTTTTGTTGCTCCATAAGACATAACCTTGTTACAGAAAACTCTTTAGGAATAAACATGAGCGAGACAGATAGGAATGAAATAGAGCAAAATGTCATATCAGATAATTTGGTGGGTATAAATATGACAAGATCCTATCACAACACCCTATCTCATAACACCATCTCATCAAACCATAAGGGACTTTCTCTTATATACGGATCGAACTGGAACAGGATAGACAATAATTCCATAACTGCAAATTGTGTTGGGGTTAGAATAGAATGGTCTCATTACAATACGTTGAGAAACAATAGAATAGCAGATAATAAGATCGGTATCTCTCTTGCAAACGCGATCTATCCAGATATAGAATACAACAATATCTGTGGAAATAAGAAATACGGTGTTTTAATAGAAATTGAAGGAAGAGGTTTATCATCCATCAACTTTTTACCTAATATCAAGAACAATTGGTGGGGATCGATGTTTGGTCCAAGTTGGTTGATACCGATTTTCGGTGACAGAGTTTGGATGAGAGGTTTTAGGTTGATAAAGTTGAGATCAACAGGCATAAGATTTCTTTTCTACCCTTGGTTGAGAAGTCCATTAGAGTAGAGATCAAGTAAACTTAAGCTGTTTCATAAGACTTTTTCTTAACTTTCTATTGCTCGCGAATCCTTTCATCATGCTTTTTGTCATGTGGTAGTATTTTAACAGCTCTTTCACATCTTTACTTTCTACCCCCGCTCCTCTTGCAATCCTCCTTATTCTAGAGCCTTTTATTATCTCTGGATTCTCTAGTTCTTCTTCAGTCATCGAGTCCATTATGTATTTGAACTTTCTGAGTTTTCTTTGAGTCTCTTCCATATCAACATCTTTGACCTTTCCAGAGAATCCGAACGGTAAAAGCTCAGATAATTTCTGTAAAGGACCCATGCCTTTCATCATCTCTATCTGCTGGTACATATCCTTTAAAGTAAATTTTCCTGAAACTATTCTCTCGATAGCCTTTTCTGCTTCCTTTTCCTTCATAGCTTCCTCTGCCTTTTCCAGAAGAGCCCTGATATCCCCCATTCCCAACAACCTAGATACGAATCCCTTTGGATCAAAAGATTCTAGATCCGATAGGTGTTCGCCAGTTCCTATAAATACTATTGGAGCACCAACCTCGGCTGCTGCAGATAGAGCTCCACCTCCCTTTGCAGTACCATCCATCTTAGTTAGAATTATACCCGTTATTCCGACAGCATCATGGAATGCCTTTGCCTGATCCCTTGCTTGTTGTCCAATGGTTGCATCAATAACGAGGATTTTCTCATCCGCTTTTATCTCTCTCTCAATATCTCTTATCTCGTTTATGAGATCCTCCTCCAGCTTGTGCCTGCCTGCGGTATCAACTATGATAACATCTGCTGATCTTTTGAAATGATCGACACCTTTTTTGACAACCTCGACCGCATCTTTTGCATTTTTATCTCCATAAAATGGAACCTCAGCCTTCTCAGCTATCTGCTTCAACTGATCGTAAGCCGCAGGCCTGTGTACATCTCCAGCTATGAGAGCAGGTCTTAGACCCTTTCTTTTGAAGTATCTAGCCAACTTTCCACATGTTGTTGTTTTACCCTGTCCATATAATCCAACCATGAGAATTATCTGTTTCTTAAGAGGTAGAGTTTTTCCTGTTCCTAGGATTTTTACCAGTTCATCATAAACTATCCTTATTACATGTTCCCTTGCGCTCATCCCTGCGGGAGGTTTTTCCTGAAGAGCCCTTTTCTCTATGTTTTTTGACAGTTCCAAAACAAGCTTGACGTTAACATCGGCTTGAAGCAGAGCTCTCTGTATATCTCTAACAACTTCCTTTATCAGTTTAGAATCTACAGTGACAGCGCTGGCTATCTTCTGTATAGTTCCCCTCAACGATTCTTTCAGATTCTCGAGTACCATATCGGATAAGGAAAGGCTGTATATGGATTAAAAGTTTTGCATAAATCAAGATTTTTTGTACAGTATGAAGGTTATCGATAATACAACGTATGCAACTGCAAGATCGAGCAAAAATAAATCAAATCTTCCTACTAAAGCAGCGATAATCAAAGAAAAGATATACACTCCACATAATGTAAACAGAGGAAATGCATCATCAAACACCTTGAGGAGCATTTTTATCATCTATATCACCCCATTATCAAGAGCAGATGTAGAGTCGTATAGGCTAGTAGAAAAACAATCATTACAAGCAAAGGGATTGTAAGTAAAGAGACCAAAAACTTCATTTTTGGGCTGAAATCCGATTTTCTTAGATATTCCTGAAACACAACAAATACAAATATTGTGTAAAACCAGTTCATGAAATTTATAACAGGGACACCAAAAAATGTTATTACAGGAAAACCAAAAAACGTACCATCCCAGTACCATAAGCCATATGCATATGCGATAGGATCTAATGGTATGTCTATAGAAACACCAAGCAACCCACATAGTATCCCTCTATCAATAACCGATAGATTACAACTCATTCCCCTCGAGATTGATAATAGGATGTAGTTAATCACACACCATCCTGCCACTACAGATAGCATACTCCCATAGGGTCCAACCTTTAACCAAGCATTCTGATTATAAGAGTCGAAGGGGAGTTCAAGTATCAATCCATATAAGAAACAAGAAGGGAAGAAGATCAAAGTATAATCTCTTCCGTAAACTCTCAAGCTATGGATGATAGATAATACTAATGCAAGGAAGCCCAATATCTCGAATATATGTAAAAAAATCCAATTGTCTATCCCAAAAGTTTCTTCTGCAGGAGAAGGGGTATATGCAAATTTTGATACGATTATCAACACAGAAAACGCAAAAATCATGACGAGAATCAATACGATGGTTGATCTATGGGGTTTAAACATATGTGATTTTTCGCTAAATCTGAACATCTTTTCACCTGATCAAGATTTAATAGTCCATAAAGAACATCCAATTTTTGGATTTTTAAGGTTTTCGAAACTTTATAATAAACTTAATACCATCTTTCAATAGATGAATCCTTTACTAAATCCCGTAACGCTGTCTAAGGTTATAAAAAGCTACTTAACAGATGCAGACAGGATATGGAGATACTCCAAGGAGAAATTGGAAAGGTACAGGGATAAAGCGTTTAGAAGGATTTTGAAAAACGCAACAAAAATTCCCATGTATCGGGAAAAATATAAAGACATAGACATTGGCAAGATAAAAGGTATAGGTGATATAGAGAAACTTCCAATTACTACAAAGGATGATTTTAGGAATGCTTTTCCTGATAAACTACTTCCGGATAAGGCAAAAAAAGACAGGTATTCGGTGATAAGCACATCGGGATCAACTGGTAAACCTGTTTCAATATTTGTTGAACCACTTTTCATGTACAAAACACTGATATTCTATACTCGAGTACTTAAGGAATACGATCTCAGCTGGAGGAAAAATAGGATAGCTCTTCTGATAGATCTATCCCCGGGGAGCGGCGAGGAGGAATTCTTCAGCAGATCTGCTATTCCTAGTATTGATAGAGTTATTCCACTAAAAAATATCCGGGTTTATCACGTGGGAGATGATCCAGAAAGGATAATGGAAGATTTAAACAAATTCAAACCAGAGATAATAGGAGGATACCCTGACATAATGAAGATCTTAGCCACTCTGAAAAATAGGGGCAAAGGAGAGAACGTAAATCCTAGATATATAGCATCATCTGGTGCTATCTTAGATAGGTACTCCAGGGAATATCTGGAAGAGACATTCAATGCTAGAGTTTTTGAGACGTATGGAGCTACAGAATGTAGCCCCATGGCTTTTGAATGCAAAGAGGGAAATATGCATATACAGGCTGATATAGTAAATATAGAATTTTGGAATGGAAGGGGAGAAAAAGCTTCTCCTGGAGAGTTATCAGAGATCGTCATTACATCCCTCATAGAGGGAGGTACGCCTGTTATAAGGTACAATGGAGTGAGCGACTTGCTTGTCCCGTCTGATAGAGAATGTAGCTGTGGAATGAACACACCGATAATCGAAAGGATAGAAGGGAGAAAAATAGACACGATTGTTCTCCCAGATGGTAGAATGATACCACCTTTGGCTATAACAGGTATACCATATCAGGTCATGTCTGATGTAGGCTCTAGAATAATAGAGCAGTTTCAGATAGTCCAGGAGAGATACGATAAGATAGATATACTGGTGGTGTTCAAGGAGTGTGATGATAAAGAGAAGAATACAGTAAAAACCAAACTCAAAGAAGCTTTCGTGGAAGCTCTGGGAGATGTAGATATAAATGTCAAGGAAGTGAAAGAAATAAAAACCAACAGAAGGGAAGGAATAGCAACACCGCCGCCTGTGGTTATTTCTAAAGTGAGGAAGGATTGATATGAGAATATTGCTGATAGAGCCTAGACTAGAACATGGAATAACCACGTATAGAGATAGACTCAAACCTGTATCCATAATTTATGGAAATCCATCTTTAACTCTGCCCATGGTTGCTGCGGTAACTCCAAAAAAACACGAAGTGAGGATAATAAACGAAAATTACGAAAAATTGAAGATAACAGATGAGTGGGATCTCGTTGGAATATCTGTATTGACCATAACAGCTTACAGAGCCTATGAGATAGCTGATAAATTCAGAGAGTTGGGAGTTAAAGTTGTGCTTGGCGGATATCACGTATCTGCTCTTCCTGAAGAGGCTAAACAGCATGCAGATGCCATAGTTATAGGCGAAGCAGAGAATCTATGGCCAAAGCTTTTAGATGATCTAGAAAAGGGTAAGCTCAAAAAAGTCTATTCATCTGAAGAAAAACCGGATCTATCAAAGATACCAAATCCGAGAAGAGATCTTTACTATAACTTTATGTCTGGAGCTGTCCAAGCTACGAGAGGCTGCCCAGTTGGATGTGAGTTTTGTCCAACTTCTCAACTTCTAGGGAAGAAGGTTAGGAAAAGACCTATAAGGGATGTTATTGAAGATATAAAATCAATCCCCAACAAAGTTATAATATTCAGAGACGCCAGTCTAACTTTGGATCTCGATTATTCTAAAGCTCTCTTCAAAGCCATGAGAGGATTGGGTAAGAAGTGGATTGCAAACGGCAATATAAATGTGTTAGGTAAAGACGAGGAGTTTCTGAAACTATCAAGAGAGGCAGGCTGTATCCAGTGGTTCGTTGGATTTGAATCTATTTCAAAGGAAACGTTAAGAAAGATACATAAGCTGACAAATGTGAACGTTGTTGAGAAGTATGGAGAATACGTTAGAAAGATACAGAAACATGGTATAGCTGTTGTTGGTGGAATGATTTTTGGATTCGATGAAGATACACCTGATGTATTTGAGACTACGTATAAATCTTTAGAGGAGTGGCAAGTTGATGGTATCGAATTTAACATCTTAACTCCTTATCCTGGAACAGCCATATATTATAGATTCGAGAAGGAAGGTAGAATCCTGACCAAGGACTGGTCCAAATACAGTCAGGCTCATGTAGTATTCAGACCAAAAAAGATGACGCCAGAGGAATTATTGGAAGGTTATATGTGGATCACGAAGAAGTTTTATTCTATGGATAAAGTGCTGAAAAGGATACTGCATTACATTGGTTATGCAAAAGAGTATGAAAAATCCCCTGCCCTATTATCTTTGCCAACCTTGAATTTTGCTATGAGGAGATATTACAAGATAGAGAGAAAGAGGATAAAGAGGGAACTGGAAAATGGCACTGCAATCCCTTCACAATAAGTATCTTAGAGTTCTCGAAAAGATATTCTCTAGATCTTGGTTGCTAACAAAACTGTATATCACAATCCAGGACAAGATAATTATAGATGAATTTTCGTCAATCCCAATCAAAGATGAATCCAATGTTCTGGTTATAGGATGTGGATCTATACCTAATACAGTTGTAAGTTTAGCTAAGATAAAAAAATGGAATATAGTCGGCATAGATAGAGACAAAGATGCTGCTGATGCAGCTAAAAAAATTATTGAGAGATATCAACTAAGAAATGTGGAAATAAAACACGCAGATGGTAAAGATACAGATCTTGAGAATTTTAATCTTATAGTCGTTGCTCTTGGAACAGAACCCAAAAAAGAAATCCTCGAAAAGATCTCTAAGGATGCAAAAAAAGGAACCTATATAGTCTGTAGGACGGCAGGATCATTTTCTCTAGTATTTGGTAAAGAGGAGCTGAATGTAAGGAATTTAGAAATCTTGGATAGAAAAAAGAGAAAGGATGGGACTGAATCTGTAATTCTAATCAAGAGGTGATATTGTGAATCCTTTGCTTAATCCAATACTACTATCTAAACTAGCTTGGAATTATTTTAGCATAATGGGTAGAATATGGAAGTTGAATAAAGACGAGATGAAGAGATACCAAGAAAAGATGTTTTTAAAGGTATTGAGATACGCCTATCACAAAACTATATTTTACAGGAAGAAGTATGACGCTGCAGGGGTGGATATAGAGAAAATTAGGGGGTTAGAAGACTCCAAAAATCTTCCTCTTGTAAGTAAAGAGGAATTAGCCAGCAAATCTCTTGAAGAAATCCTTCCAAGGAAGTACAGAGACAAAATGGGATACAAGGTAAGTACATCAGGTTCATCTGGAAAACCTATAATCCTTTTCTTCCCTCTTTATGAGAGTACGATAAACTCGATCTACGGATTAAGAATCCTCAAGGCTTACGGTCTTAATTGGAGGAAAGCTAGAGTATCGAACATAGGTGATTTTTCTATACCTGGATCGAGTGACGAAGAAATATATAGAGATCTTGCTGAAAAAGCAATGTCCATGAAATTGCTAGGAGAGCACCAAATGCTATCTGTGAATGAGAGTGGGGAGATTTTAATCAAAAGACTGAGTGAATTCAAGCCAGATGTTATAATAGGCTATACAAGTGTGCTAGTAAACCTTGCATTTCTTAGGAAAGAAGGTCTAGGAGAAGATATTAGGCCAAAATACATCATATCGAGTGGGGAGATTCTAGATAAATACTCTAGAAAACTTATCGAGGATGCTTTTGATGCAGAGGTAAAAAATTTGTATGCATCAACGGAAGGTGCAATCACAGCATTTGAATGCCTAGAGGGAAAGATGCATGTAAATGCGGATCTTATATATCTTGAAACCGTTGATGAAGAAGGTAAGATTGGTAATGCAGTTATAACTAAACTTTTACCGGTGGGTGTTCCCATAATCAGATATTCTGGTTTAGCCGATATGGTATCCTTATCGGATGAAGATTGCGAATGTGGGATCAATACCCCCATAATCAAAAGTTTGGAGGGAAGGAAAAGAGAATCGATAGTTCTGCCAGATAGAAGGGTTATACCCCCAGCTAGTGCACCTTTACCATTGATAGAATCCTTAGAGAAATTCAATGTCACAAATCTGGAAAGGTTTCAATTCTATCAGGAGAAGATGGATAGGGTAGAGATAAGACTCAAGTTTAGGGGAGAAACTAGAGAAAAAGAAAAATTACTCAAAGATATAGAGGAAGGATACAGGAAACTGTTTGGGAAAGGTATAAGAGTGGAAGTAAAGGAAGTAGAGAAGATAGAGAATCCCTCTGGTCCCTCTCTTCCACCGACGGTAATATCTAGGGTTAGGCTAGAGTGATAGAATATCTACTAATCCCATCTCTTTGAGTTTATCCGTAGCCTCTACGACTTTTCCATCAAACTTTAATAAACCTTCCTTCTCGAAATCGCCAATTATCTTGTAAATAACTTTTCTTTCTTCATCGAGGGCATTCTCAAACTCTTTGATATCTAATCTTCCTCTTATCTTCAAACTCGCAAATAGTATTATGAGGATAGCGAGGACCACGTCTCTAGCCAACAATCTCTCAGCAACTATATCCTCAATCTTTTCGCTGGATGGAAATTCCCCTATCCTCAAACCTAATAGGAATAATCCATCTAAGGCAAGCCTCCCAGTCCATGTTAATCTGTAAAATTCGCCTTCCTTCATTATAAAGTGCAAGTCCTTCAAAGCTGCTAGAGATCTATTCAGAGTAGCTACAGGTAGATCTGTTTTCTCTTGTATTTCTTTCCATCTCAACTTTTCTTCCTCTCTTAGAATGATGAGGATCCTCAAAACATTCTCTTTAAGGAGTTTAACAAGTTTATATATAGTGCTTTCCTTGTACTCCTCCCCAACCATCGAATCTGTAAAAATTTAAACCTTAATTAACTTTTCATCACTAAATTTAAAAGGAAAAATCCTATCTTTGATTTGTCGGGCTCGTAGTCTAGGGGTTATGACGTCGCCTTGACGAGGCGGAGGTCGCCGGTTCGAATCCGGCCGAGCCCATCTTGCTGGAAACACTGTTGATCAAATCTCTATCAATCGTTGATAAAAGAACTGTAGATTTTACGGATGCTATTCCGCGGTGAAACAAATTCCTTTTCTTGGTTTACATTGTGCATATTTTGGAAGCGTTCTATTAATTTTGAGATCACTGTGTTGAAGGTCTTGGCGTTTCTATTCGACGAGAACCGCTGTATATTCTTGAGAATATTTGTTATGATACCGAAACGTTTTGTTTTTCCATCTGCTTGATCATCATCTTTTTGGTCATCTTTGCTTTTTGGCATTGTTATTGGCAAGGGATCAGACCACTCGCTTTCCTCGCCATATATGTCTTTGGCTTTTACCTTTATTTGATAGTAGCCTTGTTGAGTCCATCTATGTTTAACTTTTACCATCTTACCGCTTTCATATGGTCCTATCCATCCACTGTTTGTTCCATCTCCCCAGTCTACAAAGTAATATACCATATCTCCATCAGGATCTGTTGTCACGACAATGTAGGTGTATTCTATGTTAACCCGTCCACATGTCGGACCACAAGGTTTTGCAGGTTTGTTTGGAGGAGAATTATCTTTACATCTGACTTTCACATGAGCAGTATCAGAATCAGTCACCTCTGGATTACAGTCGTATTTAGCTCTAACAGATGCAACATTATCTGCTTCACCTGTAGAGTCAGCATGTGCAGAAAACGTTATTGTAACACTCTCTCCAACACCAAGTGGTGCAAGATTATTCCACTCAATATGATGTGCAGATGAAGATGTAGGTGTTGGATTTGCATCATTGTTGTAAGTCAAGAAATCTGGCAGATCATCAGACACCTTGACATATGTATCTAGAGGAACATCCCCAGTATTTGTAACAGTTATCTTGAACTTCACATCCTCTCCAACATTAACAGTTACACTGTCAACCCAATTACTTCCATCCCACACCTTCTTAACAATCTCCACATCAGGGTTTCCGCACTGCTCTACCTTTACGTGAGCACTGTCGGAATCAGATACTTCATCGTCATCAAAATCGCCACCAAGGTTGTTGTAATCCTCTAGAGTATCTTTAAGATCGAGAATAGTGTCCGGGTCTAGTGTAGCTAAAGCATCATTAACTTGGCTAATTATTTCATTCTGTGAGAGAGGATAGTTTATACCTGGATGTGCTGCATTGAGTAGTGCTGCTACAGCTTGTCGTAAAAGAAGCTTCGCCTTATCAACCACATCGGGACCGCCATGGAAGTTCAAAGCCTCCATGAATGTTTTTGATGAAAGCTCACTAAGTTCATCTGGGAGATCAAAAACCTCTCCGATTGTAGTTGATGGGGAGTACCCATACCAATCATCAGGGTGATTTTTCCAGAAGCCAGGACTTAACCCCTCAAACCCTCCTCCTGAACCTTCAACAGATGCAATATTGTCACCTTCGCCAGTTGATGTAGCTCTGGCGCTAAATGTTATTACTATATTTTCTCCTTCTGCAAGCTCATCTACATGCCATTCGATATAGTGATCTGAGTACGAGCTCGGTACCATTGACGCATCATTATTATAAGTCAAAAAGTCTGGTAGATCATCGGTTATATGTAGATTACTTAGACTCCCATCTCCACTATTGGTGACAACTATTTTAAATTCTACATTCTCATCCAAGCATATATTAATGCTGTCAACCCAATTACTTCCATCCCATACCGTTTTGTCTATATCTACATCTGCATGACATCCTCCAATAAAGACAGTTGTTCCGAGTGCAACTGGATAGACAGCGGTCAACAAAAGCGTAACTACTACAAATTTATCTAATAGTTTCATCTTACCATCACCACCTCCACCCACGGTTTGCTATATCGCATCGATTTCTTGTATTAAGTATTTTCTGAAAGATAGTTAGTAAGGAATCATCAATCAATTGCATTTGAGTCAAAAGACCGTCAAATCTTAAAAAGTTTAAAATAAATCATAGAATATATTAATTACCGTATGAAGCAAAAGATAAGTTTCATCGGTGCTTTTAAAAAAATGGGACAGGCCGCCAGAAAAGCTGTTAGTAGAGTTGCTAAGGAAATAAAATGGCGCATTAAAGTTAAAGAGGCTAAAGCAGAAATTTTGTCAAGATTTACAGTTAATCAACTTAAATCAATAGCAATTTCTAGAAGTATAGAATTGTATGATGAAGATCCCCTTACTGAGGAAAGATATTATTTTAGAACAAAAGGTGAGATCGTGGATGCCATGGCATCTAATCTTAGCTTTAGAGAAATTCTGAATTTAGCTAGAAGATACAAAGTACGATACCGAGATGTGTTGGAAGAATTAGAAAAATATAGAGAAGAGCTTTTCAAGACAGAGGAAAAAAGAGGAAAGGAGAAAAGGCAGTATCATGATATAATAAAGAGAGCAGAAGAGGCAGACGAAGACGATCTTAAAGTTGATAGAGACTCTGATAAATTAGTGCAAATCATAATGGAGTTTGAACCATTGGGTGTGGTCAAAGAGGAGAAAAATCTTAGAGATCAGTTGGCGCGGTGGATTGCTGGGAAGATTGGAAGAAATGCGGTAAGGCTTGAATATCCTTTTGAGCATGGTAAGGCAGATGTTGTGGTAAATGATGAGATCGCTATAGAGATTAAAGTAGCCGAAAATAAGGGTATTTTGAAAAATTTACTGGGTGAAGTCCAGACAGATATACTTTACTTTAAAAAGGTTATAGCTGTTTTGTTCGATGTGGGTAAGAACATTGATCTAGATTTTTTCAAAAAACAACTCAGGCTGTTGGGTGCTACAGTTATTGTAATTCCGGCACACATCAGACGTAAAGGTCGTACTCAGGAGATAATTATTCATCGAAGCGGAAGAAAAATAGTTTTAAGGTAAGTTGAGTCAAAAGACCGTCATCATTATAAACAGAGATTGTATTATTCTCAGCAAATTAGGTTTTTGCGAGGAGGAGAAGATGTTTCAAGCAAAAATAAAGGCAGAAACCCTAAAAAAGATGATAGATATAGTGTCTCCACTTGTTAATGAAGTGAAACTGAATGTAACGCCAAATGGTATTAGTCTGAGAGCTGTAGATCCTGCTCACGTAGCTATGGTAGATCTAGAGATAAGAGCTTCTGCATTCGAAGAATACAAAGCTGACGAGATGGAGATAGGGATAGATCTAGACAAGCTTGGCAGCATCATGAAGCTTGCAAGCTCTAATGATACAGTATCTCTAGAATTCGATGAAATATCAAACAAGTTGATCGTCAGGATTGGTAACTTGGTTAGAAAGATAGGATTGATAGATACAACTGGAATGACCGAGCCAAAGGTTCCGAGTCTCAACCTTCCAGCTAAGATAACCTTAAAAGCATCTGAGCTACATCAGGGGGTAAAAGCCTCTGAGGCAGTTTCAGATCATATAGCACTACTTGCTACTCAAGATGCATTTGAACTTTTTGCTGAGGGAGACACAGACACAGTTAACTTAAAGCTGCCAAAGGATCTATTGATAGATCTAAACGCTCCAGAAAAATGCAGAAGTTTGTTTTCCATAGACTATTTCAGTAGTATGATAAAACCTGTCAAAGGAGATGAGCCTTTAACGATATACCTGGGTAACGATAACCCGGTTAAACTGGAGTTCGAATTTGCTGATAAGAATGCTCGCGCCACTTATCTTCTTGCACCCCGCATTGAGTCAGAATAGAAAGAAAAGGCATCGATACATTGGTTTCGTTATAAGAGAGCCAGATAGAGCGCTTAGCAGAGAAGAAGTAAAGAAAGCCATTAGAAATAAATCTCTAGAGATTTTCGGTAATAGATCTAAAGAGGTTGGTTTGAGATTGACCAGATTCAACGGGAGGGAGGGTATAGTCCATTGTTACCATCTTTACAAAGATGATGTGATAGGTCTACTCAAATCTATAGAGAGGATAGGAAATCAACGTGTAAAGATCGAAACCATAGGGACATCTGGGACAATTAAATCTCTTAATAAGAAATACTTCGGAGGGAGGTTGAAGAAGGAAGACGATCCAGATTATATGAAAAGAGTGACTAACCACCTCTATCATCGAATTTAAAATCTTACAGCAAGGCGTGAACCATAAAAACAAGCACTAGAAAGACAAGACCTGTTTTGGTTAATATTATGCTTTTGTTTATTGTCGCCCTGTTCCACTCATAATCATCTAGGCGATAGAACATAAGCCAACCATACTGGCTAAAGAAAGCAAAAAAGGACAAAAGCATAGCCTCGAGCCAAGGTTTAAACCCTATAGTTATTGCTCCATTTATACCATGTGGATATCCAACTTGAACATAGAAGGATCCTATAACTAGAAACATGGCTCCGAATGCCATTTGAGATTCATGATGTAACAAACCTTCTGCATACATACAAACTATTGCTCCTATAATCGAGAAAATCAGAACTGGCCACCCACATTTTAGGGTTAGATATATGGCAATAAGTAAGAGAAAAATCACAGACATAGCAAAAATGACCTTCAGAGATTTCTTACTCAACGTAGCCCTTTTCTCTATCTTGTAATGATAAAGGTCATGTATGGAATGAGCCAAGAAGTAATGAGCCACGAATCCTCCTACAGATGTTAATATGATCCCTTCCCAATATACTCTATGGATAAAGATAGAGGCAAAGAAGGAGCCAAGCAAAGGGAAGAAACCGCCAGTTAATATGGATGTGAGTATCGTGAAAGGAGATAACATCCCTTTTTTCTCTATTTCTATCATATTACAACACCAACGTTTTCAAGCATTTTATTGACTATATATCTAGGCGCTTCTCTCAACATATCCTTGAATGGACCATCTTTTATCTTTTCAGAAGACGCTAACTTTTCAGCGTTTTTTACATGTTTTCTTATTTCCTCCAAATATATTTCCTTCAAATCCTCTTTTCTGTTGATTATGAGATTTGATAAAATTTTGTTGTTTTCCTCAGCAATCTTTACAATCTCAATTTCTTTTCCTCTGTAAAGTCTAACAAGAGGCAAAACCAAACCTTCATCAAATTTTCCACTTATTATGTCTACAAGATCATCCGCAAGCTGATACGATATGCCAACTTCTCTCCCATATCTTGCTAACAACTCTGTTAAATCTTCAGATGCATTAGCCTCTATCGCTCCCGCCCTGCAGGCTGCCGAAAACAGGGATGCGGTTTTAAGATCTATTATTTTAAAATATTCCTCAGACAACTCGCGGAGATCTCCTCGTTTTATATGATCCATTAGCTTAGAGGTTATCTCCACATCTTTCAATTCTCCCTCTAGTGTTTCATTCCATGTGTCAAGAAAGATAAAGGCATTTCTTTTTCCATGTTTGAGAGCAATTCTGAAAGCCTCATTTATCATTCTATGACCAGTCAGAATAGCTACTTCAAGACCCTTCTCTACATGAAGGGAAGGTCTTCCTCTTCTCTCATTATCTTTATCTATTATATCGTCGTGAACGAGAGACGCGGAATGAGCAAGTTCTATACCGAGCGCAGACTCCAAAGCTTTTCTGTAATTTTTACCATCGCAGACTTTGAATGAGAGCATCAGCATAACCGGTCTCAAAAGCTTTCCACCTTGCAAAGCATATCTTATATTTTCATCCCTTATGCTCTTCTCAATCTCTCTCTGCACCTCTTTTTGAACCCTTCTGAAGAAATCCTCAAATTTTCTATCTGTTTCCATAACTCCCCCAACTTTGCAATCTTCCTAAACATAAGGCATTTAAATAGTTTTCTGAGATATAATAATCGAATTTGAAGATTCGATCACTTGTATCTCAATAGTCCAGCTATACCTCCTAAATCTTCTGCTTCACTCTTCTCGACAAAAACAATCCTGGTATTAAATCTCTCACAAAACTCCAGTATCTCTTCAATAACATCAACTTCAGATACTTCTTCTTTGCAATTGGGACAGAGTTTCTTGCTACCTATTCCTACTGCCTGACATCTTTCGCATATCCATCCTTTTATTCTAAGACCTTTCTCCACCATTATGATATCCACCTTTCCCTTCATTACCTCATTCAAAACCTCTTTTACTCCATATACTGCCAAACCATCCCTGAGAATCTCCTTCCTGATCTTTTCTATCAAAATACCCTCTTCTGCTTCCTCTTCCCTTTCTTCTATTTTATTCAAAATCCTGATCAGCTCCTTCTCATCTTCATCAAAATCAAGATCGACAACATCCACAATCTTTTCTTTCAAGTTACTTGGAGCCATATCTAGAAAAATCTTCTTTCCGTTTCCAGGTCCAGCTAGAACAATACTATCAACATTGTGAAATATACTGTTGCAAGATTCTATAACCTCTTTCATAAAACTCTTTATTTCTTCCTTCCTGATTCTTTGAAACCTGGCCTGCGACCAGCCACCTTTCTTGTGCCTATTTAGTATATCTTCTGACAATTTCTTTCTCGGTATCAATTTTTCTTGGTAAAGGACAAACATTTTTACTCTGTTAGTATTCATTAGAATTAGACCAATCTTTCTGTAGTTTTCCAAGATTTCGATGGCAGGTCGTATGTATGGAGATGTGTCAACTACCAGTAGATTTTCTACATCCTTCGATGAGTAATATATCTCAAAGAAATCTCTCACATGGGATGCAAAGATAATCAGGGATTCTTGTTTTCTGTTATTCTCTATAGATTCTTCTATGATCTCGATAGCCCTGTTGAAATTTTCCAGAAGATAGCTATCTTTTTTGAGTAGATTTCTGCATGCATTTATCCTCTTGTTCAAAAAATTTCTGAAGTTTGTATTGAGATTTATGTAGACACTGACAAATGTATCCTTGCTCTCTGGATCATATATGTTGGCTAATCTCTTTATATCTTTATCTTGGATTTCTCTCATCTCTAGACAAAGTAAATTAATGGATAAAACTTTTCTGGTATAGTGGAAAAATTAAACAGATGCCCAAGATGTAAAAGTGAAAATTTGGTTATAGTTGCCATGCTTCCATGGTCAACAGATGGTTTAATCCCAAGGCGAAAGTTATTTTTAAAATGTGAGGATTGTGGCTATATTATAGATATCGGTGGAGGCAAATGATATTAATCTGTCCTACACTTAAAAATGGAAACATTTTGCCAGAGAGATACACTTGTAGAGGAGAAGGATTTTCTCCGCCTCTAGAAATAAAAGATGTTCCGAAAGATGCAAAAAGTTTGGTCTTGATAATGTTCGATCCAGATGCTCCTCTTAAGACATTCATACATTGGATCTTGTATGATATACCAGCGAGTACCGGGAAGATAAGGGAGAATGAACAAAGATTCAAGAAAGGGAGAAACTCTCTATTTAAGAAGGAATATTTTCCTCCGTGCCCTCCTTGCGGTGTGCATAGGTATGTGTTTGAAGTTTATGCAATTGATAAGTTTCTTAATCTCAAAGAAGGAGCAAGTATAAGGAAAATCAAAAAAGAGATGAGAGGTCACGTGATAGAAAGGACTGAACTCGTAACACGATTTGGTAAAAGATAATTATTTAAGTCAGAGACATATGTAAAATCAGGAGGGGCGACTATGGATAAGAAGATAATACTAGTTGTTGACGATGAACCCGATATTCTAGAAACGATTTCAGAAATATTAAACCTTGAAGGGTATACAGTATTCACAGCTAGAAATGGGAATGAATGCTTAGAGAAACTCGATGACATCATTCCAGATATCATACTTCTGGATATAATGATGCCAGGTTTAACAACAAAAGAGATTTTGGATCAAATCGAGCAGGACGAGAGACTCAAGGATACAAAGATAATATTCATAACAGCCGTAGGAATGACCGAAGCAGAAAAGGAAGAATTACTTTCTAGGGAAAAAGTGGTTGACTTTATCCAAAAACCGTTTGAATTGGATGAACTCCTTTCTAAGATAAAGGCGGTGTTGAGGTAGTATGGACATCTTGAAACACTTGGAAGAAAATAAAGTTATTCTTTTCATAATAGATAGTTCAAGATACAATGATGCAGTGATAGAGGCTCTCAAATCGTTACCTAACGATGGAAATCTGGTTTATATAACATTAAACAAGACGGCATCCTCATTGGAGAACTTTCTCAAGGATAAATCGATAGAATTTAAGAACTTGATTATAGTTGATTGTATAACAAGAACAATAAGAGATGTCAGGGATAAAGATGATATCATCTACATAGATTCACCTAAAGCATTGTCAGATCTCTCTTTCGTTCTTAGCGGTATACTCAGTAAGAGAAAAAAAGGTTACATCATTTTAGATTCCCTAACTACTCTTCTAGTTTATCAGGATAAGCCCATTGTTGCTAGATTTATACTGAATATGGCCAACAAGATAAGAGAATCGAGATTTAAGTCGTTGATATTTGCTGCAGATGTTAACGAGCATAAAGATTTCCTGAAAGAGATAGGTATATTTGTTGATAAGGTAGTAAAGGGTTGATCCATGGCACTTACGATATCAAAGAAATTATACATCTCTCTGGTATTCTCCGCGATCCTGCCACTAGTTATACTATCCGCTTTACTCGTACCTGCTATAGGCAGAGATCTGACACCAAAACTCGCATTTAGTGTAGCAATGATACTCATTTCAACTATCCTAACCTCTCTTCTGATAGCCAAGTTCTTATCTTTACATATTACCGAGCCCATAGATAAGCTGGTAAATGCTGTGAGGAAGATGGAGCAAGGTGAATTTGAACCTGTAGAAATTAATACAGGAGATGACTTGGAGGTTCTTGGAAGAGCTTTTAACAGCATGGGGAGAGAAGTTAGCAGAGTGATAAAAGAATTAAAAGAGCTTGATGAGGCAAAAACTCAATTTCTTAGTATAACATCTCATGAGTTGAGGACGCCCCTAACCCCTATTAAGTCTCAACTTCAGCTCCTCCTCAAAGGCTATCTTGGAAAATTAAACGATAAACAGATTAAAAGCTTACAAATGATAGAGAGAAA
This sequence comes from Thermoplasmatota archaeon, assembly GCA_029259115.1. Taxonomy (GTDB): domain Archaea; phylum Thermoplasmatota; class E2; order DHVEG-1; family B18-G2; genus B18-G2. The sequence continues at coordinate 6,613 of JAPDJO010000027.1, read as the reverse complement.
TACCGACAGATTGAATCGCTTACTTCAGGAACTTTTGGAGATATCCAGGATACAGTCTGGAAGACTGAAACTTTCGCCATCTAAAGAGAATCTATCTGAGATAATAAAGAATACTCTCGATTTCCTAAAGCCATATATAGAGGAAAAAGGCTTAACTTTGAGATCGAACTTAGAGGATGTAGAGATAGAGTTTGATAAGGATAAAATAACGCAAGTGATTCAGAACCTGATAACCAACGCGATAAAATTCACGGATTCTGGGGAAATAGAAGTGAATCTCAAAAGATACGGTGATGGTGCGATGGTCTCTGTAAAAGATACAGGCGTGGGTATGAGTGAAGAAGAACAGAAGAATGTTTTCAAGCCTTTTTTCCAAGCCGATAGTTGGAGATCAAGAAAAACAGGCGGCGTTGGCTTGGGTTTGGCAATATCTAAGGGTATAATCGAAGCCCACGGCGGTAAGATGTGGTGTGAGAGCAAACCAAATAAAGGATCAACTTTTTACTTCGTTCTTCCTCCAAAACCTGGAGAAGAGATAAAGCTAACGCATGAAGAGGAGGTTAGAGAGAGAGTCAAAACATTTTTTGAGGAAAGCACTTAAAGAGCTTTTGTGATTTCATCTTCGATGCAGTTTCAAGTATGGGTACTGTCGTATTTTCTCGCTTCTGCATTCTGTTACATCGAAACCTTTTACTTGTATAGGAGTAAAAATATCAATAGGAAGATGTTAAGTTATCTTGTGTTTTCTGCTGGCTGCTGGAGTTTGCTCGATGGTTTAACTCAGCTTACACATGGTGATGTAGCCCTATCCTTGCAATATGGTGTCCTTTTTGTATCTTTCATCGTCGCTTTTATTTTTTTATATTTTTCATATTCTCTGATGAACCCCCTCTCGGAAAAGATGCTTTCCCTACTTCTTCTTATTCCCATATTTCTAGGTCTCGTTTCATCTCTCTTTATAGAAATATTCGTTGGTACTGAAGAGAGGACATTCGATGGAATTAGATATATCCATATTGTTTACAATGATGTTTTATATGTTGTTAGTGTGTTAATATTATTCTTCCCACTCCTTTTTGGTTTCATATTCTTGATGAAAAGCTTAGAAAAATTGGAAGAACCTGATTTGAGAAAAAAAGCTATATATTTCACTGTAGGTATGCTTTTTGCCGTCATTTCAAGCTATATACTCGGAACAAGTGAAGTTATTTATCACACACCACCTGTTGCTTCTATAGCAATATCTGTTGGTATAGGAATAGCCAGTCTATCATTCAGGAAGGATTAGACTATCTAGCCAGTCTTTTATCTTAATGTATACGTCTACTTCCGCATTTTTGCCCAAAAGAAGATCAACATGTCCATAATCTGGAATTATATAAAGAGTCTTATTTCTACTACCTATCATATCAAAAGTCTTTTGTATATTCTCTGCCGAATCTGACAGATCCTTGGAGCCTGCTATAAGAAGAACAGGAACGTTTATTTTTGATAGATTTTCAGTGTAGTCATAAAAAGTTTGTGGATCAACCCAATGGCCATTCTTCAAGTTCTTGTCAAATCCATACATCATATCCACTACTACGCCTGCCGGCTCTCTATCCAGTGCTAATATAAATCTTCTTGATATCTTGAAGGATGTTTTGAAATTATGGAAACATTCAGATCTTACGCCACATCTGAATAGAGGGTTGTTATTTAAATCGAGATAGGCTGGAGAAAATCTGGATACAAATACTCTGTTTCCAACCTTCATTCCATAAGGAAGTCTTAAGAGTTTTGTAATAAGATCTATTCTGTAAGCTACACCAGATGAAGCTATCGTAACTAGAGCAGAAATGTTTTCATCACCATAAATCTCCAGATAAGCATAACCTAGATATCCTCCCATGCTATGACCAATGATTACAATTTTTCTTCCTGTTTCATTCTTTACAAAGCTTATAGCCGTCACCAGATCTTTCTTGAGATAGGTGTTATCAAAGTCCCAATTTTTCTCTATGCGTTCTCTATCAAACAAGGGATCTCCGTCTCCATCATGAGATCTTAGATCTAATATCCATACATCAAAACCCTTACTATACAAGAATCTCGCAAAGCTTTTGCCAGGAAAATCAAAGATGAGATGGTTTTCAAACATACCCGGTATGAGAAGAAGAGGTGTACCATTATTTTCATATCTGTAGAGATTTATGTACACTCCATCTGGAGTTCTTACATGATATAATGTTCCATTATCTCCTTTCTCGCATCCATGTGATACTGCAGCGAGTATGAAAATTGAGGCAATAGTTAATGCCAGGATAGATTTCATCACATTTTTAATATTAATCAATTTGCTATATAAATGTTAATAAAAATCCAAAGCACTAATAAGCGTCATCTATTTTCATGTTAAGACAAAGAGAGGTGATCTAAATGGGAGAGATGAAAGAAGCCGTAGAGCAGGTAATGGATATGCTCAAGCTAATGTCAAAGGAGCAGCCAGAGACGATAAGGTGCTTTAAGGAGTTCATGGGCTCTGTGCTTAAAGAGGGAAAACTCGACACAAAGACCAAAGAATTGATAGCAATTGGAACAGCCATCACAGCGAGATGCAAATATTGTATAGCCATACATGTTGAGAAAGCTCTAAAAGCTGGGGCGACAAAAGAAGAGATACTTGAGGCTGCATCTGTAGCTATACTTATGGGCGGCGGCCCAGCAATGACTTATGTTGTAGAGGTGAAGAAGGCATTGGAAGAATTCCTAGGAGATGCATAGATTAGGTGTCCACCTTTCCATCGCAAAAGGGATATCAAGGATATTTGATCTCGCTAAATCTCTAGGCTGCAATTGTACTCAGATATTTTCCCATTCCCCAAGAAGTTGGAAATTTCCGATACCTACAGAGGAGGAAGTCAAGGAATTTAGAAGAAGGTATAGATCAGAGGACATTAGGCCAATATTTATCCACCAGTCGTATCTTGTAAATCTCGCATCTCCAAATAAAGAAGTCTATCAGAGAAGTCTAGAATCTATAAAGAGAGAGGCTGAGTTTGCTAAATTACTTGGACTAAGGTACATAGTCATACATCCCGGTTCTCATCTTGGTAAAGGCGAGAAACTTGGCTTAAAGAATATTGTTAACGCCTTGGATTCCTTATCTGATCATCTCGATGGTCTTGAAATCTTATTAGAGACGACGGCAGGCGCCCGAAATATAATAGGATCAAGGTTTGAACATCTAACCTATATCATAGAAAATTCAGTTGTTGCATGCGGAGTAGCCTTCGATACTTGTCATTTATACTCAGCAGGATATGATGTCAGTAGTGAAGAGGGACTCGAAGATACATTGAGGAGTTTTGATTCTATGATTGGAATCAAAAAATTGAAGCTTATACATCTCAATGATTCTAAAGGGGAATTGGGATCGAATATAGATCGACATGAGCATATAGGTCTAGGAAGAATAGGTTTGGAGGGGTTTAGAAGAGTAGTTAATCATAGACATCTTAAGGATAAGCCAATGATACTTGAAACGCCTATGGATGGTAAAAGAAGTGATAAGGAAAATCTGGATGTTGTCAAATCTCTTATAGGCTCTCTATAGTTTCTCTCATCTTCCTAGGAAGAAACAGCATCCTTTCATGATATTCTGGGTCATAATATTCTGTTTTTATACTGCTTCCTCTTTTCTCGTCTATCTTCAAGAAATCTATATCTCCTTTAACTCCTACAGAGAATCCCCAAGACGGAGCATAACCTATCACAGAGAAAAAGAAGGGATGCACCTTGTCAAAAACCTCCTTCATGTTCTTTGCAACCCTTATGCTCACTTTGGTATCGAAATATGCTCCGCCAGATTGAGTTACTACTAGACCTTTATCCTTCAATATTCTATAACAATCTTTATAAAAAGGAACATTGAAGAGTTCCTCAGCAGGTCCTTTTGGATCCGTAGAATCTATGATGATCACATCGTACTTATCTTTGCTTTCTTTGACAAACTTTATCCCATCATCAATGATCAACTCACTCCTACCGTTGTCAAACGCACCATTATCTATAGGTATGTATTTCTTAACTGTATCAACAACCTCTTTATCTATCTCCACAACCTTTGCTTTTTTAACGGTTTCATGTAACAGAACCTCTCTTAATGCTCCACCATCACCACCGCCTATTATCAACACATTTTCTGGATTTGGATGCGCCAACATTACTGGATGAACCAGGATCTCATGATACATCTTTTCCCATTTTTCTATAAACTGGATAGCACCATCTATAACAAGCATTCTTCCAAATCCCTCGGTTTCGTATACCTCTATCTTTTGATACTTTGATTTCTTCTCAAAAACCTTACCTTTTATTCTAAAACTCACACCGTATCCGCCCTCGTACCATTCTGTAAATGCCACCATCTACACCACGCCTTATCTGGGGAAATAAATCGTAATATAAAAGGTTTTATTGTATAACTCGGATTATCAGGACAACATTTAAAATAGGGATCTATATCCTCTGCAAGGGAGGAGATTCGAACTATGAAAAACTTCGAATTGAGATACGGTGGTACTAAACTCTACTTTGGTAGAGATGTTATCAGGAATTTGACGAGGCATCTTGGAGGAATTAGACAAGCCATCATAGCAACTGGAAGAAATTCCGCTAGGTTGAGTGGCGCCTTGGATGATGTTGAGAAATTATTGAAGAAAGCTGGAATAGATTATAAAATCTTTGACAGGGTTAAGCCAAACCCAACCGTTGATGTCGCTGACGATCTTGCAGAGATGGTATGGAGGGAGAGTAGTGATTGTATAATTGCTATCGGTGGAGGAAGCACGATAGATGTGGCGAAAGTATCTTCTATAATAGCTTTGAACGGTGGATGCGCAAGCGATTATCTGAAAGGCATGGAAATCAAAAGGTATCTGCCTCTATTTGTAATAAATTTAACTCACGGCACAGGGAGCGAGATAGATAGGTATGCCGTGCTTACAGAGAATAAAAGCAAGGTAGGTATATCTGCAAGATATCCAAATGTTAGTTTTGATGATCCAAGATATTTATCAACTCTACCAGAGAAACAATCCATCTATACTTCAATAGATGCATTTTTCCACGCATATGAAGCGGTAACCGCAAAATCTACAAATCCATTCGTTGAAACCTTATCATTCGAATCCGCTAGATTGATAGGAGAAAATCTTCCGAAAGATCAGAGCTTAGAGGAAAAGTATAATTTGCTTTATGCTTCAATGATAGCCGGGATTTCTCTAGACATGAGTCCAGCTCATATAGTACATGCGATAGAGCATGCATTAAGTGGGATAAATCCAGATTTGCCTCATGGATGTGGTTTAGCAATAGTTGGAGCAAGGAGTATATATTGGATACATAAACATTCCAGTAATTCTCAAAGGATTATAGAAGAACTGACAGGCAAAAAAGTAAGATCAGCTGAAATCGCAGAAAAAGCATTTGAAGAGTTTTTAGAAAAGGTTGGATTTGATGAAAAATTGAGCGATTACGGTTTTGGTAAGGATGATTTTAGAGAGGTGGAAAGGATAGTTTTTGAAGAGTTAAACTATTTCCTCAAGAGGATAGATTTTGATTTTAGGAGAGAGATGTTGAGAGATATTTTGGAAAGGAGTTTGTAACGCTTAGAGATAGAAAACGAAACCTTAATTAGAAGTAATTATGATAATATGATAAAAAGCGGGCGTGATCTAGGGGTATGATTAGGGCCTTCCAAGCCCTCTGCCCGGGTTCGAATCCCGGCGCCCGCATACCAACTTCCTAATCAATTTTTCTGGTATCTCGATGCTATATTCCGGTGGAGGACTTGGACCTTTATCATAGTACGTACTGTAAGTAAACTTAAGAGGCACTTCACCTGGCAAAAGAGGATCACTTATCTCCTCGCTATCACAAGTGTGAGCTATTAGATCCATAGTTGTATTAGGCGGAATGTCTATTGGAGATCCTTCCTCTGCGCTTTCCATTCTGTCTATGTATCTATCAAAGATGCAAGTATGTTTTTTCCCTTTATCAGTAACTACGTAGGGGTAGCATATCCATACTTTAGACTTTGATCTGTTTTTGACAACAATACGAATATAAAGTGTTTTTCCTTTGCCAAATCTTGCTGGCTTTGAATAAACATCTTTTATATCGAGATAGACACTCCTCTTCACTTCTTTCAATGTCCATAGAGTTCTTATACTCGGATGATCAGTTTCGATAACATTCTCAGGGACATACTCTCTGCCACAAGAGCTGCAAATATAGGCAAAATCACAAAACCAGATAGCATCATCTCTTATCTTTCGATAGTCAGCAAATCTACCGTTACAGTGAGGGCATCTTAAATTGTTCAGGATGAACTTTTTATAGGAGCGATGGACGAGATTTCGATAGAACTTAAATCCGTATGGTTGGTATCTGCTGGTAAGTGATGATTTAACAAAACCTTTAATATAGATGAAGAGCCAGCTGATAGCAATAAGAATACCTGTAATATGAGGAAATACGGAGGGACAGCCATGTGTGATTCTACAATAGTAAAATATCAAGACAGCAAACACTATGGGTGCTACAAGGATTGTGAGAGGTAGTAAAAACG